>NZ_AOMD01000021.1 GCF_000336915.1 Halococcus saccharolyticus DSM 5350 | reverse complement strand
GGAGCGTAGTTTCAGTTACCGACGTCGGTGGCGCGCTCGACCACGCTTTGGCCGTAGCGGTCGGCGAGGTCGTCGTGCTGGTCGGGGCGGTTCTCGTAGACGTCCTGGAAGAGGCTGACGGGGGTCATCGCGGCCTGGTAGGTGGCCTCGTCCCACATCCGGTCGGTGGCGATGTCGACGGCGACGTCGTCGATGACGATGGTAGTGGCGCGCTCCATCGCGATCGCGCCGGTGCCGGCGTCGCGGGCGGCTTCGAACTCCTCCATCGAGTCGACGATGTCGTCCATGCTCGGGACGTACGCGGCCATGTCCAGCAGTTCCTCGCGGAGGTCGTCCTCGTCGAGTTCCTGTTGGTCGCCACCGACCGTGAGGACGTACCCATCGCCGGATTCGGTAAGCGAGACGCGGTCGCCGGTGTAGACCTGCTCGTCGCCCTGGTCGTCGAGGTCGACCTGCCGGGTGCCGTCGTCGAGGAGCCATCGGCCGGTTTCGGGCGGCAGCGGTGCCTGGTTCGCTTCGACCACCTGCCCGGGGGTGAGCGACCAGATCCCGAGCATTCCTTTGGCCTGGTTGTCGGTCATGCGCTCGCGGTAGCCCTCGACGTCGCGGATGTCGTCGTAGGGACCGTCGACCGCGATCAACCCCGCAGCACTCGCACCCCGAGAGGTGTTGTGGCGGAGTTCGGGCCACGCCGGCAGATCTCCAGTCGGGGTGATCGCGCGCATGTCCTTGGTGTAGTCGACCTCACCATCCACGAGCATGAACAGCCGCTCCAAGTTATTCGTGGGCTTGCCCATCTCCTCGCGCAACTCGCCCATCGCCAGCTCCGCTGCACCGCTCTCGATGATCACCGACATCGCCAGACTCCCCTCCTCAAGCCCGTGCTCTGCCTCGACGATCGTGATGAGTTCGTCGGCTTTCTTCCAGTCGTCGATCCCGCCGACCTCTGGGATCACGAACCCATCGAGATGCTCGACGGCCCCGTTGTCGGGATCGGCGATGTCGAGCATGTGCTGGAACCCCTGATACCGGGTTTGGGGGCTGTCGCGGTGCCACACNTGCTCGACGGCCCCGTTGTCGGGATCGGCGATGTCGAGCATGTGCTGGAACCCCTGATACCGGGTTTGGGGGCTGTCGCGGTGCCACACTACCCGCGGGTGGATCTCGCCAGGGAACTCCGCGCCGTTCTCCGAGAGGACTTCAACGATATTTTCCGCACCTTCGTCGCGCATCGACGGCGCGGTGGCGTCCTCGTTGTCCGGTACCCACACGTCCGGCGCTTCCATCCCCTGCAGGCCGCTCGCGCTCCGCAACATCTTCGCCGAATCCTCCTCGCCCTCCACCGCCGTCGGCGTGGTGAAAAACGTGCGGACGAACTTCCGGTCGTGCAGCCGCTCGTCGTGTCGAGCGCTCATCGCTCACCTCCGAGACCGTCGCTGATAGGCTGTCCTCGCTGACTGTGTCCGTGTCTAGTGTTGGTTTTGCTCATGTGGCGTGTGTCGTGTCTATCGGAAGGGTAATTTCGGTTTCGGTGCCGGTGATACCGCGCTCTGCGTGCAGTCGAGATGTCGGTGTGTCCAGAGGGGGGAGGGAACCGACGAGGAGGCGAGTTAGTCGTCGCTCTCGGCGTCAGCGGTCAGGGGGTCGCGTTCGTCCTCCGAGAACCCCTCCGATCCCTCGATGCGCGAGCGCGCCTCTGGGTCGAACTCCATCTCGATGTCCTGGAACTTGTCGACGAACGACAGCTCGTGGTGGGATTCGGTCTCGTGATCGAGATACCGGTCTTCGAGATCGAATTGGCCCTGTTCGGCGTTCTCCGCGAGGTTCTTCATGTCCTCGAAGGCCGCGTGTGCGCCCGAGTGGAGCGCGAAGAGGGTGATGAACTGGTACTTGTACCCGAGGTCGCCCAGCTCCTCAAAGGTGAGCGGGTCGTCCTGCTCGGACCACGCGAACGACGAGGAGTAGTTGAACGCGAGATCGAGATCGGGGTGGGTCTCGTGGATCGTCTCGGCGTACTCCACAGCGTCCTCCCGGCTGGGATCGGGCATCTCGGGCCAGACAATGTCGACGCCAGCGTCGGCGTAGAGCCGCCCCCGCTCTAAGTGCTCTTCCCAGTCACCGTTGGCGGAGCCGTAGGCATCGGTGCGCGCGATGATCACGGTGTCCTCACACTGCTTCGCGTCGACGGCGGCCTCGAAGCGAGCCTGGGCGTCCTCACGCGGAACGATCTGCTTGCCCGCGATGTGGCCACACCGCTTCGGCGTCACCTGGTCCTCGATGTGGACCGCGGCGACGCCGACCTTCTCGTACTCTCGGACCGCGCGCCGGACGTTATGGATCCCGCCGTACCCGGTGTCGCAGTCGGCGATCACAGGGAGATGGGTCGCCTCGACCATTCGCTTCGCATTCTCGACCATCTCGGTCATCGTGACCATCTCGAGGTCCGGGAACCCGAACTGGCCCAACACCGTGGAGTAGCCGCTCATGTACGCGGCGTCGTGGCCCGCCATCTCCGCGAGCCGGGCGTCGAGGGCGTGGTACATGCCGGGCGCGAACACGTAGTCCTGGGTGTCGAGCATCTCGCGCAGCTCTTCGGCTGCGGGGTTGTCGATGTCCTTCGTGAAGACGTCCGTGTCTCCGATGAGTTCTTCAGGGGTTGGCATTGTGAATTCGTTCTCGTGGGTTGCGTTCGTTTTCGTGGCGTCGAGCGTGGACCGCGACGGTAACGGCGCTCCTCGTCCGCCAGCAGCCGCTCGCGGTCGGCGTCGTGACCCGAGCGCGCCGTCGTGTCGGCCCGCCTCGTTCGCCGCACCGCCACCCAGAACATCTCACTAAAAAACTGTTATGGTTGATCATGATAATATTCATTAATTGATTTATTCGCCAGGGGGACGATTAACGCATAATAGTGTAATGAACTACCGTGTTGGATAGCCACGCACTACCAAGGAAGCCGATCAGGAAGATCTCTTTCGAGCGCTACAGACCCACCCGATCACCGATCTCGACGATTTCGAGCGTGTTCGGGTGGTCGAAGCTCCCGACGTGATGGTGGAGCGCGGTCGGATCGGCGGTAAGTCCCTTCCACATGTCCCAATGGGTCGGGAGGAGGCGATCGGTCTGGAGGGCGGCGGCGATCTCGATAGCCTGATTCTCGTCGTTGTACCACCGCGTTCGGGTTGGTTCGCGGGTTTCCTTGTCGGGGATCCGGCCGACGCTGCCGAACGCGAGCGCCGCGAGATCGATGTCGTACTCCTCACCGATCCGTTCGAACGCCTCGCTCGGCTTGGTGTCGCCGCCGTGGAAGAAGGTGCCAGCCGGGTGTTCGATGACGTAGCTCACCGGGTGGGTTGCGTCTGGATCGTGAGCCTCCTCGACGTGGACCGTGAAATCACCGATTGCCATCGTATCACCCTCGGTCACTTCGTCGAGTTGCTCGTCGTCGACGTCCCACTCGTCGGTCCAGCGCTCGTCCTCGCGCGCAACCGCGAGGCTGTCGTCGGGCGCGAGGAAGGTCGCGCCGGTTCCTTCGAGGATCGGAGCCTGCGAGGGGCCGTGGACGTGGTCGGTGTGTTCGTGAGTCGCGAGCACCGCATCGGCCGCCTTGACATCGGCCGGGTCGAACGGCACTGGAATCATTCTGATCGTTCGCGGTGGGTCACCGGTTCCGAGGTACGGATCGATGAACAGCGTCGTGTCGCCGTCGGTCAGCACGAACCCGTTACACCCGAGATACCAGATCGCCACGCCATCGGGATCGGCGTCAGTGATCGCCTGCGGCAGCCAGTCGTTCCAGTCTGAGTCTACCATCACCGGATGCGCGTGGGCGAACAGTCTAAGTCTCCCGATCGAGTGCGTGTCATCTCTGCCGAATCGAGGATGAGGGGAGGATGCGACGAGCGATACGGCCACCGGTCGTTGCGAATGCTGCTGGCAGCCACTGACGGCCCGGAATCGATATGCTGATCGAACATGAAGCGATGATATGAACACGAGAACCCTCTCGACGATCGGCTGGCTCGCCATCGGCGTCATGACGATCGGGATGGTTCCGTTCGTTCTCGATACTCCTGTTGTTGCTGTCTTCCTGTCGCTACTGGCACTCGTGTCGTTCTCTGCTGCAAGCAGGGGCAGGGAACTCAGTGTGTGAAACCACCATCCGATAGCACGCCGGCGTGGCTGCGGTGCGGTCCTGGTGGATGAAGGGTGAGCACCGGAGGTGCGAGGGCTTCAGCGGTGCCGTGCGGTTGCGGTGGCGGGCACGAAGAGTGTAGCATCCGCGCGAGCGAAGCGAACGCGGCTCACCGCGAGTGAGTGCCCGTAGGGTGCGAACGAGCGGGTGTTTTCATCCCAGGTTTTTGCAAGGACCCTGAGCGAGCGGAGCGAGCGAATGGGGACGCAGTAAAAATGTGGAGCTGATTAGTCCTGACAGCACGCGCCGATCCGGTCGCCGAAGTCGAAGTCGAGTTCGACCGAAACCGCGTCGCTGATGCGTTCGAGCCGGGCGTCGAGTCGGTTCTGTGCGTCGAGGAACTCCGCCATCGCCGGGACCTCGTGGAGTTCCTGCTGGGCGGTCTGGAGCTTCTGGAGGTCCTCTTGGCTCGCCTCGCCGGTCTGGCGCGCGAGCATGAACTCGTCACGGAGCCGCTCGAACTCCTGAACCTTCTCCTGGGCTTCGGGACTCCGCTCGACCTCGGCTTTCGCTTCGGCGAACCGCTCGTACTCGGGCGTGTCGGCGATCGCGCTCCCGAGGTCGCCAGCGAGGTCCTCGGGCCGGCCCGCTGTGGCCATCGGTTCGGCGTCGGCGTCGGTCTCTGCATCGAGCTCCGGTTCGGTGCTCATCGTCCTCGTTTGGGCCGTGATTGGTTTCAACTTGGCGGTGCCCAGTGTCCGTCAGCCCAGGCGCGCCTCGACCCACTCGACCACGTCCGCGAGTTCGTCCGGCGCGATCCCGTGGGCGCTTCCGTACTCGTGGGCCTCGACCGGACAGCCCATCTCGTGCAGGCGGTCAGCCGCCGCCTGGGCACGACTCGACGGAATGATCTGGTCTGCGGTCCCCGAACCGACGAACACTGGTGTGTCCTCGATACCGACGGGCTCGGCGTCGGCGTGTGACTCGGCGAGATAGCCGTGGAGCGCGACGACCCACGCGTAGCGTTCGGGGTCTTCGACCAGGAGCGAGAGCGACGAAATCGCTCCCTGACTGAATCCCAGCAGCCCGATTCGGTCGGGATCGAGGTCGTACTCGTCGATCGCGGCGTCGATCGTCTCGCTCACGAGATCGAGACTTCGGCGGAACTCGTCCATGACGGGCTGGCTCTCGTGGAGGTCGCCGTCCGGCACGTCGAGCTCGTACCACGTGTACCCGCCCATCAGCCGATCCGGCGCGCGAAGACTGATGACGTGGAGTTCGTCGGGAAGGCGCTGGGCAACTGGAAGGAGATCCTCCTCGTCGGCACCGCGGCCGTGGAGAACGAACACCGCCGGCGCGGGACCGTCGGTGGAAACGTCGGGTTCGATCGAGACGTGTTCGAGCGGGAGGTCGGCGGACATGCAGGGGCGTAGGTAGGCGAGTGATTTCAATCCCCGAGTGTCGACAGCGTCGTACCGTCAGCGGTCGACTTCGCCGAGTACGATGTCGAGGCTCGCAAGTGAGGCGATCAGATCGGGGACGTACTCGCCCTCGGCCATCTCGGGGAGGACCTGGAGGTTCGAGAAACACGGACTCCGAATCTTAAACCGTGCGGGTTCGTCGGTTCCATCGGACCGGATGTAGATTCCCAACTCTCCTTTCGCGGCCTCGACCGCTCGGTAGATCTCTGCCCCGTCGTCCGGACGGAGCGTCCGGGGAACGTTCGACTGGATTTCGCGATCGTCCTCGGGCCAGTCTTCCAGTAGGTCGACACACTGCTCGACGATCCACGCGGACTGTTCGATCTCGCGGAGCCGGCAGAGCACGCGGGCGTAGTTGTCGCCCTCCTCAGCGGTCACGACGTCCCAGTCGAGTTCGGGGTAATAGCCGTAGGGATCGTCGCGGCGGAGGTCGTAATCGACACCCGACGCACGCGCTACGGGACCGGTGCAGCCGTACTGCTTGGCGGTTTCGCTGTCGAGCACGCCGGTGTCGACGCACCGCATCTGAAAGATCTCGTTCGAAGTCAGTAGATCGTGGTACTCGTCGATCTTGCCGGGGAGATCGTCGAGAAAGTCCTGAATCTTCTCGAAGAACGCTTTGCGTGGTTCGGGCAGGTCCCACGCGACTCCGCCGAGCCGGAGATAGTTGAACATCAACCGTTGGCCCGTGAGATCCTCCAGAATGTTCTGGACGATCTCGCGGTCGCGGATCGCGTACATGAACACGACGGTGAACTCGCCGATGATGTCGAGGGCGAACGTGCCGATCGCGAGCAGGTGGGCGAGAATCCGCGAGAGTTCGCCGCTCATCGTCCGAATGACTTGGGCGTACTCCGGCACGTCGAGATCCGCGAGATCCTCGGCGGTCCGGGCGTAACACCACTCGTTCAAGAGCTGGCCGCCGAGATAGTCCCAGCGATCGGGGTAGGGCATGATCTCGTGACGATAAGTCCCGTTCTGACAGCACTGTTCCTCACACCGGTGGAGATATCCAGGATCGGGATCGACGTGGGCGACCTGCTCGCCGTCGAGCACCGCCTCGATGTGGAGCACGCCGTGGGTCGCAGGGTGATGCGGGCCGATGTTGAGGAACATCGTGTCCGAACCCCCGTTCCGGTGGTCCTCTTCGAGGGGGTTGGCGTGGGATTCGAGCGTGACGATCTGTGGCTTGTCCTGGTTGTAGTCGAGCCCCATTGGGTGGCCTTGCCACGTCTCGGGGAGGAGAATCCGCCGGAGGTCGGGGTGGTCGTCGTACTCGATTCCTACGAGGTCGTAGGCCTCGCGCTCGTGCCAGTCAGCCGTCCGATAGACCGGTTCTGCGCTCTGACTCACCGGATTTTCTCGGGGAGTGGGCACGACGATGCTCACCTCGTCAGTCGGATCCTCGTACTTCCTCAGATGGTAGATCGACTCGAAGCGGTCCTCGTACTCCTCGGCGGTGACGCACGAGCAGTGATCGAATCCCGCCTCGTCACGCAGCGCGAAGAGAACGTCTTGGACCTCGTCGG
Source organism: Halococcus saccharolyticus DSM 5350 (assembly GCF_000336915.1). NCBI lineage: Archaea > Methanobacteriati > Methanobacteriota > Halobacteria > Halobacteriales > Halococcaceae > Halococcus > Halococcus saccharolyticus. Next base: position 364,492 of record NZ_AOMD01000021.1, on the reverse strand, counting down.
GGCGCACCACGAACCCGGGCGCATTGTGGTGGTCGTCGCGGGCGACGGTGTAGGGTGCGAGCAGTTCCGCGAGCGGTTCGTCGGCGGATCGATCCGGTGCTTCGACGGCTGACTGCGAGCTCATGATGTGGGTGCCGGCGCGCTCGGCCGGTTTCTACCGACGATTTGGCTCGGTGTGACGAGGCCGTTCTGCCTCGCTGGTGAGGGACGTTTATTAGTGTCCGTCCGCGACGCCGGACATGAAATATCTCGAACTGCGCCTCCAACAGAGCGAGGACGTCATTCACCCGATGCACGAGTTCGTCGCCGCCCGGGAAGAATACGGGTCGTACCGTCTGCTTCAATGGAACCCCGCTGTCGGTGAGACCAACACCATGATCTTCGCCGTCGAAGGCGAGCCGGAACCGTACGCGGCAGCGCTCGAAACCGTCGAGACGGCGCTTGAGTTCGAGATCGTTCCGGGAGAGGGGGAGACGTTCTACGTGTACGTTCGCGAACGGCTCGCCGCCGAAGCGCGTCAGCTGACCGACGCGTTCACCCACGGCAGTCTCGTCGTGATGCCGCCGCTCGAATACCGGAGTGACCGCACCATCGATCTCACCGTCGTCGGGAGCGCCGACGCCCTCCAGACCGCGATCGACGAGGCACCGCCAGGCGTCGACGCCGAGATCCGGAGTGTCGGCAGCTACGACGCCGGAACGATCGAGACTGCGAGCGCGCTGAGCGACCGCCAGGCGGAAGCAGCGACGACAGCGGTCGATCTCGGTTACTACGAGACTCCCCGTGAGGCCACGGTCGCCGACGTGGCCGATCGGCTGGGCTGCGCACCGGGAACCGCCGCCGAGCATCTCCGAAAGGCCGAAGCCACACTCGTCGAACGAACTGTCGAGGGGTTGAGCGGTGATCGCGACGTATGAGGGCAACGGAACGCTACCACTTCGCTGCGCTCATTCCACAACGAGCTTTGTGCTCACTCCGTTCGCACAAAACCCCGAGACTAAACGTTACGACGCGTAAGACCACTCAATGAGCCACCAGTCGGATACTTCTGCGGGCGATCTCACGCGAACAGGAATGGCGCTCAAACACGATCGGGAGTGGGACTACGAACTCGATCGGATCGTCGAAGCGGTCGAGGAACGCGACGCCGAGAAAGTCGGTCTCCAGTTCCCCGAAGGGCTGAAGCGCCGCGGACCGGCCGTGACCGACGATCTCCGCGCACTCCTACCCGACGACGTGCGCGTCCTCCTGTCCGGACAGCCGTGCTACGGCGCGTGTGACCTCGATACCTATATGATGCGCCGCACGGACGTGTTCGTCCACTTCGGCCACTCCCCGATGAAGGAGTCGGAGAAGATCATCTACGTTCCGCTCTTTTCCAATGTCGATGTCGAGCCGATCATGGTGGACTCGCTTGAGGAACTCGACGATCCCGACGAGAACCCCGATGTCGGGCTCGTCACTACCGCACAGCACATGAACAAGTTCGAAGAGATGCGTGCGTGGCTCGAATCGCGAGGATTTGACGTCCACACCCGCCGGGGCGACGATCGATTGACTCACGAAGGACAGGTCTTGGGGTGTAACTACGCCTCCGCCGACATCGACGCCGATCAGGTGCTCTACGTCGGGGGCGGGAAGTTCCATCCCCTCGGTCTCGCGATGGAACACCCCGACAAGCGTGTGGTGATCGCCGATCCCGTCAACAACGCCGTTTCGGTCGCCGACACCGAGAAATTCTTGAAGCAGCGCTACGGAGCCGTCCACCGCGCGATGGACGCCGAGAAGTGGGGCGTGATCTTCTGCACCAAGATCGGCCAGGGACGCTACGATCAGGCCGAGAAGATCGTCGACGAGAACGAGAACGCCTACCTCATCACGATGGACGAGGTCACGCCCGACAGGTTGAGAAACTTCGACATGGACGCGTTCGTGAACACGGGCTGTCCACGGATCACGACCGACGACGGCCCGCAGTTCCACAAACCCATGTTGACGCCCGGCGAGTACGAAATCGCAGTCGGCAACGAACCCCTGGAGAACCTCTCGTTCGACACGTTCCACGGCACGTGGTAGGACTCGTCTGAGTTGGGTGGCTCGGATGGCCCGGATGGCCACAGGCGACGAGCAAGACTTGCACTAGCACGAAAGATAATTATAGTATGGCGTGGAACCGCATCTGGGGCCAACCCATGTACGAGATCATCTGCGAATCGTGCGGTGAGTTCGGATTCCACCCGTCGCGGCTCGGGGCGGAATCACGGGCCGAGACGCATAGCGACGAAACCAACCATACCTCCCGAATCGAGCCAATGCGTGAAACGACGCTGTCGCAGTAAGCAGTAGTATCGGATTCCTCCATCCGAGCGGTGGACGCTCGGTTTTGAAAACGTTTTGCGGACGCGCTTCAGCCTTCGATCGTTGCGACCTCGTCGTCGGTGAGTTCGATCTCCGAGGCCGCGACGTTCTCTTCAAGATGGTCGACGCTCGACGTACCTGGAATCGGGAGCATCACCGGGGAATGCTGGAGGAGCCACGCGAGGCCGACCTGGTACTCGGTCGCGTCGTGGTTGGCCGCGACTTCGTCGAGCCCGTCGAGTTCGCCCGAGCCGAGCGGTGCCCACGGGATGAAGCCGATGTCGTGCTCTTCACAGTATTCGAGGACTTCCTCGTGCTCGCGGTCGCCGATGTTGTACTGGTTCTGGACGGTGGCGATCTCGACCACGTCGCGCGCGGTTTCGAGCTGTTCGACCGAGACGTTCGAGACGCCGACGTGGTTGACCTTCCCCTCGTCTTTGAACTCCGCGAAGGTGTTTACGGACTCCTCGTAGTCGACGTCGGGGTCCGGGCGGTGGAACTGGTACAGGTCGATCTGATCGGTTTGGAGTCGATCGAGACTGCCGAGGATCGCGTTGCGGAGGTAGCCCGGTTCGCCACATCGTGGCCACGCGGCGTCACGGTCGTCGCGCCAGAGTCCACCCTTGGTGGCGATGAACGCGTCGTCGTAGGGCGCGAGCGCCTCGCCGATCAGGCGCTCGGAAACCGCCGGGCCGTAGGAGTCGGCGGTGTCGATGAAGTCCACGCCGAGCTCGGTCGCACGCTGAAGGACCTCTCGCGCTTCGTCCTCGTCGTCCGGCGGCCCGATGATCTCGTCACCGGTGAGGCGCATCGCGCCGAAGCCCAGTCGGTGGACCGTGTCCTCTCCCCCAATATCGAACGTATCGCTCCGGTTTTCGGTTGCCATCGTCGCCACGAACGGCCGACCGACAGTAGCCTCTTTCGGCCCCGGCAGTCGATCGGGCGTTTTTCGGACTCGACAGCGACGAGAATTACCGAGAGACGGACCGCGATGTCGACAGTTCAGCCGGACGAGGCGAGCTTTTCGGCTTGCCGTTGGGCGAGCTCAACGAGTTCGGTCAGCCGTGCATCGCGGGACGGTAGCCTGGTCGAACTCCCCCCCGCCTGCTCTGTGAGCGGCATAGAACTCATCCGGAACACGTGATCGGCCGCGACTACCTCGATGTCGGTTCTCGCGTCGTCCGACGACCACCACGCGAACGCCGTCTCGCCGATCGTGGGACTCGCCGTCTCGATGTCGTCCCGCGACCGATACCGACTTGGAAGGGTTCCGAGCGAACACGTCCCACCGAGTGCGTCGAGCGTCTGTCCCTCACATCGCCAGAGCCGTGTTCGGAGAGTTCGCGTATACGGCTCCGTACCGCGATACAGCGCCGTTATGGTGCCGTTGTCCCGTACTCGGGGTGCAGAGCCATCGGCGTACGTCCAGCCCGCACCGAGCGCCGGCGCGAGCAACAGCCTGTCCGCGGGCGGCTCCGGCGTCGGGATCGGCGTCGACGTCGCTGTTGCCGTCGCCGTGGCCGTCGGTTGGGCCGTCGGGCTGTTTGTCGTTTGTTCGGCCGTCGCTCGGTCAGTCGTCGATTCGTCGGCCGTCCGGCTGATCACCGAGCCTGTCGCAGTGCGTTCGGTTCGTGACTCGTCGGTCGCGTTGCCTGCTGGCTCTCCGGCCGTGGTTCCCGCGGCTGGCCCCTCGGCGGCGTTCGACGAACAGCCTGCGACGCCGACGATGCCGGCGATCGCGCCCAGCCCGCGAAGGTAGTCTCGTCTCCGCATCACTCGACCGTGTCTCGGGGCGATGCGTGCCGACAGTAGCCCGAACTGGTTCCATTCATCGGCTCTGATGGTCGTTCTCTGTCAATGGTTGTGAGCGTGACGGTTTCGATCGGGAACCGTTCGGTGTCCCGATGTTGCTTCGTGTCCTGCTGTGGACCAAAACCACTCAGAACCCACGGCGGTACTGCAACGGCGGTTCGGCCGCCTCCGGACGATCGAGCGTCTCGGCGGCGTGGAGTGTGAAGTACGGGTCGCGGAGGTGTTCTCGTCCGAGGATCGCGAGATCGGCCCGGCCGTTGCGCACGATCGCGTCGGCCTGTTCTGGACTCGTGATTCCGCCGACCGCCCCCACTGCAACCTCGCTGTCGTTCTCTTTGCGGATTTCCTGTGCGTAGGGTACCTGATAGCTCGGCCCCGCCGACGGAAGCTCCTGGTCGGGGTGGAGCCCGCCAGCACTCACGTCGATCAGATCCGCACCCACCGTCGAGAGGTCGTCGGCGAGTTGTACCGACTGCTCGACCGTCCAGGCGTCGCGGTCGGGCAGCCAGTCGGTCGCGGAGATCCGGACGAACACCGGCTTGTTGTCGGGCCAAACCTCCCGCACAGCGGCGGTCGCCTCGCGAACGATCCGCGTCCGATCCTCGAACGATCCTCCAAAATCGTCCTCGCGGTGGTTGGTGACAGGTGAGAGGAACTCGTGGAGGAGGTAGCCGTGGGCGGCGTGAACCTCGGCGATCTCGAATCCTGCCTCGTGAGCGCGCTCGGCCGCCGCCGCGAAGGAATCGATTACGTCCTCGATATCTGTCTGCGTCATCTCGGCCGTCGCCGTCCTCCCCTCGTCGTAGGGCCACGGTGCGGCGCTCGGTGCGATCGTCTCCCAGCCACTCTCGTCGGGCTGGAGCGGTTCGCTGCCGTCCCACGGACGGGTCTTCGACGCCTTCCGGCCAGCGTGGGCGAGCTGGATCGCCGGCACCGAGTCTTGGCCCTTGATGAACTCCGCGACTGGCGCGAGCGCCTCCCCGTGTTCGTCGCTCCAGATCCCCAGATCCTGTGGCGAGATCCGTCCCCGAGATTCGACCGCGGTCGCCTCGGTCATCACGATTCCAGCCCCGCCGGCCGCGCGGCTGCCGAGATGGACGAGATGCCAATCCGTCGCGAGACCGTCACGATCCTCGCAAGAGTACTGGCACATCGGCGAGACCATCACCCGGTTCGGGACGCGAGTCTCGCGCAGTTCGAGCGGTGTAAACAGATCCTCCGACATCAACAGGAGTAGCGGTCTGCCGGGGAAGTCTGTGGCGAAAGCGGGGAAAAACCGGGCCGCCTCGGAGTACCGGCAATCCAGCTCCGGCGGTGGTGTCGGCCGGGCTATCGAGCCTGCGCGTCGAACGCGTCCCGGAGACCGTCGGCGACCGTCTCGATCCCGTCGTGCGCTCGATCGACCACGTCGAGCATGCTCACGAACGCGTGGATCATCTCCGGGAAGTGCTCGTGCTCGACCGCGACGCCGGCGTCTTCGAGCCGGTCGACGTAGGCGATCCCCTCGTCGCGGAGCGGATCGAACCCCGCCGTGATGACGGTCGCGGGCGGCAGGCCGGAGAGATCGCGCGCGAGCAGCGGTGCGGCGTACTCGTTGCGCGCGTCGAGGTCGTCTTGGATGTAGCGCTCGTCGTACCATTCCATGCTCTCGTGTTCGAGGAGATACCCTGCACCGTTCTCCTCGTAGGAGTCGAACTCCTCACCTACGACGGAGTTCACCGCCGGATAGATGAGCGACTGATGACACAGGTCGGGACCGCCACGGTCGCGCGCCAGCAGTGTGACCGCGGCCGCGAGGTTCCCACCCGCGCTGTCGCCACCGACTGCCAGCCTCTCGGGGTCGCCGCCGAGGTCGCCCGCGTACTCCCCAGCCCACTCGACGGCCGTGTAGCAGTCCTCGACCGCCGCCGGGAACGGGTGCTCGGGCGCGCGGCGGTAGTCGACCGAGATCACGAGACAGTCCGCCGCGTTCGTCACCGCACGACAGAACGGGTCGTGGGTGTCGAGATCGCCGAGTACCCAGCCTCCGCCGTGGAACGTGACGAACACTCCCGGAGCGTCGTCCGGGCCGTCCTCGGGCGCGTAGACCCGGATCGGGATCGGTCTCTTCGGCCCCGGGATCGTGAGATTCTGCACGTCGCCGACAGGTTGGGGGTCGAGCATCGAGAACAGTTCGTCAAACTGGTCGCGCGCGGTTTCGACCGACGCGCCGTAGGTCGGCGGCGCGCGCTGCTGGTCGAGCAGATCGAGCACCTGCCGCACTTGGGGATCGAGTTCCGAATTCATCGTCATCGATACCGGTATCGGCGTCGCCCTCAGTCTTCGGTTCGAACGAATTACCGAAGCGAATAGCCAAACCTTTTCCTATGTTCGTTGGGTATCACGAGCGATGAGTTCCGTGAGCGCCCTGGCTCAGCGACTCGCGGTGGTCGCAGGGTTCGAGGATCCACAAGTCGGTCTCGAACAGTACCCCACGCCGCCCGACCTCGCGGCCCACCTGATCCACGTCGCGGACTTGCAGGGCGACATCGAAGGCCAGCCCGTGATCGATCTCGGCACCGGAACGGGGATGCTCGCACTCGGTGCAGCGCTCCGCGGGCCGGAGTCGGTCGTCGGGATCGATATCGACCCCGATCCGCTCCGGACCGCGCGAGCCAATGAGTGCCGGGTCGGCACTACTGCCGACGTCTCGTGGGTCAAAGCCGACGCGACCGACGCACCGCTTCGCTCACGGGCCGAGTCGGTCGATACCGAAGAATCTCCATCCCACGAGGGAGACGTACCTACGACGGTCGTGATGAACCCGCCGTTCGGCGCGCAGAACGACAACGAACACGCCGATCGGGCGTTCCTCGCGACGGCAGCCCGAGTTGCCACCGTTTCGTATTCTGTTCACAACGCCAATAGTTCTGGGTTCGTTGAGGCGTTCGCCGACGACAACGGAGGCGAGGTGACGCGGGCCTACGGAGCCGAACTCGATCTCCCGCGGCAGTTCGAGTTCCACGAGGCCGACTCCCGCACCGTGGACGCCGAGGTATTTCGGATCGAGTGGGAGTGATCCGCCCCGCTATTCACTCGTAGGATTCGTGACTTGCGATCCGAACGCGTGTCTGCCCTGCGACGGCGTACAGGTGCTTTCCATTCCGGTCGAAGGTAACGTTTGCAACCGCCGCGCTCGTTCCTTTCTTCGGGAGCGGAACGGAGCCGAGGGTTTCGTTGTTCCGACTGACGACGAGATCGAACCCCGTCTTCTGCGGGGCGAGCGAGACGTTCTTTCCCGTGATGACTGGCTCGGCGGTTGCAGGTGTCGAGCGATATGCGAGCTGTCGGCCCTCACCGGGTCCGTTGAGGTACACCTTGTAGGCGTGGCCGCCGCCGACGATCCGCCACCCGTTTCGTTTGGCGGCCACGGTTTCGGACCAGCCCAGCCCGCCGAGTTTAACCGCCGACCAGCCGTCGAACGCCAACTCGCTCGACTGGATCGCGGTGGTCCAGACGTGGCGACTGTCGCTCTCGACGATCACGCCGCTGGCTCGCACCTGGGTCGTCTCACCGAACGCCGAGATGTCGAACACCGACACCTTCCGGTTCGTGACGTTCTCGGCGTAGCTGACGGTGTAGTCTCGAACGGCGACATCGGCGTCGAGTCCCGGCTGGGGCCCAGCACCGGTCCCGGAGGCGAACACCTCTTCGGCTGGGGTATCGACGGTCGTGAGGTTCACCGGAACAGCGGGGGCAGCGAGCACCGCGAGCGCGAGCACGATGACACCCGCCGAGGCTGCACGGCGTCCGATAGTCCCGACACGTCCAAGATCGCTGAGACGCTCGATACTCTCGAGGCGCGGGACGTCCGGCCGTGGAAGCGCCAGCCGGTCGGGGGCGGCGACGCTCGCCGCGACCACGAGCGCGAGCCCGAAGACGAGCACCGCACCGACCGCCCGGAAGAGCACGTACTCGCCGTTGCCACGGAACCAGTAGACCGCCCACAGCGACTGGCCAACGGCGAACAGGATGGTGCCGAGCCAGAGCCGGCCAGGTGGGGGCCGAACGTCACGCCGGCGACAGAGCGCGACGCCGAGCAAGACGCCGATGAGGAGACCGATGGCGTGGGCCTGGATCGCGATCCCGGCCCACCACGGCGTCCCGAACGAGGGTTCGGCGCTTGCCTGCACCACCGGGTTCCGCAGCGCACGATACACGAGCTGGACGACGCCACCGGCCGAGAGCGCGATCACCGTCGTCACTGGGTAGCGGACGAGCGCGACCCCGGCGAACGCGAACACCACACCCGAGAAGCCGATCACCGGCCCGATCGAGAACACCGCCACGACCAGGCCGACGCCGATCGCCGCGGCAGGGATGGCGAGCGCGCGAGCGTAGGGATTGGTCCGGAGCGAGGAAAACGTCGCCGTGCCGCGTTCGGTGGGGTAGTGTCCCCACGCGTACTCGACGACGACGCCGAACGTGCAGACGCCGACGAGGTTCCCGACGAGGTGGGCCGGGCCGACGTGGGCGAACGACGCGACCGCCATCCCGAGGGGATAGAGATACGACCACGCCCGGAACGGGAGAACGACCGGCCAGTACCAGTTCGTCAGTCCGTTCTGGACGAACAGATACACCCAGAGCAGTCCCGCCACCGTGAGGAGTGTGCCCCATGGAACGCCAGCCACAAAGCGTTCGCGAAGCGCTGGCCCCCATTTCCCGCGGCCGTCGAGTCGGTAGACGGCCCCCAGCGAGATCGCGGCCGCGAGGAGCACCGCGATCCGTGCGAGTGTCTGCCACGGGGCCATGAAGGCTCGAAGGACTGCGATGGTTTCACTCTGTCGCGTGCATACGCATCAGGACGGCTTCACGAGACGACCACGGCGTCGCCAGAGAGGGACCGTCGATCGACGACCATCAGTCGTCAGGTTGAAGCGCGCGACGCCGAAGAGAGGGTATGGATCTACGGGTCATCGAGAGCGAGGACGAGGAACTGGCGATCGAGATCGAAGGCGAGGACCACACGTTCATGAACGTGCTCAAGGGCGCGCTGCTCGAAACGTCGGGTGTCGTCGCCGCCACGTACGACGTGAACCCCGAGCAGTCAGGTGGTCAGACCGACCCTATCCTCACTATCCGGACCGAATCCGGCACCGAGCCACTCGACGCGCTCGAAGCCGGGGCCGATCGAGTCAGCGAGATGACGACGACGTTCCGCGACGCGTTCCAGGCGGCCTAAGACGGCGATTGCTGCGGCGACTCAGTTCGTCGGCTGGCGTTTCGCTCGCAACAGATCGATCGCGTCGCTTGCGAGAACGTACCCGATGACGAGCAGCAGGCAGCCGAGCGCCGTCATCCAGACACCGACGATGCCGACGCCCGTATCGAGCGTCTGGAGTCCGTTCAGTTCGACCACGACACCGAGGGCGGCCGCACACACCGCACCGATCGCACGGACGGCAGCCGCACCGAACTCCGTCCCGAGTTGCAAAAGCGTCTCCTTCATCGACGCCGCTACTCGTCGTAGCCCGAAAGCAGTTGCGTTTCGAGCGACTGGATCGAAACCGGTTTGATCGTCACCCGCCCGAACCACGTGTATGGGTCGATACGGCGATCTGAACCATGAACGACTGACGAAATACGGCTTCGCGCTTGGCGTCGCGCTGTTCGTTCTCGGAGCGGCTGGCTCCGCGTTCGGCCCCGCAGTGGCTGGACCACTTCCCGGCTGGGAGCGAACCCTACTTTTCGACAGCGAGGTGGCCGGTATCCTCGTCGCCTTCGTCTCGGTGTTCGGCTTCGGGATCGTCCTCCCGCTGACCGAGTGACTCGCCGCCAGCCACTAGGAAACCGCAGTCGACATCAGGCCGTTCGGCGCAGCACCGCTGCACCACGGCTGGCGAACGCTTCTCGATGGAAGAGGAAAGCTATCCGTCGTCCGAGCGGCCGCCTTTCTCGACCGCAACGGTACGGAATCGTGGTTTCCCGTCGCCGTCTCGAACGACTCCCTCGTCGTCGGACTCGTCGCTGCTATCACTCATTGCTGGAGTCGTCGACTTCCAGCCGCAAGTACCTTCCCGTGAGCAGATACCACGCAACGATGGCGAGCGCGAGGGTACCTGCGAGCAGAACACCCCATCCCCATACCCCGGTCGGTGCGAGTACGAACAACAGAACGGCGATCGAGAGATACGTGATCCCCGCGAGAAGCGCGACGAGCGTCGAGCGGAATCGGCGGGCGTTCGCTGCCAGTACCTGCCGATTCCGTTCGACGGCATCTGCATAGGATCGGAGCAAGAGTGCGTTGTACTCGCCGTAGCCGTACTCCCCGTCCGCGATCGTTTTCGCCGCGCGAGGATGAAGCCCGACGACGACTTTGCTGCTGAGGTAGGTCACGATCGCTCCGGCGATGGCGGCGACGAGTCCGACGACACCCGCAGCAACGGCGAGAATCGCTGGCACGGACGTGGTGGGAGCACCGCCGCCGAGTCGGAATGCCAACGAAACGGCAGTGAGCACCAGTCCCAGAACCACACCGACGAATCGTGTGACGTATGCGGCCTTCTGGTCGAGATCGTCGACGGTATCGATCTGCGTATCGATCACCCGTTCGAGCCGGTTGACGGCGTCCGCGCGTGATCTTCCGCCGCTGGAGTCCTCGTCGTCCGATTCAGACATACGACAGTGGCGATCGCAGCAATGTCTTCCCGCTAGTCACGACGCTGGCGATCGTTCGGTCGAGCGTGGTCCTCACAGCCGCACCGGAACGCTGCGGTCGGCGAGATACTCCTTCACCTCGCGGATCGAGTACTCGTCGAAGTGGAAGATCGATGCGGCGAGCGCCGCGTCCGCACCCGCGTCTGCGAACACCTCGTGGGCGTCTTCGGGACCGCCACAGCCGGACGAGGCGATGACTGGCGTCGAGACAGCATCACAGACTGCCCGCGTCAGTGGGATGTCGTAACCGTCCTTCGTTCCGTCGGCGTCGATCGAGTTGACGAACAGCTCGCCCGCGCCCCGGGATTCGGCCTCACGTACCCACTCGACCACATCTCGTCCTGTCCCCTCGCGGCCACCTTTCACGGTGCACTCGAACCAGCACGACTCGCCGTCGACGCGTTCGTACTGTTCGCCCGCCTCGTCGTACCGCCGGCGTGCGTCGACCGAGATCACGATACACTGGCTACCGAAGGCCGTCGCGCCCTCGGTGATGAGACCTGGATTCTGGAGCGCGGCGGTGTTGATCGAGACCTTGTCAGCCCCGGCTCGGAGCGTCTCTCGGATATCCTCGCGGGTGCGGATCCCGCCGCCGACGGTCAGCGGAATGAACACCTCGTCGGCCACACTCGACACCACGTCGAGCATCGTCTCGCGGCCGTCGGCCGAGGCGGTGATGTCGAGGAACACGAACTCGTCAGCGCCGGCTTCGTTGTACCGCTGCGCCATTTCGACCGGATCACCGGTGTGTTCGAGATCCTCGAAGTTGACGCCCGTGTACACTGCCGGCTCACCGTCCTCGTCGAGATCGACGTCGATACAGGGAATGATGCGCTTTGTCAGCATCCGATACTCGCTCTCGGACGGGCCGGGTGTTGACGGTTTCGACTGGCCTGTTCGGCGACTCGGCCAGTGGTCATCAGTGTGTTTTTAGTTGCACGCTGTCGTCGGTCCGGTATGAGCGACAACGACGATACACCGACCGAACCTCGCGAGTCCGAACTCGGGCAGGAACAGGCGACCGATACCACAGAGGAGACGATGGCGGGGGACGAGCGTGAGGAGCGCGATGCCCATCCCGACGCAGCGGGCGAGGGAACCCACGGCAGCGTCGAGCCGGTCGCGACGCGCGAAACCGCCCCGATGAGCGCGTTCACCGCCCGTCAGGCCGGTATCGGGGCCGTCGTGCTCGTCGTCGGCTTGGTCGTCACGTTCGCGATCCCGCTCGCGTTGGTCTGACGTCGGATACACCTCTGAAACGGCAGGGACAGACTACACGACGGTCGAGAACAGCTGTAACACGAGTTCCGAGTACTGATCGAGTGGTGTTCAGTCGTCGGTCGCGAGCAGTTCCTGGGCGATGCCCGCGAGTTCGTCGATGTCGGCCTCTTGGAGCCGCTCGTTGCCGAGCAGCAGGCGGAGTCGCGGTCGGCCGACGTCGATCGGGACTTTCGTGGTGTCGATCACTCCCTTGTCTTCGAGTCTGGTCTTCGTCCGGGAGAAGGTGGCCTTGCTCGCGACGCCGGTGTCCTCTCCCCACCGGCTGATGTCGTAAAGCTGGAGTTCGTGTTTCGCCGCGACCAGCAGGCTGATCGTCACTTCGTCGAGCCCGTCGCCGTTGCCGCGAGCGGCGTCGAGCGACTCGAGCACGCGCCCGAAGTCCGCATCGACCTCGTCGTCGAACGTCTCGGCGAGCGTCTCGTGGACCCGCGAGATCGGCGGCGTCCGGAGCGAGAACGGCTCGGCCTCCTCGAACGCCGCCGTGTGTTTCTCGCGTGCGCTCGCAACGAACTCGTCCTCGACGGTCCCGAGTCCCGCGATCAGCTCCCCAGCGGCCACGAGCGTGACCACCGTCTCGTCGGTCACGATCAGCGAGTTCATCCCGGTGGATTCGGTCGTTCGTAGCGAGAGCGTCTCGTCGGCGATGAGATCTGCGGTAGTGCTGGCAACGATGAAATCCTCCATGACGGTCTTGAGTGTGGCCTCGACCGCGAGCAACCGAACCGTCGGCGGATCAGCGAGTTCGTCCAGCACGTCGACGAGTTTCTCCACAGCATCTGCCGAGGGAAAGACCACGAACACCTCCCCGGACGCCTCCGAGAGAACGGTACGATAGATCTCCGCATAGTCCATCTCGACACTCTTCAGTGACTTCATTGTACGTGAACCAAGACACTCGTGCTATTTAATTTCACTGGCTTTGACCACCCGAAACACCAAAAACCGAACGACTCCGGCGACCTATTGTCGAATGGACACCCGTCGAGACACTCAGGATAATCGAACGAACGAACGGAAAACCGAGTCGTACGATACGTCGGGGTTACAGGAGTGCCCCGAGCACGGCACCGGTGAGCAAGGAGAGAGCCAACACGCCGCTGGCGGTCGCGAGCGGTACCCGGCTGGCACGGACGGTGCGAGCGCCCCGGCGGGTGTCGGTTTCTGTCGAGAGTAGGAAGACGACACCAGCGGTGGCGAACGCCAGCCCGATGACGAGCCCCCAGAGGAAGGTGAGCGCCGAGGCGTCGGCGATAGCGATGGCGACCGTCCGGCTGAGGACGAACCCGGTGCCGGCGATGATCGGTGCGCTCCCGACGACGTTGGCTCGGTCGACGTCCCTCTGTGCACTGGGGACGAGCTTGCCCAGTAGTGACTGCCACGAGGATTGTAGTCGACGGCGGCGACGCGGCATACCTACCTCGTGTGGCACCCTCCGGTATAATTCTTTGTCAGACATACTTCTATATATTTACGCTTTTGGAGCCGACACGCCTCGATGGATCCAGTCGATATCGATCAGGCCAGTCGAGCGGATCCTCGAGATTGCCGGTGATCGCTCCGAACGCGTCGGGCGCGGTCACGAGCCCGACCACCGACCCGTCGTCGGGATCGACCACCATGGCGTCCTCCTGGTTTTCGGCCCAGAATCGGTCGATGAGGTCGCTGACCAGAAGATCCGCTAGCACAGGCCAGTGGGTGAAGATTCCTCCTCGGTGATGGTAACGATGGCGGTGTCGCACCGAGCAGCCGCGACGACCCGACATTTTTATCCGATGAGACCGCCTCACACACCAGGTCCCTCCATGCGATCCACGAACGTCGCTGCGGTGCTCGTTGTCGCCCTCTGTATGGCCGGGACGGCCGCCGCACTTCCGACGGATGCCGTCCGATCACAGCACCCTCAACAGGCTCAACAGGGCGTCTCGGATCCGAACGCGACACTGGTGTTCACCGACCAGACCACGAACGGGTCGGTGGTGCGCCTCAGCACGGCCACCCTCTCGCAGGGCGGGTTCGTCGCGATCCACGACACGAGCCTCACCGCGAACAACAGCACCGTCGGCAGCGTCATCGGTGTCTCACAGCAACTCAGCTCCGGGCCGCACCAGGACGTCGTCGTGCCGCTCTACGCGGTCGACGGCCGGTCGTTCAACGAGTCGCGGCTCGCCGAGAACGGCACGCTGATCGCGATGGCGCATTTCGATTCGAACGACAACGGCGAGTTCGATTTCGTCGCCACCAATGGGAGCACCGACGGACCGTACGTCGAGGGGACTCGGGCCGTGACCGACAGCGCCTCGATCTCGGTCCGCCCGGCGGCGGACGACGCGACGGATGGTGGAATCCTCGGTGGAGTGGGTCCCATCGCCGTCACCGTGGCGTTGGTCGTCGTCCTCGCACTGCTCGGCGGTGCGGCCGTCGTAGCTCGCCGACGTCAGTGAGATGGGCCTGGGATGGATGATGGGACGGGCTACTGCTCTGCGGCCCGTTCACGCCACGTAACGACCCATCCGCGCAACGCCGCAAGGACGGGATACCCGTCACGGCCCCAAACCACGAACGCGAGCGCGACGAGCACGATCTGGAGGGCGAAAAACGGGGTGAACTCCACACCCAAGATGCGCGCGAGGAACCCGGCGCTGGTGTCGTACTCTGGCAGATCGAGCAGCGGCCAGCCGAGATACGCGAGATACTGGTAGTCGCCGGAGACGAACGAAAGCACGCCGTCGGCGAACGGATGCGAGAGGTAGCCCACCGCGAACGCGATACCGATCGTGGAGTGACCGCTCCGCCGGGCGTACCACACCACGAGTACACAGATCACGACGGCGGTGAGCAGCGAGTGTGTGAGCGACCGGCCGCTCGCCAGTACGCCGAACGTCCACGCCAGCGGCTTGTCGACGAGGTCGGGAAACTGCGTCCCGAACGCGACGGCGAGCGTCGCCGCACTGCCCGGCAGTCGGTCGAACCGCCACCGGCTCAGCCCGGAGTACAACAGATAGCCGACGGCGAGATGTCCCCAGGGCCACATACGAGTCGGTAACGACGGCGGTGGTTTACCCGCTTCGAAGACGGGACGGCCGTCCGGATTCCGGTGGTGTGGCGGGGTTCACCGGACGGGAATCACGTTCTCGTCGAGCGAGCGTGGGAAGTAGGTCAGCCGCTCGGTGCCTTCCTCGGTGATGACGATCGTATCCGAGTGGCGATAGCCTGCCTCGCCCGGGATGTAGATGCCCGGTTCGATCGTGTAGACGTGGCCGGGCTGCATTACCTCGTCGCTGCCGCGATCAATGAACCCGCGTTCGTGGCCCTCCAGCCCGATGTTGTGGCCGGTGTGGTGCTGGGCGTACTGTGCGAAGCCACGATCGGCGAGCACGTCGTGAACCGCACCGTCGACGTGTGCACAGGCGACGCCCGGCCCCGACTCCTCGATCGCGGTAGTCTGGGCGGCGAGCATTGCCTCAAACCGTTCGCGATCCTCGGGACTCGGCTCGCCCAAGAACATCGTGCGTTCGAGTTCGCTCACGTAGCCGCCGACGTTCGCGGTCGCACCCGTGACGAGCACGTCGCCCTCGCGCAGCCGACGGTTCTCGGTCAGGCCGTGCGGGAGCGCGGTGTTCGGTCCCGAGAGGAACCCACACGACGCCGGGAATCCCCCACGGAGGCGGGAGTCGTAGCGCTCGCCGAGCGTGTCGAGCATCGCCATGGAGGCGTCGAGGCTGGCGCGTTTGGCGACCCAGAGTTCGTGGTTGCCTGGTTCGGCGTATTCGGCGAGCTTTCGGTGCGCGAGGTTGCCCCACTCCGCCGAGCGTGCGAGGAGGTCGATCTCCGCACCTGACTTCGTTTTCCGCCAGTCGGTGATCCACTCGACGGTCTCGACGTCGACACCGGCGAGTTCGCCGAGTGTTGGCCCACTGTACCCCCAGTGGCCTGGCGCACCGTCCGCGTCGGCGGCGACGCGCTCCGCACCGAGGTCGTCGAGCATCGCCCGAATCGTCGCTTCGGGGGTCCGTGACCGGTGTTCGTGGTACGTCTCCCGGGAAGCGGCGTCCGCCAGATCGTCTGCGTCGCCGATCCCTGGATAGTCGTAGTACCCCTGAACGTGCTCGATCAGCGGGAAGGCATCACTTTCTGCGCGATCGCGTTCGAGCCGCGGAAGGGTGATCGCGACCACCTCGTCGGTGATGGCGAGACAGACCGGTCGTTCGGTCTGGAGATGATGAAACCCGGACACCCATTCGATGGCGGTCGCCGAGAACAGACAGAGCGTATCGCGGTCGGTCGCCGCGAGCTTCTCGCGGACACGTTCGATCCGGCGCTCGAACTCGGCGGGTGGGAGTGTCGTCGGTGCCATACATCGTGGACCGACGGGGGCATCATGAGTGTTCTCACCGTTCGCTCTACGACGACAACAATCCGAGCGCTATCGACCAGCAGAGCGAAGTTCGTGCGTGGTAGACGAGGAAGCGATGACGGGTCGACGACGAACGAACGCCGAACCACGGTCGTCCGGTACGGACATCGACTGATCGTGCCGGTTAGTGACCGCGAGGACCGTCACGGGCTTGACGAGACGCGCAACTACCTCGCTGCGGCGCTCGGACGGTTCGTCCCGCAGCGCCTGGCACGCGCGGCGTTGCACGTCTCGATCGAGACCGACCGAGAGCGCTACGCACGGGGAGAGCCGATCGCGATCACCGCCACGTTTACCAACCGGCTTCCCGTCCCGATCACGGTCCGAACGCCGCGCCAGCGGCGCTGGGGATGGAGCGTCGACGGTGAACTGGAAGCGAGCGACGAAACCCGCTACACCCGCTCGAAACCGAGCAGCTTCGGGTTTCGTCCCCGCGAGCGAAAGCGCATCGAGTGGGAGTGGAACGGTCGGTTCGAACGAACCGCCGAGCGTCAGTGGGTGACGGCCGAACCTCGCGAGTACGAGATTTCCGCGTTCGTCGCGCTCGACGGCGACACACGGCCGTCGGCGACGACGACTGTGCGGATCGAGTGACGGGAGCGCACTCGCGGGCTACTCGCGATGGAGATGACAGGCCGCGAAGTGCGCCCCGGTGCCGTGCTCGGGCTCGATATCGTAGGCTGGCTCCTCCTGGGCACAGACGCTCTGTTGGGCGAAGTTCTCATCCAAGAGCCGGTTCGCTTCCGTCCAGTCGCCTGAGAGAACGTTTTCGACCGCCCGGTCGACGATCGTGGCCGTCTCGCCGCTGAGCGACACATCCTCGAAGAAGCGGTGGCGAAGCGCCCGTTCGCCCTCGGGTTCGAACGTTCGACGGTCGACCGCACGCATGAACGCCCGCACGGCCTCCCACTGGGGATCGGTGAGATCGTACTCCGGCGGGCGGATGAGTTCGGGACACCGTGTCCGGAACCGACAGCCGGAGGGCGGATCGATCGGGCTCGGAACGTCGCCCTCGAGCACGCCGCGAGTTCCCTCCGCACGCGGATCGGGAACGGGGATCGACGACAGTAGCGCCCGCGTGTAGGGATGTTGGGGGTTCTCGAACAGCTCCTCTTTCTCGGCGAGCTCGACGAGCTGGCCCAGATACATCACCGCGACGCGATCCGAGATGTACCGGATGACCGAGAGATCGTGGGCGATGAACAGGTACGTCAGCCCGAACTCCTCCTGGAGAGCGTTCATCGTGTTGAGCACCTGCGCCTGGATCGAGACGTCGAGCGCGCTCACGGGCTCGTCACACACGATGAAATCGGGGTTGACCGACAGCGCCCGCGCGAGATTGATCCGCTGGCGCTGGCCCCCGGAAAAGGCGTGGGGATGGCGGTTGTAGTGTTGGGGATCGAGTCCGACTTTTTCGAGCAGTTCGTGCGCGCGATCCTCTCGACCCTCGTCGTCGAGCATCCCGTGGGCTTTCATGGGTTCCTCGACGATGGTCCCGACCTTCATCCGGGGGTCGAGACTCGACTGAGGGTCCTGAAAGATCATCTGCATGTCCTGGCGCTGCGCCCGGAGCTCCTCGCCGCCCATCTCGGCGAGGTTCGACCCCTTGAAGTAGACGTCACCATCGGTCGGGTTGAGGAGTCGGAGGATGGTGCGTGCGAGCGTGCTCTTGCCACAGCCGGATTCGCCGACGAGGCCGAGGGTTTCGCCCTCCCTGATCTCGAAGGAGACGTCCTCGACCGCGCGCACCTGCTCTGAGTCGAAAAATCCGGAGAGGAACCCGCTTCCCTGGTCGAAGTGTTTAGTCAGCCCGTCGACTTCGAGTAGCGTGTCGGTGCCGGTCGTCCGGTCGGTCGCGCCGCCGGCGTCGGTTCCATCGTCGGTTTCGGCCGGTGATCGGGCGTCACTCATCAGTCACACCCCCAACGCCCCGACTGCTCTCGCCCTCGCGACGCCCGCCGTCGGCAGTGAGATCCGCGCCGAACCCGGCCTTGGCGTCGCTGGCGATCGGATCGCTGTCCCAGTAACCGACGTCGAACGCGTCGTGCATCAGACACGCGGCGCGGTGGGGCGGATCACCCGGCTCGGAGACGTCTCGCGCGTCCGGATGCGCCCGAACGCACACCTCGCGCGCGTCCGGACACCGAGTGTGGAACCGACAGCCGGAGGGCGGATTGATCGCTTCGGGCATGATGCCCTCGATGCTGTCTCTTATACACATCTCTGATGGCGCGAGGGAGNCCGCTCAGAGATGTGTATAAGAGACAGGTGTAGGGGTGTTTGGTGTCGTAGAACAGCTGCTCGACGTCGGCCTGTTCGACGATCTCGCCGAGATACATCACGTTCACGCGGTCGCAGATCTCCGCGATCACGCCCATGTCGTGGGTGACCCAGATGAAACTGGTGTCGTACTTGTCCTGGAGATCGTCGACGAGATCGAGGATCTGGCCCTCGACCGTGACGTCCAGGGCGGTGGTGGGCTCGTCGGCGATAATCAAACTCGGCTCGCACGACAGCGCCATCGCGATCAGCACTCGCTGGCGCATCCCGCCGGAGAACTGGTGTGGGTAGTCGTCGTAGCGATTTTCCGGTTCGGGAATGCCGACCTCCCGGAGCATGTCGATCGCCTCTCGTTTCGCGGCGTCCGCACCGAGATCGCGGTTGATCTCGATGAACTCCCGGAGCTGGCCGCCGACGGTGAACACGGGATTGAGGCTCTCCATCGGATCCTGGAAGATGATGGCGATCTCCCGGCCACGGATGCGCTCGCGCATTTCGGCGTTCGAGAGCATCTCGTCGCGCTGGACGAGTTCGCCATCCGATCGCTCCTCGACGCCGAACAGCGTCTCGCCGCGGAACGTGACTTCGCCGTCGACGATCTCGCCGGGACCCTCGACCAGCCTGAGGAGGCTCGACGCGGCGACACTCTTGCCCGCCCCGCTCTCGCCGACCAGCCCCACGATCTCGCCTTCGTTCACGGTAAAGGAGATTCCATCGACGGCACGAACGACGCCTTCCTCGGTGAAGAAGTGGGTCGTCAACTCTTCGACGCGTAGTAGTGGTTCCTGACTCATGATGTCGTCTTGTTTCGTCTCGTGATCGCGACTGTCCCTTCGACGGTCGATCGTTGCCGGCGTTGCGACCGGTCTCCAGTGGTTACTGTCCGATGCATCTCAGTTGTTGAGCCGCGGATCGAGCGCGTCCCGGAGCCCGTCGCCGAAGAGGTTGAACCCCACGACGGTGATCAGAATAGCGAGCCCCGGCCAGAGGCTGAACCAAACACTTTGAAGCATGTAGTTGCGCGACTGGGCGAGCATCTGTCCCCACGAGGGCGTCGGTGGCTGGACCCCGAATCCCAGGAAGGAGAGTCCGGCCACGATGATGATGCTCACACCGACTTGGAGGGTGGCCTGAACCAGCACGGGTGCGAAGCTGTTCGGCACGACGTGCCGGAAGATGATGTTACGATCCCTGACTCCCGCCGCGCGGGCGGCTTCGACGTAATCCTCCTCGCGCACGCTGAGCACGCGCGAGCGGATCAGCCGCGCGAAGACCGGTATCGAACCGATACCGACCCCGATCATCGCGAAGACGAGATCACGCCCGAACACCGACATGAACGTGATCACGAGGATCAGGAAGGGGATGGCGTACAGCGTCTCAACGCCGCGCATCAACACGTCGTCGACCCACCCACCGTAGTAGCCCGCCACCGCGCCCACGATCACGCCGCCGAACAGCCCGAACGCGGTCGCGATGAACCCGACCTGGATCGCGATCCGTGTCCCGTAAAACAGCCGGGCGAGGATGTCGCGACCACGGTTGTCGGTGCCGAGTGGGTGTTCCAACGTCCCGGTGCCGAGCGCGTTCTCGACTCCGACGGGAGGCAACAGTGCCTCGACGGTCACCGGGTCGACCTCGGGGTTGACCCAGTAAGTGCTCGCGAACCAGTAGTCGAGCAGCTTCGCGTCGATGTACGCGAACACCGCGACTGCGGTCATGAAACCGATGATGCACAGCCCCGCGAGCGCGGTCGGGTCGCTCCGGACCTGAGAGAGGGTGTAGCGCCACCCGACCCGTGATTTGACCGCGCGTTCGCTCTCGTCGGCTCCAGTCTCCTCGGTCCGACCCGAGGAGAGCATCTCGTCGGATTGGGTATCACTCGTTGCCATATCAGTCTCGTTCCCCGTAGGAGACGCGAGGATCGACGTACGCGTACGAGAGGTCGGTGATGATCACTCCGATCACGAACGCCAGTCCGAAGACGATCGTCGTCCCCATGATGAGCTGGTAGTCCTGGTTGTACACGCCGGTCAGGATGAGTGTTCCCATCCCGTTGATGCTGAACACCGTCTCGGTCAACACCGCGCCGCCGAGCGCGGTCGAGAGGTTGAGTCCGAGCACCGTCAACACCGGCAGCTGTGCGTTGCGGAACGCGTGTTTCCTGAGGATCGTGGTCTCGGAGACGCCGTAGGCCCGCGCGAGCCTGACGTACTCCTCCGAGAGTGTCTCGAGCATCGAGGAGCGCTCGATCCGCGTGATCGCCGCCATCTGGAGCGTGCCGAGCGAGAGCGTCGGCAGGATGAGATGTCTCGCCGACGCGACCACCACGTCGAGACGCGTCGTCGCCCCCTCGACTCGGAGCGGATGCGCCCACGGCATGATCAGGTTCGTCGCGGGGAGCCAGCCGAGCTTGAACGCGAAGACGATGATGAGCATCAGCCCGATCCAGAAGGAGGGCGTGCTCACGCCGACCAGCGCGACGACTCGCGAGATGTGGTCGGTTGGCTTGTTCCGTCGCTGCGCCGAGAGGACGCCGAGCGGTATCGACGCCACGATAGCGAACGTGAAACTCGACAGCAGCAGTAGCAACGTCACCGGCAGCCGTTCCAGGATCTTCTGGGTGACGGGCACCCCATAGTAGAGGCTCCGGCCGAGGTCTCCCTGGACGACGCCCGCGAGGTAGTTGAAATACCGGACGTACAGCGGTTGATCGAGGCCGTACTTCGCCTCGATCGCCGCGACTTGCCCCGGTGTCGGCGACGGGCCGAGCATGATGCGTGCCGGATTGCCGGGGATGGCGTTCGAGAGGAGGAACGTGATCGTCACGATACCGATCAACACCGGTATCGCCTGTAGCAGCCGTCGGGTGGTGTAGCGAGCTAGCCCCACGGCTCACCTCCCGTAGCGGTACGTTGGTATCGTGTGGTCGTCGTATCAGTCATGATGGCATGCAAACGAAATCGAAACGCTTCGGTCGGGATTACTTCTCGACCGAGACGTTGTTGTAACTGGTGGCGATGCTGAAGCTGCCGACCGGGTGTGACGTGAAGTCCTCGACGTAGTTCTTCACGCCGAAACTGTTCTTGAGGTTGTACGCCGGCAGGTTCACGCGATCCTCGAGGAGTGTCGTGATGGCCTGCTGGTACAGCTCCTTCCGCTCGTTTCTGTCGGTCGACTCCCGGGCGTCCACGATCGCGGAGTTGACCTCTTCGTTCTGGTAGAAGTGTCCCTGACCGACGCCCGCCTGGGACTGGGCGAACAGGAAGTACATGAACGAGTCGGGGTCGGGCGTGCCCGACCACCCGAGCGTGTACATGTTGTAGTCGTCGGGTTCGCCCGTGACGTATCTCTCGAGGAACGTCCCCCAGTCGAGTCGCTGGACGGTCGCGCCGTAGCCCGCCTCCTTCAGCCCGTTGGCGACGCTGGTGCCGATCTGTTCGCGCTTGTCGTCCGGCGGGACGATGATCTTCGCGTTCCAGTTGTCCGGGACGTTGTCGCTGTCGTCGAGCATCGACTTCGCCTTGTCGACGTCCTTGTCGTGGGGGATCTTCTTCCACTCCTCGATCGGCATGTCCCAGTCGTCGACGAGGACCTTCGGCAGCGGACTGTACTGGCGGAGGCCAGTCGGTTCGACGAAGTTCGAGACGGCCTGATCCATCGAGACGACGTAGTCGATCGCCTCGCGGACCTTCGGGTCCGCGGTCGGTCCCTTCTTACAGTTGAACGCGAGGTAGAAGTAGCCGACGCCCGGAACGGCGTCGATCGACGCGTTGCCCATGTTCTCCACGGTGCTCCACGACTTCGGCGGGATCTCTTCGATGACGTCGTTCTCGCCCGATTTGAGAGTGGTGACCCGGGTGGTCCCCTCCTCGACCGGAACGAACTCGATCCCCGCGAGATTCGGCATGGGGTCGCCCCAGTAGTCGTCCCACCGCTTCACGCGTGCGAAGTCGCCTTCCTGCCACCCCTCGAACGAGAACGGTCCGGCTCCGACCGGGTTTTTGGTGTTGAACGCCTGTTTGTCCTCTTCACGGACCGACTTCGGCACGACGTTGGCCGCGAGGTAGCTGTTGAACGCCCCGAAGGGGTACTTCAGATCGAACTGGACCGTCTTCTCGTCGACGGCCTCGGCGGTGTCGATCATGTTGAAGTTGGCGGCGTTCTCGGTCTCCTCCTCGACCGGGGCGGTGAAGGTGTATGCCACGTCCTCCGCGGTCACCGGGTCACCGTTGTGGAACGTCGCGTTCTCGTTGAGCGGGACGACGTAGCGTTGGCCCCCGTTCTCGACTTCGGGCTGCTTCGCTGCGATCTGTGGAACGATCTCCTTGCCCGCTTCGTTCCATCGGTACAACGGATCGAACACCAGCGAGGCGACCTGATCGGAGGGAACGTCGTTCAGGACGATCGGATCGAACTCGATCGGACTCTTGACCTGGGCGAACGTGAGTTGGCCGCCGCCACCGCCGCCACTACCGCCGCTTTCGTTGGCGCTACCGTTTTCGCCAGCGCTACCGTTCCCACCGCCCCCGCCACTGCCGTTTCCGCTACCGTTTCCACCCTCGGGAGCGGTGGCGCTCTGGCAACCGGCCAACCCGGCGATGCCGATCGCGCCGGTCCCCTGCAAGAGCCGGCGTCTGGTCACGTCGTATGTTGATTTTTCGTCAGTCATGGGTTGGTTTGTTCCTCGGTAACGCGTCCTTCCTCGACCTATTGTAAATATTTTATGGCCAGGATTGGTCGAAACGTGTTACCACGGCGGAGGGTGTGGGGCGATCGGACTGGCGAACGCCGGTGTGGCGTTGGTACGACGACCTACCGCTCCCACTCCTCGCGGAGATCGGTTTTGTCGCGCTCGTGATCGAAGACGTGCTCACCGTCGACGAACACGTGCTGAGCGGTCGAGTCGAACGCATAGAACTCGTCGTCCCACACCGCGAGATCAGCGTCGGTGCCTTCTTCGAGCGTGCCGACGCGATCCTCGATCCCGAGGATTGCGGCCGCGTTCCGAGTCACGGTGTCGAGCGCGGCTTCGGCGGGGAGTCCCTCCCGGACCGCGAGCCCGACACAGACGTCGAGATGTTGCTGGGGGAGGACGGGCGCGTCGGTCTGGATGGCGACCGTCACGCCCGCCTCGTGGAGTAGGCCGGGCGTCTCGAAGGTGATGTTCGAGAGTTCGTACTTGGTCGCGCTCGACGCGCTCGGACCCACGACGGCAGGCACGTCACGTTCGGCGAACTCCTCGGCGATCAGGTGGCCCTCGGTAGCGTGCTCGATCGAGAGGTCCTCGATGTCGAACTCTGCCGCGATCCGGAACACCGTCATGATGTCGTCGGCACGGTGGGCGTGGACTCGGAGTGGGAGTTCGCCGTCGAGCACCCGTGCGAGGTTCTCCATCCCGAGATCGCGCTCGAACGGCTCGCCGCTGTCGCCGGCGTGGTCGCGGCGATCCTTGTAGTCCTCGGCGCGCATGAGGGCCTCCCGGAGGGTAGCCGCGACGCCCGAGCGGGTCGCGGGCTCGCGGTCGTGCTCCTCGCCGTGAACCCGTTTGGGGTTCTCGCCCATCGCCGCCTTCATCCCGTCCTCGCGGAGGAACATCTCGTCGGCGAGATTTCCATGTGTCTTCATCGAGCAGATCACGCCACCGATCACGTTCGCACTCCCCATCCGGGCGCTCACGGTCGTTACGCCACTTCTGACGGCGTGATCGAGCTCCTTGTCGTGGGGATGAAAGCCGTCGAGCGCCGAGACGTGCGGTGTCACCGGATCGGTCAACTCGTTGATGTCGCCGTCCTCGGGTTCACCCCACTCGGCCATCCCGGCGTGGCTGTGGGCGTCGATCAGGCCCGGTGTGATGTGGTTGCCATCACAGTCGAGGACGTCCGCCTCATCGGGGACGTCGATATCGCCCACCGCACGGATCTCGCTTCCCTCGACGAGCACGCCGCCCTCGACCGTCCCGCGTGAACTCGCCGTGTGAACGACTGCATTGGTGAGTGCGTACACGCCGTGGACCAGGCAAGATTCACACTAAAGCGCTCGGATCACCCGCCCGAATCGCCGACGATCAGATCGTGTCGTCGGGATCGTGTTCGTCGGCCATCCGGTGTGCTTCGGCCGCATACCGTTCCTGCACCTCGGTCTCCGTCACCGCTTCGAGGTTGTCCGGTGAGACGTCTTTGCCAGCAGTCACCTCGTCCATATCGATGGCCTGTGCAGCGAGTTCCCGCCGGAAGACGCGGTCGCCCTCGGCCGTCGCGTACTTGAGGACGATGAGGTCGCGGTTGTTGTAGCCGCGCTCGACGAGCCAGACGCGGACGTCGTCTTCTGATGGCATGATCGCACGAACGGGAACCCCGATGTTAGTCGTTCGGTCTCGATTACCCTCGAATAGCGGATTCGCCGAGGCCGACCGCTGGCACCGAACGAGGATTTTAAGCCACCAGTTCGCGTCGCCGTAGCCATGAGCGTCGTTTTACTCGCCCACGAGCAGTTCCCCGACCGAGCGAAGACCGCGGTGAGCATCCTCCGATACGACGATACCGAGATCACCGCCGTCCTCGACCGTGACAACGCCGGCAAGCGCGTCAATGACTTCCTTCCGGACGTTCAGGACGCTCCGATCGTCGCCGGGATGGACGACGTCGGGGCGTGTGACGAACTGATCGTCGGGATCGCACCCATCGGTGGCGGGTTCGAGGATTCGTGGCGGCCCGACGTCCGAGCAGCCCTCGAACGCGGCTGTGACGTCACTTCGGGTCTCCACTACTTCCTCGAAGACGACGAGGAGTTCCGCAGCCTCGCTGACGAACACGACTGTGAGCTCTGGGACGTCCGCAAACCACCCGCCGATCTCACGGTGAGCGACGGAATCGCCGCCGATGTCGACGCCGAGATCGTTCTCACTGTCGGCACCGACTGCTCAGTGGGCAAGATGACCGCGACGCGCGAACTCTACGAAGCCGCACGCGACCGCGGCGTCGACTGTGGGTTCATCCCCACTGGCCAGACAGGGATCATGATCGAGCGATGGGGACTGCCGATCGACCGCGTGATAAGCGACTTCGCCGCTGGCGCGGTCGAGGAGATGATTCTCGACCGAGGCGACGATCACGACTATCTCTTCGTCGAGGGCCAGGGCTCGATCGTCCATCCTGCCTATTCGGGCGTGACGTGTGCCATCCTCCACGGCGCGATGGCCGACGAGCTGGTGCTCTGCCACGAGGCCGGTCGCGAGGCGATTCACGGCTACGAGGACGTGTCGCTCCCGCCGCTTTCGAGCTATCTCGATCTCTACGAGAACCTTGCAGAGCCGGTTCACGAGACGAACGTGGTCGCCGGCGCGCTCAACACCCGCAGTGTCGAGACCGACGACGCAGCCCGCGCCGCGGTCGCCGACTACGCCGACGCGATCGACGCACCCGCGACCGACCCGGTCCGGTTCGACATCGACGATGTGTTGGAGGAAATCCTGTGACGCTCGACACCGAGTTCGAACGGATGGCGCTCGATCTCGACGACCCGTTCACCATCTCGCGTGAGACGCAGACGGTCGCCGAGAACGTCGTGGTGCGTATCACGGACAACGACGGAACGACCGGGGTCGGGGCGGCTGCACCCTCCTCACATTACGGCGAGACCGCGGCCACCGTCGAAGCGGTGCTCCCTGATCTCCTCGCGGTCGTCGAGGACGTCGACGACCCCCACAGTTTAGGTCGGATCGAGCACCGGTTGCGGGAGACGGTTCGAGCGAACCCCGCCGCGCGGTGTGCGGTCTCGATCGCACTCCACGATCTCGTCGGCAAGCGCCTCGATCTCCCGCTCTATCGCTACTGGGGGCTTGACCCCAGTGAAACGGTATCGACGTCGTACACCATCGGGCTCGACGATATCGAACGGATGCGCGAGAAGACCGCGGCGGCGGTCGACGCCGGCCACTCGATCCTGAAGGTCAAACTCGGCACCGAACGTGACCACGAGATCGTCGACACAGTGCGAACCGCGGCCCCCGACGCCCGAATCCGGGTGGATGCGAACGAGGCGTGGACGCCCCACGAGGCCGTTGACATGATCGAGACCCTCGCGGATCTCGGTGTCGAGTTCGTTGAACAGCCCGTTCCGGCCGAAAACTCTGCTGGTCTCGAATACGTCCACGAACGCTCCGTGCTCCCGATCGCGGCCGACGAGTCCTGCGTGACGCTCGCGGACGTTCCCCGGATCGCCGGGCACGCGGACATCGCGAACATCAAGCTCATGAAATGCGGCGGGCTCCGTGAGGTGAAACGGATGATCCACGCCGCCCGCGCGCACGGGCTGGAGGTCATGCTCGGCTGCATGATCGAGTCGAACGCCGCGATCGCGGCCGCCTGTCACCTCACGCCGTTGCTCGATTACGCCGACCTCGATGGCTCCCTGCTGCTCGCCGACGATCCGTACGACGGCGTTCCGATCTCCGATGGCGTGATCGACCTCGCCGGGACGGACCGCCCCGGGACGGGCGCACGAGCGGCAGAATGAACGCGACCGTCAGGCCAGCAGCGCGACGCAGCCGGCGGTGACGATGCGCGCCACGTCGACGACCTCGTCGGTGTAGACGAACTCCCCGGCCCCGTGGATGTTCTCGCCGTCGGGGCCGACAATCACAGTTGGAAGACCGGCCCGATGGCCGAAGTAGTTGAAGTCGCCGACGCTCGAAAAGTACCCGATGGCCGGGTCGTCGCCGGTGACAGCCCCGACGCCGGTCCGCAGCGCATCCACGAGCGGATCGTCGGCATCGGTGACGTACGGGCCGTAGCGAACGTCCGGCGCGGGCGCTTCCCGAAAGTCGATCTCGACGGCGGAATCGAGGCCGAGTTCCGCGACGACGGTTTCGGCGTCGGCCCGAACCACGTCCTCGGTCTCGCCGACGACGACGTGCCGATCGACGAGCAGGCGACAGGCTTCGGGCACCGAGAGGGTCTCGCCGCCGCCCTCGATCTTCAGCGGACAGACCGATCCGTCGCCGAGCAGTTCGTGGGTGCCGACGTCGATCTCGGTGAGCGCAGCGGCGAGGCGACCCGCATCGACCACCGCGTTCGTTCCCTTCTCGGGTTGGGAGCCGTGGGCGGCCTCGCCGGTCACGGTGATGTCGTAGAGAAATCGTCCGCGCGCGCCGAGCAGGAGGGCCGGATTTTCGAGATCCCGCTGGGCGAGGATCGGCCCGGGTTCGGTGACGATGGCGGCGTCGCAGTCGTCGGTGACGGAGTCACGAATGAGCTGGTTCGCGCCCAGCCCGTAGGGACCCTCCTCGTCGACAACGGCGGTAAAGAGGACGTCGCCCGCGAGATCGATGTCGGCCGCGGCGAGGGCCTCGAACGCGACCATGATCCCCGCGAGTCCGCCCTTCATGTCACAGGCACCTTGACCGTAGAGCTTGCCGTCCTCGATGCGTCCCGAGAGCGGATCCTCCTCCCACGCCTCGACGAGTTCGACGGTGTCCATGTGGGCGTTCAACAGCAGCGTCGGGGCGTCGGGGTCCGTGCCTTCGAGTCGCGCGAGGACGTTGTTCCCCTCGAAGCCAGTGATCTCGGGCTCGCTCACCGCGTGATACTCGGGGTCGAGCCCGCGCGCGTCGAGCCAGTCGTAGACGAACTCGGTGATCGCCTCCTCCTCGAAGTACGGACTGCGGATGCGGACGAGCTCCTGGAGGAGTTCGATGGTTTCGTCGTGGTCGATCCGTTCCGCGAGTGCGCCCGGATCGGTCCTCTCGCTGTTGGACGTATCGGCAGAGCCGTCAGTCATCGGTCGACGCCTCCCGGACGTCGGGGTCGTACTCGGCCGAGGGAACTCCCGGCAGGGTGTCGAGGATCGCCTCGACGTCGGTGCCGGACTGACGACCGCGATACCAGTACACGCCGAACACGACGAGGCCGACGACGATCCACGGGACGTACACCGTGAGCGAGCCCTGATAGGCCTGCGTGAGCAACAGGCCGGCTCCGAGCGTGCCGACCACGCCCGAGACGAGAAGTCCGCCGCCGAGATCGAATCCGGCCCGTTCGACCACCTCCGGCCTGGCGTAGCGGGCGTAGAGCAGCGTGACCGAGACGGCGAGATAGGCGATGAGGTAGCTGAACGTGGCGATCTTGATCGCCTGATTGAGCCCCGTAGTGTAGAAAGTCAGCGCCGAGGACACCACGTAGAGCGTGAGCAGCGACCAGTGGGGCGACCCGAACCGATCGCCGACCGCCGAGAACCACTGTGGGAACACCTCGTCCCACGACCACGAGTATGGCATCTTGATCCCCGCCGCCATGACCGCGTTCACGCTGGAAGCGGTCGCGAGCACGCCGCCGATCGCGACGATGGCGGAGGCGTCCGCACCGAGGAACGTCTCGGCGGCGTCCGCGAGCGGGCGGGCCGACTCGGCGAGCACGGTGTAATCCGCCACGACGCCGTAGATGACCGCCGCCGTCCACATGTACAGTACCGTCAGAATCAACGTCCCGCCGACCATCGACAGCGGGAGGTTACGGGAGGGATTCTTCACCTCTGCGCCCATCTGGCCCGCGACCGCGATCCCGATGTACGCATAGAACAGCGGGACGGCGGCGGCGAGGAACCCGTCCGCACCGCCGGTGAAAAAGGGCTGGTAGTTCGCCGTCTCGATGGCGAACGTTCCCGGGAGGATGAGGACGAGGATTGAGAGCACGAGCAGGCCGAAGATGACGTTCTGGACGAGACTGTACCCGCGCGAGCCGACGAGATTCACGAGAAAGAGCACGGTGAGGAGCCCGAACCCGACGAGCGCTACCTCGCTCTGGCCGGCAATGAGGTCGGGAAAGAACACCTGCAAATAACTACCGAACCCGATGGCGAGCACCGCGTCGGCGGCCATGTAGCCGAGCCACTTCGACCACGTGACCAGGAAGCCGGGCAAGCGATTGTTGAACGTCCGCGAGACGTAAGCGTACGAGCCGGCCGCACCCGGAAAGACGGTCGCCATCCACGAGTAGTTGATCGCGATCGCCGTCGCGAGCGCTCCCGCCACCGCCACCACGAGGATGACGCTCGGCCCGGTCGTCGCGCTTGCGGTCCCGAGCGTGACGAACAGTCCGGCCCCGAGCGTGCCGGCGACGACGGTACTCATCGCCCCGAGCGGACCGATGTCGCGATCGAGACTCCGATCGTCTTTCGATGTCGATCGTGCCATGCCATCGCACACAAGAGCGGAGGAATAACACCCCTCCCTCTCATGAACGGCTCGCTCTCTCCATCCCCTTCCCTCTACCGTGGACGGCCTACTCGTGCCCGAGGAGTTTCGCCTCGGCCTTTCGGAGGTGTTCGAGGAGGGTCGCCTTCGAGACGCCGAGCTCGTCGGCCAGCTCGACGGCGTTCACTTCCCGCGGCCACGCGTAGTAGTTCCGTTGCCTCGCGAGCTCGAAGACCTCGCGCTGGCGCTCGGAGAGGTCGTCGGTCGGGAGGACGCCTGGCCCGCCCTGCGCGACCGCGATGTCCTCGACCCGTATCTCGGCGGCTTTCGCCTCGCGAATGGCGTCGAGGCGCTCGCCGAGCGTCTCGCGATCCGTGTCGACGATGACCGTCCAGTACTCTCTCCCACCGTGCATCCGGACCGGCTCGTCGGGGATGAACCCGCGCGAGACGAGCGCGTCGTTGATCGAGTTCTCGATTTCGTAGCGCACGACGAGCGCACGACTCGCGCTCCCGGGGACCGCCGTGTCGGTCGCGTGCGGACGGTCAGTCTCCCAGACCGACTCGGTCAGGGGCGAGGCCCGGATCGTGTCGATCAGCTCTTCGATCGCGGCAGTCGTCTCGCCGTAAACGGTAAACCGACCGGTGGCCGCCCCGTCGATGGTGTAGACGCCGTGGCCGAGCAGTCCCCCGTCACGCTCTTCGGTCACCGACAGCGTCCAGCAGTCGGGATGCCAGATGTCGAGTGTCACCCGCAGGCCCGTCTCGGGCCGTTGCGGCGAATCCATCGCTACCAATAGCATCAATGGGGAGAAAAGCCGTTCGCCGATCCGTGCGTCAAACAGCGTTCATTCGTCACGATTCTCGCACTACAGTTAATATCGTCGAGTCGCGGAAGTTCGCATCTTTGACTGTGGATAGTGGGTGTCGGAACACGGCCGGCCGCCCGTAGTATTATGTAGAGCTATCCGAAAGAGGGTGATATGGCACTCGAAACCGTCGTGCTCGCGGTCGGGCCAGGCGACGCGGATCGCATCGATCGCCTCGCGGAGGAGACCGTCGACATCGCCAGACCATCGGCGGCGACCGTCGTGCTGGGTCACGTCTTCACCGACGACGAGTACGCCGAATCCCTCGACAGACTCGGGTTCGACACCACGACCAGCGAGGTGTCGCCGAACGACGTCGCCGACCGCCACGCTACCATTCGCGAACTCGCCGAGCGGCTCGACGACGCCGGCGTCGACCACGCCGTCGGCGGTGCGGTCGGCGACCACGGCGACAGCATCGTAGGGTTGGCCGAGGAGGCCGACGCGGATCTCGTGATCGTCGGCGGCCGGCAGCGCTCGCCCGCCGGCAAGGCAGTGTTCGGCTCGACAGCCCAGAAAGTGATGCTCTCCGCGCCGTGTCCCGTGACTTTCGTCCGCGCCGATACGAAATGAGCCGGCGGAGCGGATCGGGCCCGTGACGGACGAGGAGATGGACGCCGACGAACTGCGGGCGACGCTTGAAGACGCCGGGCTGTCGCCGTACCAGGCCGAAGCGTACGTGACCGTGCTCGACCTCGGCGCGGCGTCGGCGACCACGGTTGCCGAGGCAAGCGGAGTCCCCGACCCACGGATCTACGATGTGGTCCGGAGTCTGGCCGAGGAGGGATACGTCGAGACCTACGAGCAGGGCTCGCTCCACGTCCGGGCCCACAGTCCGGCTGACGTGCTCTCCGACCTCCGATCGCGCGCGACTCGGCTCGTGGACGCCGCCGACGAGATCGAACGCCGCTGGGAGCGCACCCCGCCGGCGTCGAACGAGGCGAGCATCGTCACCAGGTTCGAGACGGTGCTCGATCGAGCCCGGGGGTTCCTCCGAGAGGCCGAATTCCAGGCCCAACTCTCGCTCTCGCCCGAGCAGTTCGCCGATCTCCGCCCGACGCTCGAAAGGGCCCACGAACGCGGGGTGAACGTCCGGTTGTCGATTCACACCGGCCCCGATGGCGCAGACGACCCGGGCGACCTTCTCGACGCCGAGACGCTCGCAGACGTCTGCACCGAAGCACGCCACCGTCCGCTCCCTGCACCGTTCATCGTGCTCGTCGACCGCACACGGGCCTGCTTCGGCCCCCACACGGCCTCGGTCAACCAGTACGGCGTGCTCGTCGACGACCGAACCCACGCGTACGTCTTTCACTGGTACTTCCTGACCTGTCTCTGGGAGGTCTGGGATCCCATTTACGCCACTCCGACCATCGGTTCGCTGCCGGCCGAGTACGTCGACATCAGGCAGTGTATCAGGGAGATCGAGCCTCTGTTGGCGGAAGGACGACAGATCGTGGCGCGAGTCGAGGGCTACGCCACCGAGACGGGCGATCGCCGCGATCTGATGGGCCAGATCACCGAGGTGTCCTACCCGGGCGATCGAGGAGTGGGAGCGGAGCCGATCCCGCTCGCCGAACTCGCCGGGCAGGCGATGTTCACACTCGAAACGGACGAGCGGACCCACCGGGTCGGTGGCTGGGGCGCGATCCTCGAACCCATCGAAGCGACCCGCGTCACGATCGAATCCGCCGACAACAGACCGATTCACCTTATTTACAACGGGTGTTGTAAGTCCAGTAGTTATAAGTGAGTCTATCCTGTTCGATCAAAGGTGATGAATGGTGGTAACACACGTTCAGGAACATCCGACAGGGGTGTTACCCGGCGCGATTTCGTGAAAGCGGCGGGTGCATCCGGGGCCGCGACGGCGCTTGCCGGTTGTACGGTCGGCGGAAGCGAGGCGGGATCGAACTCCATCAGGTGGATAACCAGCACGGATATGGCCGGCGAGAGCACCGCGATAAAAAAGGCACTCCGCAACGCGGGGATGTCAAATGACGTCAACCTGCAGATGGTCGCCGGTCCCGCCAGTACTGACCAGCGCCAATCGCAGTACACGCGGTGGCTTTCGGCCGATCTCGAGGAACCAGCCCTCCTCGACATGGACAGCGGATGGACGCTGAACTACATTAACCGCGGCCAACTGCTCAACCTCAGCAACGAACTGCCCGAAGAGTTGCTCAACCGGATCAACAACAAGTACTTCCAGGCCAGCGTCAACACAGCGAAGAGCCCGAACGGGAACCTGTATGCGGTCCCGATGTACGTGGATTTCGGGAGTATGCTCTATCGCAAGGATCTGGTGAAAAACGCCGGCTACAGCCCCGAAAAAGAGAACTGGGCGACCGAGTCGATGCGCTGGAAGCGGTTCTCGAAAATCGTCGCCGACACGAAGGAGAAGTCGGGCGTCAACTACGGCTTTGGCTGGCAGGGAAACATCTACGAGGGGCTTTCCTGTTGTAACTTCAATGAGTTCATGAGCAGCTGGGGTGGCGCGTACTTCGGTGGCCGCGACACCCTGCTCGGCCCCGTCGGCAATCGGCCCGTGACGGTCAATGAACAGCCCGTCATTAACGCGGTCAAAATGCTCAAGACGTTCATCTTCGGGTCGAACGCTCCAAACACGCTCGATGGTTACGAGCAGATCTCCCCGAACGCGGTGCTCAGTTGGATCGAGGACTCCTCGCTGAGTCCGTTCACCGCCGGCAACATGGTCGCGTTGCGTCAATGGCCGTACGCGATCGCCGCCGCCGGCGCAGAGGACGCGCTCGGGGACAAACTCGGCGTCATGCCGATGCCCTACGCCACCACGGAGCAGAACTCCAAGTACAAGAACATCGGCGGCCCGATGGCGGCACTCGGTGGATGGCACATCGGCGTAAACCCGAACACCTCTAAAAAAGAACAGGCCATGGAGGTAGTCGGGGCACTAACACAGCCGTCCTTCCAGATCAAGCTGTTCGAGATACTCGGTCTTCTACCACCGAACCAACAGCTCCTCGCCACACGAGAGGCGAAGCAAATCCCTACCGTCGGCAAGTACATCGATACGCTCCAGGTTGCCGGGAAGAACTCGATTCCCCGTCCTGCCAGCGTGGTCTGGCCGCAGGAATCGGGCAAAATCGCCCAGCAGGTCCACGCCGGCATGGACGGGTCCGCGCCACCGAAGCAGGCGATGAGCACGCTGCAGAGTCAACTCGAACAGATCGAGGACTACAACAACTGAACCATGGCAACGGAACAACCCACCGAACGCGGAGCACAGAGACGCTCGGGAGTATACGCGAGCGCGGTGCGCTGGCTGGAGAACCTGAGCGAGGCGGCGTTCGCCTACTTACTGCTCACCCCGGCGTTCCTGTTACTCGCGGTGATCGCGATCTGGCCGCTCGTGAGCACCTTCGAGATGTCGCTGCACGCTGACAGCATCCGTGGCGCGGACCAACTCGGGGAGTTCGTCGGCTTCGAAAACTACGTGAACCTGCTGACCGGGCAACTCGATACCGTGGCGCTGCCACAGCCGTTCTTCGACCCGTCAGCGCCGTTCCAGAGCGCGCTGGTCGTCACGTTCATCTTCACCATCGTCAGCGTGCTCTTCGAGACGCTGATCGGATTCGGGCAGGCGCTCGTGCTCGACCAGGACTTCCGGGGTCGGCGCTGGGTCCGCGTGGCCATCATCATCCCGTGGGCGGTGCCCATCGTCATCCAGGGGATGATCTTCTTCCTGCTCTTTCAGCCCGGTATCGGTTTCGGCGTCGACGTCGTCCAGGCACTCGGCATGTCGGGAACGCCGCTGGTCAACAGCGCCGAGGCGCTTCCCATCATCATTCTCGCTGACGTCTGGAAGACAACAGCATTCATGGCGCTGTTGATTCTCGCCGGGCTCCAGAGCGTCGACAGGAGCCTCTACGACGTGGCGAAGGTTTCGGGCGCGACAAAGTGGCAGCAGTTCAAGATGATAACCTTCCCGCTGATACTGCCCACCGTTCTGGTTGCCATGCTCTTCCGGACGATTGCGGCGATGCGGGTTTACGGGTTGATCGAGACGACCTCAAGCTGTACGACGGTGCCGTCGCTGTCGTGTCTGGTCGTTACGACGTTCAGCACCCGTCGGTACGGCACGGCCTCGGCGGTGGCGTTCGTGACGGCGGCGATCATCGGCATCGTGGTCTCGGTGTACATCGTCAGATACTGGCGCGGCTCACAGGGGAGTGTCTGAGATGGCGGGCGCACAAGCCAGCGAACAGCAGTCCAGCGAGGACGAAGGCGGTCCGTTCACCCGCTGGGTGCAGAGTTCGATATCCAACCCCGAACGAACCTACCGGGCGATGTTCTACATCGTGACGATTTTCTTCCTCATCACGACGCTGTTCCCCTTCTACTGGCTGTTGGTGCTCGCGCTCACGCCCGAGGCCGCCATCGTCGACATGGGATTGCTCCCGAAGGGATTCAATCCCGGCGCATTCGTCGAAATTTTCGAGCGCCTGCCGTTCCATGTCTACCTCTTCAACAGCTTCGTGCTCGCGGTGGCGACGACGATCATCGTCCTCGTGTTGGCAAGTCTCGCGGGCTACGTCTTCGGACGACTCGATTTCCCAGGCCGAGGTGTGTTGATGATCCTCGTGCTCGCCATCTCGTATTTCCCACCGGCGGCGTTTCTCCTGCCGCTGTTTCGGTTGTTCACCGGGAACATCGAGATACTCGGCGTGAGCAGTCCGATGTTGTTCAACACGCCGGGAGCGATGATACTGCCGTTCAGCGCGCTGTTCATGCCGCTGTCGATATTCATCCTCACCACGTTCTACGGGCAGATTCCGGACGGACTGGAGGACGCCGCCCGGGTCGAGGGCACCACCAGGCTCGGGGCGCTCTTTCGGGTCATCATCCCGTTGTCGGCACCCGGCGTGGCGACCGCGGGCGTACTCACCTTCATCAACGTGTACAACGAGTTCTTCTTTTCCTTCCTGATGACGGACGGACAGGCGAAGAACTGGGCCCCCATCGTGTGGGGGATTCTGGGGTATCAGACCCAGTACACCGCTTCGTACAACCTGATGGCGGCCGCGAGCATCGTCGGCGTGTTGCCGGTCGCGATCCTCGTGGTCATCGCCCAAGAACGCATCGTCAGCGGCCTCACCAGCGGCGCACTCAAGGAGTGATACATCATGGCAAAAGTCACACTCGAAAACGTCTCGAAACGCTACGACGACGTCGTCGCGGTCGACGACATGAACCTCGAAATCCCGGACGGCGAGTTCGTCACGCTGGTCGGCCCGTCGGGCTGTGGGAAGTCGACGACGATGGAGACCGTCGCCGGGCTGACCACGCCCACCGAGGGAACCATCCACATCGGGGATCGGGAGGTGACGAATCTCCCGCCGAAGGATCGCGGGGTCGCGATGGTGTTCCAGAACATCGCACTGTTTCCCCACATGGACGTCTACGACAACATCTCCTTCGGGCTCCGGCTCCGGGACTTCGATCAGGAGGAGACCGACCGTCGGGTCGACAACGCGGCCGAGACCGTCCAGATGGGCGGGATGCTCGATCGGATGCCGAGCGAGATGAGTGGGGGACAGCGCCAGCGCGTCGCGATCGCGCGGGCGCTGGTGCGCGAACCCGACGTGTTCCTGATGGACGAGCCGCTCGCGAACCTCGATGCGAAGCTCCGAGTCCACATGCGGACCGAACTCCAGCGCATCCACCGCGAACTCGGGACCACGGTGATCTACGTCACCCACGACCAGGCGGAGGCGATGACGATGTCCGATCGGATCGCGGTGATCGACGGCGGGAAGCTCCAGCAGATCGCCCCGCCGCTGACCTGCTACAACGAGCCGGAGAACCTGTTCGTCGCGGGGTTCATCGGCTCGCCGAGCATGAACTTCGTCGAAGGAACGGTCGGCGCGAACGGCTTCGAGTCCGAACACATCGACGTGGAGTTCGATCCCGGCACGATCGGCGTCGCCGAGGGCGATGCGGTTACGCTCGGGGTCCGACCCGAGGACGTCTATCCCACAGACACCGCGGGATCGGTGTCGAACCCGACCGCGGAGATCGAGACCACGACCGACGTCCTCGAACCGATGGGCGACGAGATCTTCGTCTACCTCCTGCTTGCCGAGGACGCCGAAACCGACCTCGAAGACCCCGAGTCAAGCGATCAGCTCCTGATGAGCGTCGATCCCGCCTCGGACATCGATGAGGATCAGACGATGCGGGTACTGCTCGACCGTGAGAAGATCCACCTCTTCGAGACGGAATCGGGCAAGGCGATCGCGCATGGCCTCGTTCAGCCGACTCGCGCCGAGGGCGCGACCGGGACGGAAGCGGAGGGCGACGACTGACCATGGTTACGGAGTTCGGTCTGTTCTACGTCGGTGGGATGTCGTTGCTGTTCGTCTTCTGGGCGTACGGGCTCGTCTCGTTCGTCCTCGATGTCAAGAACAAGCTCATTCCCCTCGTCCGCCAGTACCGCCGCGGGCGACGACGCCAGAAGGAAGAGGCAGAACGCGAGGCCGAGCGCGAGGAGCGCGAGCGCCAACTGTATTGAAATCTGATTCGAACCGACCACAGAACGGTATTCTTACAACCCGGGACACCCTAGACGGCGTTCGTGTCCTCTTCTTCCCCTCCAAAAGTCGGGATCGTCGGCCTCGGGAACATCGGCCGATTCCACGCCGACCGGCTAGTCGATCACGGGGTCGATCTCGTCGGTGGCGTCGACGTCGACCCCGACGTTCGCGCACGCTTTGCGGACGCGTATGCGACCACCACCTACGAGACGGCAGACGAACTGTTCGCGGTCGCCGATGCAGTAATCATCGCGACGCCGAATCGCTTTCACGAGGAGTACGCCGTCGGTGCGCTCGAGCACGACGTCGACGTTCTCCTCGAAAAACCGCTCGCACACTCGATCGAGAGCGCCGAAGGGATCGCCGCCGCCGCCGCCGAAAGCGATGGGTTCGTCATGACGGGGTTCAAGAATCGCTTCACCAACCCGGTCGAGGTGCTGAAACGCTTCCAGGAGCAGGGGCGGTTCGGCACCACGCGCCACGTCGAGGCGAACTATATCCGGCGGCGGGGGATTCCAGGCCGTGGGTCATGGTTTACGAGTCGTGCCACCTCCGGCGGTGGATCGCTGATCGACATCGGGGTTCACGCGATCGATCTCTCGCTGTTCTTCCTCGATTTCCCCGAGGTCGTCGAGGTGTCGGCGACCACGCGATCGGCCTTCGGCACACGCGAGGACTACGCCTACATCGATATGTGGGGCGAGGATCTCGGGCCGGACGGGTTCGACGTCGACGACTCGGTGAGCGCGTTCATCCGGTGTGCGGACGGCTCGACGGTGAGCCTCGAAGCGGCGTGGGCGACCAATCGCCCCACCAATCAGGAGTTCCTCGTGCGTGGCACCGACGCGGGAGCGTGTTTCGACCAGAACGAAGATAGCCTGAGACTCTACGAGAGCAGCAAGGAGGGGGCCGACCACCTCGCCGATACTGATATCACGACCCGCTCGAACGACGCCATGATGGCCGAACAGCGCGCGTTCCTCGATGCGATCGAGCGCGGCGAGCCGCCCGAACGCAACACGATCGAGCAAGGGATCACCGTCCAGCGCGTGATCGACGCGATCTACCGTTCCTCCGAGGCCGGCCGCGCGATCCGACTCGACGACGCGAGCCAGGAAGCCCCCGTCGAACTCGACTGAATCGACTGCTCCGGTCGCAGGTCGCCGGGAAGACCCAGCCTTTTTGCTCCACCGACGACATACCGAAAGCAGTAGCCAATGCAACTGCTCGAAATCGTCGGTAGACTCATCGCAGGGGCCGCACTCATCCTCGCGAACGGGTTCTTCGTCGCGATCGAGTTCGCGCTGACCCGTGCCCGGCAGTACCCCGAATCCGAGTTCGTGGAGCCGGGCAACACCGGGCTCGAACGTGCGTGGGCGATGACCGAGGAGCTCGAGATCTACCTCACGGGGTGTCAGGTCGGCATCACCGCCGCCAGCGTCTCGCTGGGTATCGTGGCCGAACCGGCGCTCGCGGCGATCTTCGAGCCGCTGTTCGGCGGGACGGTTCTCGGGTCGATCGGCGCGGGCGTGCTCTTGGCGTTCCTCATCGTGAGCCTGGTACACAAGGTCTACGGCGAACAGACGCCGACGTATCTGGGTGTCGAGCGGTCGCGACAGGTCTGCCGCTACGGCGCGACCCCGCTGTACTGGTTCACACGCGCCATCCGACCGATCCTCGATCTCGGGGACAGAGTGGCGAAATGGACCCTCAGGCTGTTCGGCGTGGAGATGACCGGCGCGTGGCTCGAATCCGAAGTCGACGTGATCGAGGGCCGTGCGGACCTCCATCGACGGCTGGGATCGGTGCTCGCTGAGGGCGACCTCCCCGAGGAGCGCCACGAGGAGGTGATGAACGCGCTGGCCGTCGGTGAGATGACCGTTCAGAACATCATGGTGCCGCGTGAGGAGATCGCCGCGCTCTCGACCGAGAACTCGCCCGCCGAGAACCTCGCGGTCGTCGAGGACAATCCTCATCTTCGATTCCCGTTGTTCGGCGATGACGACGGTGACCTCCGGGGAATCGTCTACCTCGCGGAACTCACGAACCGGATCGAGGCGTTCCGGGACGGCGAAGTCGGCATCGAGGAGATCGCCGCGTCGCCGATGACGCTGCCGGCCGACGAGGAGGTCAGCGACGCGATCGACCGGTTCCAGGCGGAAAATCAGGAACTCGCGCTCGTGACCGAGGACGGCGAGATCGTCGGCCTGCTCACCGCGACCGACGCCTTCGAGGAGGTCATGGGCGAGCTCGAAGACCCCATCGACGTCTACGAGCGAGCCCAGCGTCGGGAGGAGTCTGGGCGTCTCGACTCACAAGGTGATCTGGCATGATCGATCGGTTCCGGTCCGCTGATGGGAGAACCGTCCGGACGACGCCAGCGGACATCCCACACGAGGGGTCGACCCGATCGCCCCCGGAGGTGGCCCGATGAACACTCCCGAGATCGTCGTGCGGCTCATCGTGGGTGTCGCCCTGATCCTCGCGAACGGGTTCTTCGTCGCGATCGAGTTCGCGCTGACGCGTGCCCAGCAGTACACCAGAGACGAGTTCATGGAGCCGGGACTGGAACGTGCGTGGGAGATGACGGAGGACTTGGAGATATACCTGACTAGCTGCCAGGTCGGGATCACCTCTTCGAGCATCGCGGTCGGTATCGTGGCCGAGCCCGCGATCGCAGCCATCTTCGAGCCGCTGTTCGGCGGGACGGTTCTCGCGTCGGTCGGTGCGGGGGCGATTCTCGCCTTCCTCATCATCAACCTGTTGCATCTCACCCACGGCGAGCAGACTCCCACCTATCTCGGCGTCGAGCGCTCGAAACAGGTCTGTCGGTACGGTGCGACGCCGCTGTACTGGTTTACGCGGATCTCCTGGCCAATCATCCACTTTGGAGATGGGGCGGCGAAGTGGACCCTCGGGCTGTTCGGCGTAGAGATGACGGGTGCGTGGCTCGAATCCGGGGCCGAGGACATCGAGAGCCGTGCGGACCTCCACAAACGCTTCAAGTCGGTGCTCGACGAGAGCGACATCTCCGGAGAGCGACGGGAAGAAGTGGTGAACGCGCTGGTCGCCGGCGATGTACCGATCCGCAACGTCATGGTGCCACGCGAGGAGATCGCCGCACTCTCGACCGAGAACACCGTCGCGGAGAACCTCGAAATCATGGAAGAGCACTCCCGCTCCCGGTATCCGTTGCTCGGGAACGACTTCGACGAGTTCCAGGGGATCGTCTACCTGACGGCGATCACGAGCCGGTACGACGACCTCACGAACGGCGAGATCGGCATCGAGGAGCTCGCCACGCCGCCGATGACGCTGCCGGCAGACGAGGAGGTCAGCGACGCGGTCGACCGGTTCCAAACCGAGCGCCAGGAGCTCGCACTCGTGGAGGACGACGGCGAGATCGTCGGCCTCCTCACCGCGACCGACGCCTTCGAGGAAGTCATGGGCGAGCTCGAAGACCCTCTCGACGAGGAAGCACAACGCGAACGTCGGCACGGACGAGGATCGCCGACCGGAGACTAACCGGAGACCGAGCCAGGATCGTCGGGGACGAACGCGGGCGTCGCCGCCTCGACCTGAACTTTTATTCGTTCACCCGTAGCAACCGTTCACATGGACATCGGCGTACTTACCGTGCCGTTCGGCGACCAGCCGCTCGACGAGACCTGCGAGTACCTCGCTGGCCTCGGGGTCGACACGGTCGAACTCGGCTGTGGCGGGAGTCCCGGCAACGACCACCTCGCGCGCGAGGAGTATCTCGACGACGAGGACGCCCAGGCCGACCTCCACGATCTGCTCGACGAGCACGACCTCCGAATTTCGGCGCTCGCGACCCACAACAACCCGATCCATCCCGACGACGATCAGGCCGAGACGGCGGACGAGGAACTTCGGGAGGCGATCGAACTGGCGGCTCAGCTCGGCGTGGATACCGTCACCACGTTCTCGGGACTGCCCGGCGGCGGCCCGAACGACGAGGTGCCGAACTGGATCACCGCGCCGTGGCCCACCGAGCACAAGGAGGCTCACGACTACCAGTGGGGGGTCGCCGAGGAGTACTGGACCGACCTCGCCGACTTCGCCGACGACCACGGCGTGAACGTCGGGATCGAGATGCACCCCAACATGTTGGTGTACGAGCCGACAGGAATGGAGCGGCTGCGCGAAGCCACCAACGACCGGATCGGCGCGAACTTCGATCCCTCGCATCTCTACTGGCAGGGAATCGACGTTCCTGCGGCGATCCGGTACCTCGGCGACGCGATCCACCACGCCCACGCGAAGGACACCGGTCTCTACGAGTCGAATGCGCGGGTCAAGGGTCACCTCGACACGACGCCGTACACCGAGGAGGAAGACCGCTCGTGGCTCTTCCGAACCGTCGGCTACGGTCACGGCGAATCCCACTGGAAAGAGGTCGTCTCCACCCTGCGGATGGTGGGCTACGACGGCGCGCTCTCGATCGAACACGAGGACTCGCTCACGAGTTCGCGCGAGGGGCTGGAGAAGGCGGTCGACGTGCTCGACAGGGCGGTGTTCGAGACGACGCCTGGCGACGCCTACTGGGCGGAGTAGTCGAACCCGACGCGATTCCGACGCGGAGCCCTCGGCCACACCCGCTCCAACCCGGAGAACTAAGGCGACATCGGGTGTGGGTGCCG
Organism: Halococcus saccharolyticus DSM 5350; assembly: GCF_000336915.1. Lineage (NCBI taxonomy): Archaea > Methanobacteriati > Methanobacteriota > Halobacteria > Halobacteriales > Halococcaceae > Halococcus > Halococcus saccharolyticus. Next base: position 322,350 of record NZ_AOMD01000021.1, on the reverse strand, counting down.
ACATGGCATTGCGAATCGGCGTTCTCGGCTATCGATTCATGGGCAAGGCTCATTCGAACGCGTTCACGCGACTCCCGATGTTCTTCCCCGACGCGCCCGACATCGAGCGTCACACCCTCATTGGCCGCGACGAGGACGCACTCGCGGACGCTGCGGACCAGCTGGACTTTTCCAACACCGCGACCGACTGGGAGTCTGTAATCGACGAGGTGGACGTCTTCTACAACCTCGGGCCGAACTTCGTCCATCCCGAACCCTCGATCGCCGCACTCGAAGCCGATGTCCCCGTCTTCTGCGAGAAACCGCTCGCACCGACCCTCGATGACGCCGAGCGGATGGCTGCGGCGGCCGACGCGAGCGACGCGATCGCCGGGTGTGCGTTCAACTACCGCTTCGTACCTGCGATCCAGTACGCGAAAAACCTGGTCGACGACGGCGAGATCGGCGCGATCCGCCAGGTCCGCGGGAAGTATCTCCAGGATTGGGGCGTCGACCACGAAGAGCCGTGGTCTTGGCGGATGGACGAGGACCTTGCCGGCAGCGGTGCGCTCGGCGACCTTGGCGCACACACGATCGACCTCGCACGATTCCTCATCGGTGACCGCGCGGGCGAAATCGAGCGCATCAGCGGCCACCTCCGGACGTTCGTCGACGAGCGACCAGTGGAAGGCGAGGAGAGCGAGGACGCGCGCGCGGTGACCGTCGACGACGCCTACTCCGCCCAGGCCGAATTCGCGAACGGCGCGATGGGCACCTTCGAGGCCTCGCGGGTCGCCGACGGCCACAAGAACCACCACACGATCGCGGTTCACGGCACCGAGGGCAGCCTCCGGTTCTCGCTCGAACGTCTCAACGAACTCGAACTGCTCCGCGACGGCAACCGGGGTTACGAGACGATGCTCGTGACCGACGCCGACGACCCCTACGTCGATCACTGGTGGCCGCCGGGCCACGTCCTCGGCTGGGAGCACACCTTCGTTCACGAGGACTACGAGTTCCTGTCGGCAATCGATCAGGAAGAAGCGTTCCACCCCTCGTTCGCCGACGGTCTTGCGGTACAGCGCGTCCTCGACGCCATCGAGCGCAGCGACGACCGCGGCGAGTGGGCGGCGGTCGAAGCATGACTCCCGACACCCTTCGCGTCGGCGTCATCGGCACCGGCTACATCGGCACGACGGTCGGCGGGCAGTTCCACCAACATCCGAAATCGGCCGTGACCGCGATCACCGACATCGCCCCCGAACCGCGCGCCGCAGCCGCGGCCACGTTCGGTGTCGGCGAGGAATCGCTGTACGACGACTTTCGAGCGATGATCGAGGATGAACCGCTCGACGCGATCCTCGTCGGGACGCCGCACACCCTCCACTACGACCAGGTGATGGCGGGGTTCGATCACGACCTCCACGTGTTCTGTGACAAACCGCTGACGACGGACCTCGAACGCGCACAGGAGATCACCGACCGCGCCGCGACGAGCGACCGGACGCTGATGGTGGGATACCAGCGCCACCTCAACCCGGCGTTCGTGGCGGCGCGCGAACGGTTTCAGGAGAGCGAACCGCGATGGATCACCGCGGAGATCACCCAGAACTGGCTGTCGAACTTCACGGAGACGTGGCGGACTGACCCCGATCTCTCGGGCGGCGGGATGCTCTACGACACCGGCAGCCACCTGCTCGACGCGGTGCTCTGGACGTCGGGTCTGGAGCCGACGGCAGTGTCCTCGCGGATGCGCTTTGCGGACGACGAGCAGCGAGTCGACGCCGAGGCCACGGTACTGATCGAGTTCGCCAACGGCGCGACCGCGAACGTCTCGGTCTCGGGCGATTCACCCTGCGTTCGCGAGCACATCCACCTCTGGGACGACGACGGCGCAGTGTATCTCGACGGCCGGGAGTGGGAGCCGCGGACGGTCACGGAGATCGACGCCGAGAGTACCGAACACGTCCCGTACATCGACCGAAGCGACCAGGTGAACAAGGCCGAGGCGTTCATCACGGCGATCGACGAAGGGCGCGCGCCACCGGCCACGGCTCGTGACGCGCTCCGGGTGACCGCCGTGACCGAAGCGGCCTACGAGGCAGCACGCTCGGACGAGTGGATCGACGTCGATCTGGAGTGAGTGCCAGCCTCCAACACCTTTCCCGGCGGGCCGCGAGCGGTCGGTATGGACGACCCAGCGATCCTCGTCGCCGGTGAGACGCTGATCGATTTCTTGCCCGCACAGCCGGGACCACTTTCCGAGGTCGAATCGTTCTCACGGCGAGCGGGTGGTGCAGCGGCGAACGTCGCGATCGCGCTCTCCCGGTTCGACGCATCGCCGTGGTTTCTGACGAACGTTTCGACCGACGGGTTCGGCGACTTTCTCGCAGCGATCCTTGACGAGAACGGGCTTCCCGGTCGGTTCGTGACGCGCTCGGCTCATCCGACTACACTCGCCTTCGTCGCCCACGACGCCGACGCCGACCGGAGTTTCACGTTCTATGGAGCCGACAGCGCCGACAGCCATCTCGATGCGGACGTGGTTCCGGATAGCGTGCTCGATCACATCGAGTGGATCTGCGTCGACGCGCCGGTGGCGCTCGCAGCCGAACCCGCCCGCTCCGCACTCCTCGATCTCTGCGAGCGCGCCCGCGACCACGACTGTCGGGTGGCGTTCGACCCAAACACGAGACGCGAGCTCTGGCCTGACGATGTGACCCTCCACGAAACGCTCGACGCCGTGTTCGCTCGAACGGACGTGGTCAAGACCTCTGTCGAGGATCTCGGTGGAACGTCGTTCGCGGACGACGATCCCACCGATCTCGCCGCGAACCTGTTCGCTGCCGGGCCACACACCGTATTCCTGACGCGGGGAGCCGACGGGTCGCGCGCGATCGCCGCCGACCGCGCGCCGTGGGGAGCCGTCGACGTCTCACACCCAGGCTACGACGTTGATCCCGTCGACGCGACCGGTGCGGGCGACGCCTTCCTTGCGGGCGTACTTCACGAACTCGCCGGCGGCGAATCGCTCGACGAGACCCTCGCGTTCGCCAATGCGGTTGCCGCACTCACCACGACCGAGACGGGGGCGATCGACGCACTGCCCGATCACGAGGCCGTGACGGCGCTTCGAGACGCCTGTCCGGAGTGATCAATCCGGTGGCGGACCGTGCGACGAAACGAGACCCACGAACGCTGGTGGTGACTACCGTGTCCGGCGACCGCCGCCGATCTCGTGATCGTGAACGTGTGCGTGCTTGCCGACCCGCGCACCCTCGTCGACCCGAGCGTTTTCGTGAACGTGGACGTGCTTTCCCACACTCGCGTTCTTCCCGACTGACGCATCCGCGTGGACGTGGGCGTGCTTGTCGATCCGCGTGCCCGCCTCGATCTGCGCGTTCTCGTGGATCTCGACGTGTTTACCGATGCGAGCGTCGGCACCGATGTGTGCGCTGTCGTGAATCGTAGCGTGTTTGCCGATCTCGGCACCGTCGTCGACGTGTGCACTCCCCGCAACCCGAGCCTTCTTTCCGATATTCATCTCTCGAGGAAGAAGGCACTCGATTCACATAATTGTTGTCCGGGTTTGCGTGGCGAATCGACCAGCCACCGTTCGGTCGGGAAGGCCGAATCGAGAGCGCGGTCCGGCTATATGGGCGGTCGGCCGTCACGCGCAGGTACGAGGTTTTTGTTTGGACCGAACGATGTTTCGGTATGGTCGACACCGACATGGAGTACACCCGACTCGGCGACACGGGATTGGAGGTTTCCCGGCTCTGCCTCGGCTGTATGAACTTCGGCAGCGACGCGCCGTGGATGATCGACGATCGAGAGCAGAGCGAGGCGGTCATCGAGCGCGCCATCGAACACGGGATCAACTTCTTCGATACGGCGAACGTCTACTCGCGCGGGGAGTCCGAGGAGATCCTCGGAGACGCCCTCGACGGTCGCCGCGACGAGCACGTGATCGCCACCAAAGTCCACGGACGGATGGCGAATCGGCCGAACGGCCAAGGGCTCTCGCGGCGACACGTCCTCGAACAGGCCGACGCCAGCCTCGACAGGCTGGGAACCGACTACATCGATCTCTACCAGATCCACCGCTGGGACGACGAGACGCCGATCACCGAGACGCTCTCGGCGCTCGACACCCTCGTCGATCACGGGAAGGTCCGCTACGTCGGCGCGAGCACGATGTCCGGGTGGCAGTTCACAAAGGCGCTCTACGAGGCCGACGTGAACAATTTTGAAAGATTCGTCTCGATGCAGGCCGAGTACAACCTCGTCGACCGTCACGAGGAGGCGAACGTCCTGCCGGTCTGCCGAGATCAGAACGTGGGGGTCGTTCCGTGGTCGCCGCTCGCGGGTGGTTTCCTCACCGGCAAGTACGAGCGCGGGGAGGATCCCACCGAGGGCCGAGCGGCCGACGACGAACACACTCGGAACCGGTTCACCGAGGACAACTGGGCGGTGCTCGACGAAGTCCGCGCGCTCGCCGACGAGAAGGAGACCACGCCGGTCGGGATCAGCCTCGCGTGGCTGCTCGCGAAGGACGTCGTCGACGCACCGATCGTCGGACCGCGAACCGTCGAGCACCTCGACGAGCAGGTGGCGGCGCTATCGGTCTCGCTGTCGGACGACGAGATCGAACGTCTCGAAGCCCCAAAGACGCCGGTGTGGTCGCGAGAAATCGGCGACGTCTGAGGGTCTGGCTCCGTAATCCTCTCAGGCGACGGCGATCGCGGCCGCGACGAACGACCAGTCGGTTCCCGATCGCGGTTCGTCGTTCTTTTTCTCGGCTTTCGTTCGGTTTCTGCGGTGTTGCCATTCCATACTCGAACGAAGTGTTTACTCGCCCTTGAATACTTTGCTTCGTTGACTATTCTGTCGGGAACGTTCGGGAACGATGCGTGTCGTGGAGAGGGGATTCCGGAAGCCGAGTTCCTACCGAGCAGTCTCGCTATCGGTACACTGCATCGCGCTCGCCACGGAAGACTTCGAGCTCCTCGCTGGTAGGCAGGCCCTCGATGTCGCCAGCGACGGTCGTGGCGAACGCGCCGACCGCGTTGGCGCGTTCCGTCGCTTCGACCGGGTCGAGACCCCGCAGACGGCCTGCGAGAAAGCCCGCCGCGAACCCGTCGCCCGCCCCGACCGGGTCGACCACCCGCTCGACGTCGTAACCTGCGACGTGTTCGGTCGTCGAGTCGTCGGCGACGAGCGCGCCCGCCGCACCGAGTTTGACCGCGGCGAGGTCGGCTCCACGATCGAGACACGCCGCCGCGATGGCCTCGGGTTCCTTGGCGTCGAACAGCGCTCGGCCTTCCTCGATGCCGGGCAGCACGATGTCGGCCGCCGCCACCAGATCGAGCAGCGTCGATCGCATTTCGTCCGTGCTGTCCCAGAGTTTCTCCCGGAGATTTGGATCGAACGAGATCGTCACGTCCGCCTCGCGGGCGCGTTCGACAGCGGCGAAGACGGTCTCGCGACACGAGTCACTGAGGGCTGGCGTGATCCCGGTGAGGTGGAGGTACTCGGCGTCGGCGAGGAACGCTTCGGGGAGATCGGCGGGCGTCATGGTGGACGCGGCCGAGCCGTGTCGGTAGTAGTACACCGAACTCTCGCCGAGCGCGCGGCGCTCCTTGAACATGATCCCGGTCGGTGCGTCTTGGGTGGTCGTTACGTGGCTCGTATCGACACCCTCGCCACGGACGAACGAGCGGAGATACTCGCCGTGGGGGTCCGCGCCGAGTTTGCTGATCCAGCCGACATCGTGACCGAGCCGTGCGAGGCCGATCGCGACGTTGCTCTCCGCGCCGCCGAGGCTCTTCTTGAACTCGGTGGTGTACTTCATCGGCCCCGACTCTGCGGGGTTGATCAACACCATCGTCTCCCCGAGCGTGACGACACGCGGTGACATGCTCGTTCGTGTCCCGCCCGCGGCCCTAACCGTTCCGGAATCGACTCTCGGAGAGCCGGCCCCTCGATGTAATGTGGGATTGTCCGTCGGGAGCCACCCGATTCGTTCCGAGCCGTTTCCGGTGCCGCAGACGACGCCATCTATCATAGTAAATTCGCGAATATTATGCCGGTCCGTCGAGTGGGGTGTGTCATGCAATCAGACAGCAACCCCGATCCGCTCTCATCCGGTGGTGTGATCCCGCCGACGGTCACTGCCTTCCACGGCGACGAGTCCGTCGACTACGGGACCACTGCCGCCCACGCGCGGTTCGTGGTCGATCGCGGCGTCGACGGCGTGTTCCCGCTCGGAACCAACGGAGAGTTCGCATTGCTCGACGCCGAGGAATCCGTCGGTGTGATCGAGGCGGTCGTCGACGAAGTCGGCGGCGAGGTTCCGGTGATCGCCGGCGTCGGTGCGGTGAGTACCTACCATACTGTTCGCAACGCCGAGCGCGCCGCCGACGCAGGGGCCGACGGTGTCATGATCGTCACGCCGTACTACTACCCGCTCGACGACGAGGGTGCGATCGAACACTACCAACGGGTCGCCGACGCGATCGATCTTCCGATCTACGTCTACCACATCCCCGGTCGGACGGGCAACGAACTCTCGCGGGGGACTCTCGCCGAACTGGCCGAGATCGACGCGATCGCTGGAATCAAGGATTCGAGCAAGGACGTCCCGTGGCTCGGCCAGACCATCGCCACTAACCCCGATCTCACTGTCCTCCCTGGCGCGGACTCCCTCCAGTTCGTAGGTCGCGTGCTCGGCGGCGTCGGCGGTGTGAGCGCGATCGCGAACGCCTTTCCCGAGATCGTGGTCGACCTCCACGACGCCTACGACGCTGGTGATCGCGACCGCGCTCGCGATCTTCAGGAAACACTCTATCGAATCCGTGCAGCGTTCGATAAGGGGCCGTACATGGCGGGCGTGAAGGGAGCACTCTCGCTCCAGGGGTTCGACGCCGGTCCGCTTCGCAGCCCCCTCCGACGGCTGACCGACGAGCAGAAAAACGAACTCGAACGCGACCTCCAGGGCCTCGGCGTTCTCTGACCGCGGCGTTGTCTCACTTCGTCGCGTTACTCGCTGTCGCGTCCGGACAGCAGCCGCGCCGCACCGATCGTGAGTCCCGAAAGCGCCGCAAGTACGCCAAAGCCCGGACCGGAACCGCTCGATCCCGCGGCGTCGCCGGTACTCTCGTTCCCGCCGGCGGCCGTCGTTTCGTTGCCGACGCGTTCGGTGGCGGTCGTTCCGGTCGTGGTCGCTGCGGTGCCGTCCGCTTCAGTCACGGTAGTCGCGGCCGGGATCGCCGACGTAGTGGCGTTTGCTGGCGTGGCGTTCGCCGTCGTGGTTGCGTTGGCGGTCGTTGCGCTCGTTGTCGGAGTCCCGTTGACGGTCGCGTTCGTCGTCGATCCAGCCATCGGTGTCGCGTTGGCGGCCGTGGCGTTGGCCGTCGTCGCGTTGCCAGCGGAGCCGTTGTTGGGCGTCGCGGTCGTGCGCTGTGCCGCGCTCTGCGGCGGACGGATGCGGTGGACCGCGCCGGTTCGTCCCTCCGAGGTTTCGGCGCTCGTCAGTACGTAGAAGCCACCGTCGTTGTCCCGCCCAATGGCGAGGACGTACGCGCCCACCGTACCGCTCTCGGTGTTCTCGATCGTGAGCTCTTCGAGCTCCCAGAGTCCCTCGTCGGTCGGAGTGGCGGCGAACAGCGAGCCGGTCGGGGTCTCGGTCTCGGCGGTCTTCCGGAAATCGCCGAAAACGTACTTTCCTCCCAAGGACCCGATCGCGTCGTTATCGTAAACGTAGCCACCGATGACCGCCGAGCCGACGCCTTGGCCCTGGTAGCTGTGTGGGTACTCGATGACGGGATCGATGAGTCGCTCGCCGCCGCGAACGTCCGGTGGGAGCTGGCTCGGGCACTCTTCGGGCGGGTTGCGACTCCCTTCGGGCCCCGGTTTGAAACAGTGGGTGCCCTCGCGGACGTTCCAGCCGTAGTTTTTGTCCCTCTCGACGATACTGACCTCCTCGAACCCGTTCTGGCCGACGTCGGCGACGAACAGCCGCCCGTCGGAAAAGCCCATCCGCCATGGGTTGCGAAAGCCCCACGCGAACTGCTCGTTCAATCCGGCATCGCCCACGAGTGGGTTGTCCTCGGGGATCGCGTATGGCTTGTCCTCGCTCTCGCCGTCGACGTCGATTCGGAGGACACTCCCCAGAAGGTTCTCGGTGACGTCCTGGCCGTTGCCGCCCTCGTTGTCCTCGTACCAGTCCTCGACGTGGCCGGGGTTGTTGTCGTGTGCGCCGCCGCCGTCGCCCACGCCGATATAGCAGTAGCCGTCGGGACCGAACGTGACCGAGCCGGCGTTATGGGTGTCCTGAGGCTGAGGAATTTCGAGTAGTCGGCGTTCGAAGCTCGCGCTGGTCGCTGACCCATCGCTCGCCCGAAACTCCGCGAGCACTTCGGTATGGGAGTACGAATCGGGTGCACTCTCGGTCAACGGCGCGCTGTAGCGCAGGAAAAATCGGCCGTTCGACTGAAACTCGGGATGGAACGCCATCCCCAGCAGTCCTTTTTCGCCGCCGACTTCGGCCATCCGATCGCTCACGTCGACGTACGGCTCCTCACGCAGCCCATCGTCGGTGTGGAGATACACCTGCCCGAGTCGGTCCGCGATGAACCGTCGGCTCGACGTGCCCGGTGGCACCTCGAAATCGACCGGGGCCACGAGGCCGCCATCGACGATCGTTTCGAGCCGGACCGACGCGCCCGATGAAATATACGGTTCGGACTCACCGCCCTCGGTTGGTGTCGGAGTGGTCGTTCCGCCGCCCGACCCGTCGCCGAAGGAGATCGTCCCCTGCATCGAGGTGATGTGTGGCTCGCAGACGTACTCGGCCATCGCCTCGCGCGCGGTGAACTCGATGGACTGGGTCGCGCCCTCCTCGCTCATCACTTCGGTGCGTTCGAGTACGTTGCCGTCGCCGTCGAGCAGCGCGACGTTGTGACCCATTCCATCCAAATTCTCCCAGACTACCCGATAGGTGGTGCCGGCTTCGAGCTGGAGGGTGGGGTTCGTCTCGTCGGCGATCGTGTCGGGCGCACGGCCCTGCCAGCCGGCGATTTCGCCGCCGAGTCGGATGATCTCGGGTTCGGACTGGGCTGCAACGCTGCCGAGCCCGCCGATGCTCGCGAGCGTACCGGCTGCGGCGACCGAGAGAAACCGACGACGTGAGGAAGTAGGAGACCGATCGGTGGCGTCGACGTGGTTCGTTCCGTTCATACTAGCAGTTTGTACACCCCGAGCGATCGAGCGACGGTTCGGAGTGAGTGTATTACACAGATCGGTCGGCGTCCCTTTAGCGATTGTGATACCCGAAGGAAAACACGAACGGTAGCTGACCGGAGAGCTGGCCGGTCTGACTGCCGAGCGACTGGAGACGCTGTGAGCGAAGCAGGACGGCCGCAGTCAGTCGTGGCGGAACGCGCGCTGGCCGGTAAACGCCATCGAGAGCCCGAGATCGTCGGCGGCGGCGATCACGTCGTCGTCGTTCACCGAACCACCGGGCTGGACGACCGCCTCCACGCCCGCCTCCGCTGCCGCCTCGACCCCGTCGGGGAACGGGAAGAAGGCGTCGGAAGCCATCACCGACCCTGCCGCCTCGGTCCCCTCGGCGTGCTCGTCGGCCTTCATCGCCGCGAGCCGCACCGCGTCGACTCTAGAGACCTGACCCATCCCGACTCCAGTAGTTTGGGTCCCGTCGGCGAAGACGATGGCGTTCGACTTCACGTGTTTGATGACCTGCCACGCGAAGCACATCGCCTCCATCTGTTCGGCAGTCGGCTCAAGCTCGGTCACGACCTCTAGTCCGTCCGGCGCGAGCACCTGTTTGTCGCGCTCTTGAACGAGCCGCCCTCCGGTGATGGGTTTCTCGACGAACCGTCCTGCTTCGGGGCCGAACCCGTCGGTATCGAGCACTCGGAGGTTGTCCTCGTCCGTGAGCACCGCGAGCGCATCGTCGGTGTAGCCCGGTGCGATGACGACTTCTTTGAACGATTCGACGATCAGCTCGGCGGTCGCTGCATCGCACTCCCGGTTCAGTGCGACGATCCCGCCAAATGCGCTCATCGGATCGGTGGCGAGCGCGCGGTCGTAGGCGGTCGCGAGGTCGTCGGCGGTCGCACACCCCGCCGGGTTGGTGTGTTTGATCACTGCGGCCGCCGGCTCGTCGAACTCCCGGACGAGGCCGAGCGCGGCGTCGGTGTCGTTGTAGTTGTTGTACGACAGCCCCTTCGCGCCAGCGTTCACCTGTTCGGCGTCGACGACACTCGCTGCATCGGTGGTCGGGTCGGCGTACACCGCCGCCGCCTGGTGTGGGTTCTCGCCGTACCGGAGTTCGGCGGCGCGCTCGGTGCTCGTCACGCGCCGCGCCGGGAATGCAGCGTCCGTGTCGCTTCCGTTACCATCGCCAGCAGCGTCATCGCCACCGCTACCACCGCTGGTGTCGCCCTCGACGCGAACTCGGTGGTCGTCGCCCTCGTCCTCGATTGTGAGTCGTCCCTCGGCAAACCACCGGATAGCACGTGGATAGGCCGCGAACTCCGCCTCGGTGAGCACGCGCTGCTTGAGCGAGTCGGGGTCGTCATCGTCGTAGACCGGGACGGCTTCCTGGGTCACGATCGGGCCGTCGTCGACCGTTTCGGTGACGACGTGAACCGTGCAGCCGGTCACGCTCACGCCCGCGTCGAGCACCTGCTTGTGGGCGTCTACCCCTGGAAATGCAGGGAGCAACGATGGGTGGATGTTGAACGTGAGCGGCGCGCCGTCGATGAACTCGTTCGTGAGCACGCGCATGTAGCCGTCGAGACAGACCAGGTCGATATCGTACTCGTTGAGCCGGTTGAGGAGTCGCCGCTCGTGGGCTGCGTCGGACTCGTCGTCGCCACGCTCGACGATTTCGGTCGGAATCCCGCGCTCGGCCGCAGCGTCGAGTGCGGGGGCAGCGGGGTCGGCTGCGAGCATCACTGCGAGGGTCGCACCGCCGGGGTTCCGGTCGGCGATTCGGCAAAGGTTCCGTCCGCGATTGCCCGCTACACCGGCGATCCGTGTCATGATCGGAGGCGTGCGCGCCGCGCGCAAAGGCGTTCGGATTCATCCCGGTCGTGTTCGCCCTCGTTCCGCACCGACGGCCGAGACGACGCGCTCGCCGAGATCCGGTGCGGCGACGATCGCGGCGGCGGCGACCGCACTGCCGATCGCCGTCACCGGTGTCGGCGGCACCGAAAGATATAGCGCGAGAAAGAGTACACCGGCGAGCACTAGCGTCGCCACGCTGACAACGGCCATCCCCGTGGTTCGGGGTGTCGCCGGCTCGCGGTCGACCAGCGCATACCACGCGAACCACGCCCCAACCGCGACGCCGAACGCCGCGACGCTGTCGAAGCTGAGCTGGTTGAGCACGCCGACGAGGCCGATCGCGACTGCGACGAGGAGCGCCCGACCGGGATCGGTGCCGCGGTCGGCGAGCCGGTACACCACGTAGAGGAGCACCGCACCGATCGCCACCCCTGCAACCACGTCGATCAGATAGTGGACTCCGAGTGCGAGTCGAGAAAACGACATCAGCACGATGGCTGTACCCGCGACGGCCAGGCGAACACGTCGGGTTCGATAGTCCGTGGCGAGCGCCGCGCCGCCCCAGACCAGCGTCGTCCCGAGCGCGTGGCCGCTCGGGAACCCGTACCCATCGGCGGTGGCGGCGTTCTCGAAGACGGGAACGAGCAGCGGTGGGAGCCACGGGATCGTGACCGCGACGCCGGCACCCGGCGGTCGTGGAAGCGTGAAGACGCCCTTGAGCGCCCCGACTGTCACGACGTACACGATCGGCAGCGCGAGGACGAACGCCCCGCGCCGCCGGGCGAGCGGATTGCCGGGCCGCGTCGACGCGAGATAGATGCTGCCGGCGAGAACGGACATGAACCAGACGTCACCGAGCTGGGTCAGCGCCGCGAGCACGACGACGCCGACCTCGCCGAACACCCCGTCGAGCGCGTCGGGAACTCCGAGTCCGCGACCAGGCTGCGCCACGCTACCGACCTCCCCGCCCCAGTAGGGCGGTTCCGTCGACGACCATCCGAACGGAGCGCTGTCGGGTCATCGATACCAATCGCCGAGAAGCGGGCCACGACCTTCGGTGCTGTGGTATGTCGTTTCGATAGCGTGATTTTACCTCGTGGATCGGACCAACCGGCACGCTTTTTCGAGCGCTCGTCCCATCCGCGCCCATGACCGATCGCGGCCCGCTTTCGGCGGTCTCGCCCCTCGATGGCCGGTACGCACGCTACACCGAACCGCTCGTCCCCTACGTCAGCGAGGGCGCACTGTTGCGCGCTCGCGTCCGCGTCGAAATCGAATACCTCCTCGCGCTCGCCGATCTCGATGCGACACCGCTCGCGATCGACGGCGACGACCGCACGACACTCCGGGCGGCCTACGAGGAGTTCGACAAGGATGACGCGGCGCGGATCAAACGGATCGAAACTGAGGGAACCGAGAAGTATCCGGCGACCAACCACGACGTGAAGGCCGTCGAATACTTCGTACGCGACGCACTTCCCGCAAGTCTCGACGCCGACCAGTGGATCCACTTCGGACTCACGAGCGAGGACGTCAACAACCTCGCTCACCGGCTGCTTGTCGGCCCTGCCATCGATGAGGTGCTGGTCCCTGCGCTCCACGATATCAGGGGCGCGCTGGCGGATCTCGCCAGTGAAAATCGGGACGTGCCGATGCTCGCACGCACCCACGGCCAGCCCGCCACACCGACGACGTTCGGCAAGGAGATGGCGGTCTTCATGGGACGACTCGACCGTGCGATCGATCGCATCGAGACCGCGGCCGGCGGGCTGGCGGGCAAACTCGCGGGCGCGAGCGGGACCTACGCCGCCCACCACGCCGCCTACCCGGAAGTCGACTGGCGGTCGTTCGCCCGCGAGTTCGTCGAATCTCTGGACCTCGAGTTCGTCGAGCCCGTCACCCAGATCAACCCGTGTGACGACCTCGCGGCGCTGTTCGACGCGTTGCGGGGAGCGAACGCCGTCCTTCTCGACCTCGATCGCGACGCGTGGCACTACGTCAGCCAGCGCTACCTCGGCCAGCGTACCGATGCGGACGAAACCGGCTCGTCGACGATGCCCCACAAGGTGAACCCGATCGACTTCGAGAACAGCGAGGGCAACCTCTCGAAGGCGAATTCGGATCTCGATTTCCTCGGGGAGTACATCACCACCTCGCGGCTCCAGCGCGACCTCTCGGATTCGACGGTGAAGCGAAATATCGGTGCGGCGCTCGCACACTGTTGCATCGGCTACCGGAAGACCGAGGCCGGATTGGCGAAGGTCGTCCCGAACGAGCAGGTAATGGCCGATGACCTCGACGCGAACCCAGAAGTCATCGGTGAGGCGGTCCAGACGATCCTTCGTCGCGAGGGCCACACCGACGCCTACGAACGAGTCAAAGAGCTCACCAGGGGCCGCCGCACGAGTCTCGAAGACTTCTATGACCTCTTCGACAATCTCGACGTGAGCGAGACGACCCGCGAGGAGCTCCACGAGCTCACGCCCGCTGGCTACACCGGTGTGGCGAGCGATCTGGCCGGCGACGTGGAGTGAGCGTCAGTCGGTGCGCGCATCGTGTCTGGCCCGGCCGTCCTCAGGACCGCGCGTCCTCGACGGCCGAGACAAATTCTGCGGCGGAGTCGCGTACCGCGTCCCAGTCCTCGCGTTCGATGGCGTCGTAATCCACCAGCGCCGACCCTGCTCCCACCGCGACCGCACCGGCGTCGAAGTACTCGCCGACGTTGTCGGCCGAAACACCGCCCGTGGGCATCACCGGCACGTCGCCGAGTGGGCCTCGGAGCGCGCCGATGTGGTCAGGACCGACCGTCGATGCGGGGAACAGTTTCAGGATGTCCGCCCCGGCTGCCATCGCGCGATCCGCTTCGGTCGGTGTCATCACGCCGGGGATGCAGACCACGTTCTCGCGGTTGCAGACCGTCACGACGTCCTCGTTGAGGTTCGGAGCGAGCACGAACTCCGCGCCGGCCTCGATCACGTTACGCGCTGCCGGCGCATCCATCACTGTCCCGGCCCCCACGACGGCGTCGGTGTCCGCGAGCGCCCGATCGACCGCGGCGATCATCTCGGTACACCGCTTCGCGTCGGCGGTCACTTCGATCGCGGTCACGCCGCCTGCGTGGATCGCTTCAGCGACCGGAACCATGTCCTCCTCGTCGATTCCCCGGAGGACGGCCGTCACGCCGCTGTCGACGATCCGCTCGCGGACTGCCTGTTTTCGTGCCATGCGGCGGTCTCCGACGGCCGAGGACAAAAAGGCGTGCTACTCGACAGCCGGCAGCTCACCGAACGACGGTCACGTTCACTGGCGACCGGCGGACCACCGACTCGGCGGTGTTGCCGAGCAGGACGTGAGGGAACTCCTCGCGTCCGTGGTTCCCGATAACGATGTGATCGATGTCGTTGTCCTCGGCGTAGGTGACGATCCGGCGCGCGGGCCGACCGAAGACGATCTCGCTCACCACCTCCAAGTCGTCTTCGGTGGCGCGCTCGCGGGCGTCGGCGTGGAGTTCCTCGGCGTCGGCTTTCGCGCTCTCGTACCACTCCTCGGAGTAGCCGGGCATCCCGGGCACCCCGGTCGGCGACTGGAGGCCCGGCGAGAGCGGATCGACGTCGAACGGATCGATCACGGTGAGAACGGTGATGGTGACGTCCGACATATCGAGGGCGTGATCGAGCGCGCGCTCCGAGCGCGGCGACCCGTCGATCGGGACGAGGACTTGTGTCGTGGACTCGCTCATGCGGTGTCGTTACGTTCGGGTGAGGAAAGCGATTTCCGTTCGATCGCGCGGGCTGGGTGGTCGCGACTCGGATCGTCGCCGTCGCCGTCACAGCACGAACGCGAACACGAGGTACGAGCCGATCGCGGAGATCGTCGGCGTGAGTAGCCACATCGAGACGATCCGTCCGGTGGCCGCCCGATCGAACAGGTCCCCCGCCGCGAGCGCCTCGGGGTCTTCCTCGCCGATCTTCGGGACGGGCTCGGCAGGAGCATCGTCCACAGGCGTACCGGATTGCCGAGCGTCGGGGGGCGTCTGGGCGTCGGCAACCTCGCCGATCGTCGGGCCCTGTGCGGGTCCTTTGGTCGCATCGATGGCCCCCGGTTCAGCTCGCGCCTCGCTCACCCGCGCAGGGACGAGCGCGCCCACGGAGACGTCCGGACGGCCCTCGCCCTCGATCGCGGTCCCGGCGGCGTCGACCAGCGTGACCGTACGAGAGGCTCGCCCCCATCCGAGCCCGATGATACAGGACGTCATGCTGACTGCGAGACTCGCCGGGATCCCCAAGTTCGAGAGCACGGTGATGATCGACGCGCCGATCAGCGAGACGAGGATCGCGGCGAGGATCGGGAGGTCGGTGATCCCATCGCCGACCGTATCGAGGGTGCGCCGAGCGATCGTGAACGCGCCGATCCCCATCGCGCCGACCGCGAGCAGCGTGCCCGCCTCGACCCCGACTGCGCCGCTGCCGACCAGCGGCGCGACCGCGTTTGCGGTGTTCGACGCACCGGCCGAGAACGCGTTGTAGCACGCGACGACCAGAACGATCGCCGCACCCACGATATCGCGGGCTGTCGCGCCCTCTCGGAGTCGGGGTCGCGGAAGCGTTCCCGACCGATCGATGTCGAACAGGCCGTCCTCGATCCGCCCGAACGAGACCCGGGCGTCGAGGTGTGGATAGATGTACCGGCCCAGCAGCACGCCGATCCAGAACGCCACGAGGGGAGCGACGATCCACGCCGAGACGATCCCGAACATCACGTCCTCGTTGAGCGTGCCGTTCGCCACACCGAGCCCGGCGATCGCGCCGACCGCGGTCATCGAGGTCGACGCCGGCACGCCGAACAGGTTCGAAATCAGCAGTGAAATTCCTGTAAAGAAGAGCAACACCACGCTCGCCGCGAGCGTGAACTCCTCGGCCACGATCTCCGAGCCCATCGTGGTGATGACGTTCTGCCCGACCGTCCAGCCACCGAGCAGCGCAAAGGCGGTAAACAGCACCGCTGCGAGCGTCTTGCCCGTGATTCGACTCCCCACTGCGGGGCCGAACGCGACCCCCGTCGAGGAGCCACCGATGTTGTACCCGACGAACACCGCTACCAGCCCCCCGACGACGAGCAACGCTTCGACCATTATTTAGTATTCCTTCTGTCTCCGCATCGCTACCGTCTCACATGTCGGTTACGCTTTCAGGCAGTCGATCCCCCCGCCGTCGGCAGTTACAGCGCCGTGCCGCCGATCGATGGTGGCAGCGACGAACGATCCGAGGGTTCAGTCCTCGTACTCCTTCCGGTAGCCCTCGAACTCCGCGAGGTGTTCTTCCTCGTCGGCGAGGAGTTCCGTCGCGAAATCCTCGGTCACGGGATCGCCGGCCTCCTCGGCGACCTCGATGAGTTCGCGGTACGTCTCGACCGCACCCTCCTCGGCGGCGATCACGCCGTCGATGACCGAGAGCACGTCCGTGGGGTCCTCCGGTGGCTGGAGCTCCTCTTGGCCCATCTCGAGGTCAAACGATCCCTTCGGCTGGCCGCCCAGCTGGGTGATGCGTTCACCGATCTCCTCGGCGTGGCCGAGCTCCTCCTGAACGTCGGCACTGAGACTGTCGGCGATCTCCTCGGCCGCAACCCCTGCGAGCGCGGCGGCGTTGGTCTGGTAGTTGATGACAGTCTCGAACTCGTCGTTGCGAGCGTCTTCGAGCAGTTCGAGCACGCGGTCGTCGCCTTCGACACTCATGGGCCTACCATCGAACGCCGTGTCCTTAAACGTCCGTCTCTCGGAGAAATTCGGCGAGTGCGTCCCCGAGGATCGTTGTGGCGCGCTCGACCGCCGAGAGCCGAACATACTCCCGATCCGCGTGAGCGACCGGTCCGTCCTCGTCAGCGAGATCGCCCGGACCGAACACGACTGTGGGGGCCTCGCGTGCGAAGTACGACGCCTCAGTTGCGGCGGTGAACGGCCGCACCGCACCACCCGACGCCTCTTGGAGCACGCTGACCACGCGAGCGTCGTCGGGCGTCTCGAACGCTTCGAGAAACGGTGTTTCGCGGTCGGTCAACGCGAACGAAACCGCGTCGGGGGACGGAACCCGCTCACCGAGATACTCGTTCAGCGCGGTTTCGAAGCCCACCGCGGTCTCGGGCAGGACGCTTCGGCGATCGAGAACGATCTCACAGTCGGCGGGCACTTGGTTCGTCGCCTCGCCGCCTGTGACGAGCGTCGGCGTGAGTGTCGGTGCGCCGAGGTCGGGGTAAGTGTCGAGACCCTCGGCCCGATCGTCGAACGTCGCGAGCGCGTCGATCACCGGCGCGGCCATCGCGATCGCGTTCCGCCCCGTGTGTGGCTCGGCGGCGTGGGCGCGCTCGCCAGTGATCGTGACGCGCCCTTCGAAACGTCCTTTCGCGGCGTTGCAGACGTTGAGTCCTGTGGGTTCGCCGACGATCACCGCGTCCCCGCGGTCGGGATCGAGGTCGAGCGACGGCACGAGCGCGGCCGCACCGATCGAACGGGTTTCCTCGTCGGGCGTCACGGCAAGAGTAATCCGTCCCCGGTCGGGCTCGATACTCGAAAACACGGCGACCATTGCGGCCAGCGGTCCCTTGGCGTCGCAGGCCCCGCGACCGTGAAGGAGGTCCCCGTCGCGTTCGGCGGGGACGTGTGGCGAAACGGTGTCGAGGTGGGTGTTCAACACGACGTGGGGACCGTCAGCGGCGTCCCCGCTGGCCTCGTGCGTCGCCACCACGTTGTCCGCATCGTCGACGGTCGGTTCGACCCCGGCCTCGCGGAGCGTTTCACAGAGAAGGTCACGCATCGGGCCGACATCGTCGTGGGATGGCGTTCGGACTGCGCGTTCGAGGAATTCGAGCGGATCGATCATCGATCAGTCGCCGGCGGCCTCGGCGCTCTGTGGGTTGTCGATATGAATTTCGGCTGTGCCCTCGCGTTCGGTCGGTCCGGCGAGCGTCGCGCCGCGCTCATCGAGCCGGATGTCGAGGCGACCGCCGGGCGGCCGCACCGCGATCGACGCCGCGTCGGTGTGACCGAGTTCGCGCGCAACCGCTGCGACCGCCACAGCGCCGGTGCCACACGAGCGCGTCTCGCCCTCGATGCCGCGCTCGTAGGTGCGCTGCTCGAATCCTTCGTCGTGGGGGCTAGCGACCGTGACGTTCGCGCCGCGAGGGAAGGTTTCGGCGTGGCGCACCGTCGGCGCGACAGCAGCGAGGTCCACAGATGAGACGTCGTCGACGAACGCGACCGCGTGAGGAACACCGGTACTCACCGCCGTCGCGGTGAGCTCTCCGATCGGCTCCTCGACGAGCGGTTCGTCGCGCGCCACCGGGACGGCCGCGGGCGCAAAGCTTGGGACACCCATTTCGAGAGTTACGTTCCGATCGTCATCGACCGTTGCGCGGCGCGTGCCCGCCTGGGTGTCGACCATCACGGTCGTCTCGTCGTCCGCGTCATCCGGGGACTCATGCTCACCGCGACGACGAAGCCGTCGCGCGGCCCACGCCGCAGCACACCGCGCGCCGTTGCCACACATCGGAGCGGTCGAGCCGTCCGGCTGGACCAGCGTCATCACGACCCGGGGTGAGGCGTAGCCGTCTTCGAGTGCGAGAAAGAGTACGCCGTCCGCGCCGACCGACCCGCCGACCGCGAGACCGTCCTCGCGGTCACAGAGCCTGATCGCAAGCTCTCGTCGGTCGGCAACGGGTTCGACTGCATCCACCACGAAGAAGTCGTTGCCGGTACCGTGGTACTTCTCGATCGGGATCATCGGTCGGCCTCCAAACGCGTGAGATCGTCGATCGTCTCGCGACGCGCGGAGACTCGAGACTCGCCGTCGTCGAGCGCGATCACTGCTGGACGTGGCCGGGAGTTGTACGTGCTCGCCATCTCGTAGCCGTACGCGCCAGCGTTCCCGACCGCGAGGAGGTCGTCACGTGCTGGTGCGGGAAGTTCACGATCCCGCGCGAGCGCGTCCGCGGACTCACAGACCGGCCCCACGACCGTCGTCGACACCGTCTCGCGCTCGTCGGCGTCCGAGACGAGCGATCGGATCGCGTGGTGGGCGTCATACAGCGCGGGCCGGAGGAGATCGGTCATCCCGGCGTCGACCCCGACGACGGTGGTCTCGGGCGTCGGCTTCACGGTGTTGACCCGCGTCACCAGCACCCCGGCGTCGGCGACGAGATACCGCCCCGGTTCAATCCCGAGTGCGGGGTCGCGGTCGCCGAGTGCCTCGTGGATGGCCGCGGCGAGCGTCGCGAGATCGAGTGGCGATTCGGTCTCACGGTAGGGAACCCCGAACCCGCCACCGACGTTCACCGCATCGAGAGCGACGTCCGTCCCGGCGACTTCGTCCACCAGTTCGACGACGCGGGCGACCAGCGCACGGTGGGCGTCGAGGTCGTCGGTGTCGAGAATCCCGCTGCCGGCGTGGGCGTGGAGGCCACGAACGTCGAACCCGCGTTCCGTGGCCTTGCTCACGACTGCCGCGACTCGTTCGCCCGGAACCCCGAACTTCGGGTCGGTACCCGTCCGTACCTTCTCGTGGTGGCCCGCACCGACGCCGGGGTTCACCCGGACGAACAGCTCTCCCGCCCACCCACGCTCGGCGAGTCGATCGAGGGTGTCGCTCGCACCGACCGTAATGGCGATGTCGTGATCCGCGGCGAGGCCGACCACGCGATCGAGATCACGCCCGGGGGGGTTGACGGCGGTGTAGCGCACGCGGTCGAACCCCGCATCGAGCGCACGGACGACCTCGCCCGCGGAGGCGCATTCGGCTCCCAAACCCGTGTCGGCGATCGTTTCCAGCACGCTCCCGATGGCGTTCGCCTTGACCGCGTAGCTGATCTCGGCGTCGGAGAACGCTTGCCGAAGGCGAGCACCGTTCTCGCGGATGCGGTCGTGATCGAGCACGTACAGCGGCGTCCCGTGCTCGGCGGCGAGATCGCGCAGATCGGCCGCCGGCCAGTCGGCGAGCCGTCTGACAGGCGGGTTCGCGGCCGTCACCGACGGAGCGCTGGCAACCTCGGTGGTCATCTGAGCGCTTCCTCGCGTTCGGTCGCTTCCAGCGTTCGATCCTCGACGTCGGTCGCCACCACGGCGGGCTTGTACGCCCCGCCGTCGAACAGGTCGTGATCGCCGATCGACGACTCGACGAACCGGGTGAACGCCCGGCGTTCCGGTGGCAGGCGACCGTAGATAATCTCTTCCTCAACGAGATCGTACACCGGAATCCGCGGCGTTAGGAGCGTGTTCTCGCCGACGACAGAATCGTGACCGACCACAAAGCCCGAAGTGACACGACAGCCCGCGCCGAGCGAGACACCGTCTTCGATCACTACGGGGGCGTCCTCGACCGGTTCGAGCACTCCTCCAATGAGCGTGTTCGCGCCGAGCTTGACATCCGCACCGACCTGGGCGCACGAACCGACCGTGTCACACGAGTCGACGAGGGTGCCGTCGCCCACGTGCGCGCCCGCGTTGACGAAGCTCGGACTCATCAGGATCGCGTCGCTGCCGACGTGTGCGCCCCGCCGGATCACGGTGCCGTCGGGTGTGTTTCGGGTGCCGCGCTCACCGAGGTCGTCGGTCCGCCGTAGCGGGAGGACGTCGTGGTAGTCGACGCCGCCGTACTCCCGTCTCTGTGTCTCGCGGAGGCTGAAGTTGAGGAGAACGCCGCGCTTGACCCACTCGTTGGCCTGCCAGTCACCGTCGCGTTTCTCGGCTGCCCGGACCTCGCCGGTTTCGAGCGCGTCGAGGAACCTGTCGAGCAGGTCGCGTTCCTCGCTGCCGGCGTCGCCTGCGGTCAGTCCGTCGTCGGTACGTTGCCATAGCGTGTCGATATCGGATTCCAGACTCATGATGATCCCTCGATAACGTCGTCGAACGCATACCAGCCGGCCTCGTGGCCGGCGAGCCATCCCGCCGCGTCGAGCGCGCCCGCCGCAAAGACCTCACGGCTCTCGGCGCGGTGGGCGAGCGTGAGCACCTCGTCGTTGTCCGCGAGAAGTATCTCGTGTTCGCCCCGCACTCCACCGGCGCGCCGGACATGGACACCGACCTCGCCGTCAGTCCGTGGTTGTTCGCCCTCACGGCCGTATGTTCGCTGTCCGGCGGCTGCGTTGTCCTCCCTCATGTCGTTCCGTGCGGTGTTGTCGTCGCCCCGCGCCGCGTCGATGTCGTCAAGCAGCGTCGTCGCCGTCCCGCTCGGCGCGTCGTGCTTGCGGTTGTGGTGGGTTTCGGTCAGTTCGATGTCGTACTCCGGTAGCGCCGCGACAGCCTCGGTAAGCGCTGATCGAAGGGCACTGACGCCACGCGAGAAGTTCGTCGCCCAGAGCACGGGAATCGCTTCAGCGGCCTCGCGGAGCGTCGACCGCTCTGCGTCGTCGAGTCCCGTCGTGCCGGTAACGAATCCGACTTCGGCCTCGGCGCAGGCCCCGGCGTACTCGATCGTCGACTCGGGGCCGGTGAAATCGACCACGACCTCGGGCTGATGCTCGGCGAGGAGATCGGGGAGGGCGGCCGCATCGTGGACCGCGTGACCGGCGACGTGCTCACCGTCGTCCGGATCACGGTTGACCGCGAACGCCACCGCCACGTCGTCGCGGTCGGCGGCCGTTTCGAGCACTGCACGTCCCATCGCGCCCGTCGCTCCCGTGACCCCGACGACCGTCACCGTTCGGCCTCCGGTACGGGTGGTTCGCGGTCGTCGGTGCTCGCGTCGTCGAGATCGGCGAGCACGGTTTCGAGCGAAGCGCGGTGGTCGGTCCCGAGCTGCGAGAGCGGCGCGCGGAGGTTGCCAGCGACGTGGCCACGGATCGCCAGCGCTTCCTTCAGCGGGGTCGGGTTGGTCTCCCAGAACAGCGCCCGGAACAACGGCCCGAGTTCGTGGTGGCGCTCGCGAGCCCGATCGAACTCGCCGTCGAGCCCTGCGTGGACCATTTCGGCCACTCGTTCGGGTTCGACGTTCGCGGCGACGCTGATCGTCCCACGAGCGCCCGCTGCGAGCAGCGGCAGCGTGAGCGCGTCCTCGCCCGAAAGAACGGAAAAGTCCTCGCCGCGAGTGCGCTCGACGAGTTCGCTCGCCCGACCGACATCGCCGCTCGCCGACTTGTAGCCCGCGACGTTCTCGTGGTCGGCGAGTGCCGCTGCGGTGTCGATTTCGATGGAGCGGCCCGTGCGGCCAGGCACGTTGTAGACGATCTGTGGCAGATCGACCGCGTCGGCGATCGCCCGGAAGTGGGCCTCCATTCCCGCAGGTTCGGGCCGGTTGTAGTACGGCGAGATCAGGAGAAGCGCGTCCGCGCCCGCTGCCCGCGAGCGCTCGGCAAGATCGAGCGCCTCCCGGGTCGCGTTCGAGCCAGCGCCAGCGATCACGGGGATCGAAACGGTTTCGGCGACCGTCTCAACGACTGCAACGTGTTCGTCGTGGGTCAGCGTCGCGCTCTCGCCGGTGGTGCCGACCGGAACCAGCCCGTCGACGCCCGCGCGTTCGAGGCGGTGGGCTTCGCTCTGGAGTCGGTCGAAATCGATGCTGTCGTCGGATTCGAACGGCGTGGCCATCGCGGGGAACACGCCGTCGAGGTCGATGGATGGTGTCATTCGGTGTCGTGGTGGGTGGTGGTGTTGAGACTCGGCGGTGAGACGCTCGAAAACGGCGCGCGACGGGATGCCACCCCGCCGCGAACCAGCCTCAGGTGCGTTTTGTGCCCGCGCGCTGGACACCACACCCACGGCTCGGCGGCCGGCCGAACCGGGGTGTAAACCGTCGCATACCCGCTACACTGCGCCCGCCGAACTTATGCGTTGCGTCGCGTGCGATACCTGCCGAACGTCGAGTCACGCAGTACCGGGCCGATCGCAACGCAACCACAGCGCGGCTTTCCGAGAACCGTTTCACAATGTATCGGGCGAAGACACCAGGTCCGGTGGGGCGAGCCGATTCGCCTCCGGCAAATCCCGATGCAAACGAGAGGCCGTAGGCCACACCCTCCCCAGCCGATTCCCTCACTCGCTTCGCTCGTTCGGTCATCCACCGTCAGAGCGAATCTCTGACGAGCCTGCGCTCGCTTCGCTCGCGCAGACCTCACACGAGTCGGGCGTCAAAGACGCCCTCCCACGCGCCACCGCGACTAGAAACAAACGTGTTCTGATGGACGGTACGGAACTGCACCCGTCCGTGGCGAAACGCTTTAGCAGGCAGTCTGTCGATTACCGACATGTCGAACGTCCATCCGGCCCAGCGCGTCGCGGTGCTGGTCGACGCGCAGAACCTCTACCACACCGCTCAGAGCGTCTACTCCCGCAACATCGACTACGAGGAACTCCTTGACGCGGGCGTCGCCGGGCGCGAACTCACCCGGGCGATCGCGTACGTCATCCGGGCCGACTCGCCCGAGGAGGAGAGCTTCTTCGAGGCACTCGTCAACATCGGCTTCGAGACCAAGATCAAGGACATCAAGACCCACGCCGACGGGTCCAAAACGGCGGACTGGGACGTCGGGATGATCCTCGATGCGGTCACGCTCGCGCCGCATCTCGACACTGTGGTTATCTGTACCGGCGACGGCGACTTCTCGCGGCTCTGTTCGCATCTCCGCCACGAGGGCGTCCGTGTCGAGGCGATGGCGTTCGAAGAATCGACATCGGAGGAGCTTCTCGACGCCGTCGACGGCTTTACCGACCTCTCGGAGCGTCCGGAGACGTTCCTGCTGTAGCCCGGCCGTCGCTTCAGACCGTTCCTTCGGAAGTGCCGACGAGCAGCGTGCCTGCAGCCAGCACGAGCGCGGCGATCGCGGCCAACGGGACGGGAATCGAGACCGACACGAGCGACGTCGGGAGGGCGAACAGGAGGATGGTCGCTGCGCCGATCACGATGAGTGCTGCCCCCGCGAGAACCTTGGTGCGTTCGTCCATGGAACGAGGGTCGGCTCCGATCGGTCTAAATCGCTTCGAAAGCGTCGTGTCGTTCCACCGGACTACTCGATGGACGCGCTTTTGCGCGCCGGCAGCGAATCGGAGCCAATGGCCGAAGAACTCGCGCGACTGCGAACCATCGCGGACTACCAGTTCGGCCGTAGCGCCGGCGACGCGCTGTTCACCGGCGATCCTGAGGTTCGCCACACTGCGACCGGTCGCCCGGAACAGGTACTCGCCGGCGGTGAGCGCCTCGTGACCTACGGCGTCGACGGCCGGTTCACACTCGGTCTCGCCGGTGGTGAACGACTCCGCGAAGCGTTCGAAGCGCCGAGAGCCCGCGTCGTCGTCGGCGAGGAGAGCGCGCCGTTCGTCCGCGAGGGCAAGAACGCGTTCGCGAAGTTCGTTCAAACAGCCGATCCCGCCGTCCGTCCCGGCGATGAAATCTGCATCGTCGGCCCCGACGATGACCTGTTCGGCGTGGGGCGGGCAGAGCTCGCTGCCGACGCGATGGCCGACTTCGAGACCGGGATGGCGGTCAAGACCCGCGAGGGAGCCGACTGAAACCGATCGGCGTTCGGCAGCCAGCGCCCGACAGTATATGTGGCTGGTCCCCGAGGAGTCGATGATGCTCGACATCGACTTCCCGTCCGACGAGCCACGTTTCATCGATACCCACGCCCACCAGCCGACGAGCGAGTTTCTGGAGGACGCCGGCGGCGAGATGATGGGCGACGCCGCGGGCAAATTCGGCACCGATCTCGAAACCTGGGGGTTCGACGAGATGGTCGAAGAGTACCACGAGGCCGGGATCCGTCACGCGGTCCTGCTCGGTTGGGACGCCGAGACCAACACCGGCAACCCGCCGGTCACGAGCGAGTACGTCGCCGAGGTGCGAGACGAGTACCCCGACTTCTTCACCGGGTTCGCGGGCATCGATCCTCTGAAGGACGACTGCGTGGAGTCGGCCGAACGCGCGATCGAGGACCTCGATCTCTCGGGGTTCAAGTTCCAGCAGATCGCCCAGGGGTTCGATCCGAGCGCACCCGAACACGACCCGCTCTGGAACACCATCGAGGATCTCGGCGTTCCGGTGGTGTTTCACGGCGGGAACTCCACCCTTGGGGCGGGCAGCCCCGGCGGACGCGGCCTCCGAATCGAACACGGCAACCCGATGCTGATCGACGACGTGGCCGCACGCTTTCCCGACCTCCAGATCCTCCTCGCCCATCCCGCCTTCCCGTGGGAGAAAGAACAGCTCGCGATCTGCCAGCAGAAGGGGAACGTCTACATGGATCTCTCGGGCTGGCTCCCGAAGTACATCGACGACCAGGTGCTCCACTACGCCGGCACCGTCCTCAAAGACAAGGTGATGTTCGGGACTGATTACCCGATGATCCGACCCCAAACGTGGCTCGAATCGTTCGCCGAGCACACCGACTACCCGGAAGAAGTCGAACGAAAACTGCTCTGGGAGAACGCCGAGGCGTTCCTCGGTCTCTGATCGACGGACAGCACGTCGGCCGTTCGCCGGAATCTCGGAGCGGGCGTCCGATCAGTCGGCGGTGCTCGATCCGTCGTCGGACTCCCCACCCACGTCGACGTCCATCCCGTCGTCGCCGTCGCTGCTCGATCCCGAGAACAGCTTCCGTTTGATGAACCGAACGCCGAGCAGCGTGCCGAGGCCAGTGACGATCGCTCCGGGAATGCCGTATTTCTTGTACCCGTACGTGGCCGCTTTCTTGACCGCACTGATCGCGAACATACGGCAGAACGTACACCGGTGAACGCAAAAGCGCTGTGCTTGCACGCCTCGCTCGCGGGCCCGAGCAAGTGCAACGCTCAAGGGAACCCCCGACCAACCACCACGGTATATGAGTCGACGGATTCCTCGCCGACAGGTCTTCGCAAGCGTGGCGCTCGTCGTCGCGCTTGGGTTCGGTGGCTGTCTCACGCTCGGCCCCACCGTCACGGCCGATACCGGTAATTCGGCCGTCTTCGAGCAGGTATCGTCCGACGAGCCGTGGGCCAGTGGCCGGGTGAAGGCGTCGGTGAACCTCACACAGGACGCGACGACCGACCAGGGCGTCACCAAGCTCGTGGTAGTCACCGAAAGCGGCTCCAGCTTCGATACCACGACGGTCGAAACCGGCCAGACCAGCGGTATCTCCCTCTATTTCCCGGCGAACGGGAACGCAACGGTCACCGCCGTCAACACGGTCAACGGAACGGTCGTCGGGACGCAGCCGGTCACCACCAGTGGCAACAAGCTGTTCTGAGCCTATCGCTGTGAGTCCCGGAGGATCAGCGGACCGATGGCGAGCGTCCGCTTTGCGACCGTCGCGATCCGGATGATGTACGTGAGCAAGAGGAGAAAGGGGAGCAAAGAGACGGTGAACGCGCCGGCGACGACCAGCAGGATGTTCGGCAGTCCGAACAGCGAGCCAGTGAACGAGTCGCCACCGACGAACGCGAGCGTGCTGCCGGCGACGACCAACGCCGGCACCGAGACGTAGAGGATGAGCTGTGAGAGGTTGATGAGCGCCCACTCGAAGTACAGCGTCTTGATGTGCTCGCGCGCCGGTCCGAACATCGACAGCGTGGTTTTCAGCTCCTCGAACAGCGCGCCGTCCTCGTCGGTGAGGCTGTCGGCGTGGTCGTCGGCCATCCGCTCGACTTGGAAGATCTTCCAGCCGTAGTTGTAGTTCAAGGCGGCAAACAGCACGTCGAACGAACCGAATTTCGCGCCATCGAGTTCGTTTCTGACCTCCTCGGAGTTGCCGGTCACGCTGTCGGTGAACTCGTCGACCTCCGCGCGGAGCTGGTCGTTATCACTGTCGGCGATCGAACCACGGAGCGCCTTCGCCCGACGCTCGGTCGCATTGACGATCGCCCGGAGAAACGCCGACGGATCGGCGGGTGTGGGCTGGCCGATCAGCTCCTGGGTGTACTCCCGGAAGTCCATCGTGTCGCTCATTCGCATGTGTTGTTCGCCGAGCGGGCCGTTCTCCTGGGAGATGACGAGTTGGCTGATCGTGACCACGAGCGTGGTGCCGGTGATGATCGCTCCGAGCATCGTCGAGAACATCGTCTCGATGGTGTCCGCCGAGGTGACCACCGACGCGAACGGCGGGTAGACGAGGGATCCGGCGACCACGAACGCGACGAACACCGCGATCGCCAGCAGCGCAGTTACGGCCAGACGGTTCGCCCCAAGCACGGCCCAGAGCTTGAGCCGGCTCTCGTCGGAGCGCTCGCGCATCGTGTTGGCCGTCCCGATGTTGATGTCCTCGTCAGGATTGGCGTCGATCTCGGTATCGCTGTCCGGATCGGCCTCGATGTCGACTTCGCTACTGCTCATGAGTGTCTCCGTCAATGGGCCGCTTGAACACGAAGTATTTCGTGCCGCCGCCGACGTACTCGACGGTCGAGACGAGTTCCCAGCCCTTGCCACCGAGCTCGTTCAACTGGGTCTTCGGATCGGTCGCCTCCTTCTTCGTCGAACCCCGCGGCGGGCGGAGCGTTTCGTACTCCCACTGGGTCATGATCCACTGTTCACAGCAGTCTCATTACGTCCCGGAAGCTAAACGACTGTGCTTTCAGGAGCCGTACCGTCCCCCGAGATACGTGCAGAGAGCGGGGCACTACAAAGATACATTCGATCGACACGAATCCTCTGGACAGCATACGTTCCCGCAATCGCCGAATAGTGCCGAACTACGCGTCACCGCTCTCTCCGTCCCCGCATCGGTAACCGGTGTGATCGCTGTCTGCCCACGATCCGGGTGTGGAACATTACCTTCACTCGATTTTGGGTCTTCGAGACAACCCGCTGTGCCCCTGAAAGCGCCTGCCGGAACGCGGCGTCAGCATTCCGGTTGTGGCTACTTGTTTCCTTCTACTCTGATAACTCTTCCATCCTGTTGGCCATGTGCTCGAAGACCTCGATGTGGTCGTTCTGTGGGCTGAAAAGGACGAACTCCGTGTCGTCGTCGACCCAGAGGGTGTGTCCCGGCGGCCAGTAGAGTTGGTCTCCTGCCTCGCTTACTTCTTCGGTCCCGTCGCTGTAGCGAAGGTTGATCGCACCGTCCAGCACGTAGCCCCAGTGGGGACACTGACACATATCGTCCTCCAAGCCTTCTAGGAGCGGCGTGAGGTCGGTTCCGGCGGCGAACCGGATGCGCTCTGCGGCCAACTCACCGTAGTCGGTCGCCGCACCGAAACCCGGCTGCTGTCGCACTTTCGCGTTCGGTGTCTCCATCGCAACTGGCAGTTCGTCTTTCGCTTTCTGCATCGTTGTGCCTCCCGGCGAGAAACGATACCGGGCGGGAGATGGTGTAGCTATCTAGTGTGATTCGTGCGGCCCACGATCGTTTTGCAGACGGTGACAGGTCGTCACTAGCTGCAAACGGACTCTAGCTACCCATTCATTCAAACAGTCGGTTCGATGTTCTGGTTCATGCTGAACAGGTTCTCGGGGTCGTACTCGTTTTTGAGTTCGGCCAGTCGGTCGTAGTTCTCGCGATAAGCCGCACGTTCTTCACCCACGTCCTCGGGGACGAAGTTGACGTAGACGCCACCGGTGGCGTGCGGTGCCATCGCGTCGTGGCACTCGTGCGCCCACGCGATGCACTCTTCGTCCATCTCCGGGTCCTCCCACCGGGTGTGAAGGTTCATCAGGAACTCGGCGTCGCGGTGGGGGTAGGCGGTCGCCTCCACCGGAACGTCGTTGATGGCCCCACCGAGGTGGGCGACGGCGATTTCGCCCAGCGCCGTCGGCATCGATTCGGTGTACTCGACGAAGGTCTCGATCATTCCGTCAGTGATCTCCACGAAGTTGTGCGACTTCCAGTAGTTGCGCGAGCCCTCGGGGAGCAGCGCGTCGAACGCCTGCTGCCATCCGGCGTACTGGTGCGGCGAGACGACGTCCACGATGGGGTCGCCGATCTCGCGGAACGGCGCGAGTTCCTCCTCGCCCGCCGCCATCCCCCCGGCGTAAAACGCCGCGAGGACGAGTACCTTCTCTCCGTGCCATTCTTCCGGGAGGACCGGGAGCGGCGGAGCGTGCCGGAGCACGAACCATACCGCCACGTCGTCCGATGCAGCGGCGGCAGCCTCGCGGTACGCTCGCAAGACGTCGGGCGCATCTTCGAGTGGGTGGGCCACCAGTCCCGACAACACTTCGGGACCGACCTCGTGGAGATCGAACTCGAAGGAAGTCACGATACCGAAGTTGCCACCGCCACCGCGGATGCCCCAAAAGAGGTCCGCGTGCTCGTCCTCGTTGGCGTGACAGAGTTTGCCGTCGGCGGTGACGATATCCGCCGAACGGAGGTTGTCGACCGTCATGCCGTACTTGCGCGAGAGCCAGCCGAACCCGCCGCCGAGGGTAAGTCCGGCGATGCCCGTCGTCGAGTTGTAGCCCACCGGCGTGGCGAGACCGAACGCTTGGGTCTCGTGGTCGAGCTCGTTGAGGACGACGCCGGGCTCGACCCGTGCGGTCTGCGCCGCAGGGTCGACGTGGACCGATTTTAGTAGTGATAAGTCGATCATCAAGCCGTCGTCACAGACCGCGTTGCCGGCGATGTTGTGGCCCGTGCCCTTCACGGAAACGAGCAGGTCGTTCTCGCGGGCGAAGTCCACTGCTGCGATGACGTCCGCTGTCCCGGCACACCGCGCGATGAGCGCGGGTTCGCGGTCGATCATCGCGTTCCAGATCTCGCGGGCGTCGTCGTAGCCCACCTCCGCCGGGTTGATGACTTCGCCCCGAAACCCCTCGCCGAACTCGTTCACTGCCGTTTCGTCCAGTGTCTCTCGTTTTACTGCCATGGTTTCGTCTCCCCTTCCCGCGCGAGGCGGTACAATGCGGGAGATAATGTGGGCACCTAGTACGGTTCGAGCAGCCTGTGACTCCTTTTCAAGGGGTAAAAAACGGCATCAGTTGCAAATAACCGAACTGCAAACCACACGCCACCTGACCAACCGAGCTGTCGCCTACAACGAGTGTCACAGTCGGTAACGTGGCGATCGAGGGTGATCCGATCCACAGCTGACCCACGGCGGATCACGAGGAAGGAGTCTCCCCCGCTCACACAACGAGAGCGTCCGGATCGAGAGGTCGGGCATCGCGTCTATAGTGTTGATAGAGGTTTTCCGCCCACCGTCTGGCTTCGGGGGCGTCGGTGTCGATTGCGACTCGCATATGTCCGGTCTCGTGATCGTAGCCGGCAACCCCGACGCGATCGTCGAAGATGGCGCAGGAGCACGGGATGTCGTCGTTTAGCAGCACGGTCAGGTGCCCGCTCGCGATAGCCGCCGAGGCCTGCTCTGGGTGCGAAGTCAAAACTGTCTCGATGAGGCCTGGGGGCCACACCAGCTCGGTCTCCATCCCGTCGATGGCGTTTCGAAAGAGTACATCCATGTCCGAATTGACGGTTGTCGGAGTGAACCCGCGTAGAGTCTCCGTCTTCTCGACCAGTTCGGCGAACCGGCTCACGATCCGGTCGGGGGAGCCGAACTCCGGAACCGTGACGACCGCATCGGCGAACAACTCGATGTCGAATTCGATCTCCGCTATCGGGAGCCATCGCCAAACATCGCGTAGCGTCCGCTCGGTTTCCATTCGTCCAAGCAAGGCCATCAGCCCTTCCGCGACGAACATACCCAGCGGCGTCGCCTCATACCGGTGCTCGATCCGCTCGATCCAGCACCGATCCTCGAACTCGTTCAGCGTCCGTCTGATGGTGGACGACGATGCTCCGGTCATCACTCGGAGATCGGCCCGGTTATGCGGCCCCTCGGCCAACGCGCTGAGCACTTCCACGCGGTGCTCAGAGCGCGCGAGGAACTCGATCTCGTCGAGTGGTTGATTCATGCGATTCACCGCGACGATCATAGATTGCTCGGCGATTGTCGTATCAGTATCTAAATGTTACTGGCACGACGACAGCAGATTTATCCTCCTCGACGGCCGGCGCGACTCGATCGACCTCGACGTTCGCCGCCGAATGCCGCCTGCGTCGAAACGGCTATCCGCTCCGCTGCGGTACGAATTGCATGATCGTTCGTGAAGCGATGGTCGACGACATCGACGCTATCGAGGCGGTGGCGCGAGCGTCGTGGGAGACCGATTATCCGGCGATCCTCAGTCGTGAAACCGCCCGCGAGGGCGTCGAGGAGTGGTACGACGCCGATCGGCTCGCCGCCGAAATCGAGAGCGACGACGCGCTGGTGCCGGTCGCCGACGGCGGGGACGGGGTCGTCGGGTTCGTCCACGCGGTTGAGGACGAGGCCGGCGGAACGATTCTCCGACTCTACGTCGCCCCCGAACACCGCCGCGAAGGCGTCGGCGGCGACCTGCTCGATCACACCCGCGAAGTGCTCGCGGAGCGCGGTGCAGAGCAGATCCGGGCGATGGTGCTCGCGGAGAACGAGCCCGGCAACGAGTTCTATCGCCGCCACGGGTTCGAACTGGTCGAAGAGAGCGAGACCGTCATCGCCGCCACGTCTTACCGAGAGAACGTCTACGTGTCCGAGCGGTGACCACGTCTCACCGCCGGCAGCCAGCAGCTACAACCGGTAGTGCGTGACTCGCTGCGGACGGCGAACCACTTTATTCGTTCCTGCCGTCAGGGAGATTGCAATGACAGGGTTCGATCTCATCGTGTTCGGCGGCGGCACCGGCAACACGGTCGCATCGGCAGCGGCCGCCGAGGGGCTGGAGACCGCGCTCGTCGAGAAGGGACCGCTCGGCGGGCTGTGTCTCAACCGTGGCTGCAACCCCTCGAAAATGCTGATTCAGCACGCGAACGTCGTCAACCAGGTCCGGAACGCCGATCGGTTCGGCATCGACGCGACCGTCGAGGACGTCCGCTTCGGCGAGTTCGTTCGGGAGGTGAACGACGAACTCGACAACGCCGCCAGCAGCAAGGAGGCGAACAAACGAGACGAGGAAAACCTCACGCTGCTCCAGCAGGAGGCACGGTTCGTCGATGACCGCACGATCGAGATCGTCGAGAGCGGCGAGACTCACACCGCCGAAAAAGTGGTCGTCGCCGCCGGGAGCCAGCCGGTAGTACCGGACGCGATCGACGGCCTTGCGGATGCCGATTATCTCACCAGCGACGACGCCATCCGGCTCGAAGCGCCCCCAGAGCGGCTCGTCGTCCTCGGCGGCGGCTACATCGCGGCGGAGCTCGGCTACTACTTCGAGTCCTTTGGCACCGATGTGGCGCTGATCGAGATGGAAGAGAGCCTGGTTCCCCGCGAGGACGCCGAAGTGGCCGAGGCGTTCACCGACATCGCGGGCGACCGCCACGACGTGTACACCGGCTACCGGGCGTCGTCGGTCACCGAGTCGAACGATGAGGTCACCGTCACTGCCGAATCCAAGGATGGCGGTGAGGTCGAGATAGCGGGCGACGAACTCCTCGTTGCGCTGGGTCGCCGGCCGAACACCGACGGAATCGATCTCGACGCGACGAACGTCGAGACCACCGACGCCGGATTCATCGCGACCGACGATCGGCTGCGAACGAACGTCGAGAACGTCTGGGCGATGGGCGACATCGCCGACAACGGAATGTTCAAACACTCCGGCGACTACGAGGGCGAGGTGATGATCGACAACGTGGCGCGCGGGAAGGAACGGGAAGCGAATTTCACCGCGCTCCCGCACGCGGTCTTTACCGAGCCCCAGATCGGCGCGGTGGGGGAGACCGAGTCGACGCTCGAAGACGCGGACCGGGAGTACGTCATCGGCCGGGCCGCATTCACCGACACCGCGATGAGCCGGGCGTTGAAACTCGATCACGGGTTCGCCAAGGTGCTCGCCGACCCCAGTAGTCGAGAAATCCTCGGCTGTCACATCATCGGCCACGAGGCCTCGATGCTGATCCACGAAGTCACGCCGACGATCCGGTACGGCGCGACGGTCGACGACCTCGCGAACACCCTCATCCACGCCCATCCCTCGATGAGCAAGGTCGTGCTGAACGCCTGCAAGGACGTCCCACGGGACGAGTGAAACCGATAGCGCTGCGTTCGCAGGCAGTAAGCATTACCGTCCAACGAGCCTGTATTCGGGCGTATGCTCGACGACAACAAAACCGTCTTCCACCTGATCGAGGGCGACTCGGACGAACAGGATCTCGCGCTCACGCTCGCGGAAAACCTCGCAAACGACGAGTCCATCGACATGGACGAGATCGCCGTCCTCGCACAGGCCGAGGGCATCGATCCGGTGACGACCGACGGGGAGCACAGTGACCGCGTAGAGTCGCTCGTCGACGACGGCATTTCGATCAAGGCGTGTTCCAACACGCTCGACATGTTCGACATCGACAACGCGGACCTCGTCGCTGGCGTCGAAACCGTTTCATCCGGTGTCGGTGAACTCACGCGGCTCCAGAACGACGGCTACGCATATATCCGACCGTAGCCGGACACGATCCGCACCGACTTGAGCCGTCGACTCGATGGACGACCCATGACAACCGACGAACCGGCCGTCGAGACGGACGTGCGCGAACGGATCGCGAGCGACCCCTACTGCGACACGCTGGGAATCGACCTCGTCGATCTCGGAGCAGGCACCGCACGCACCGCACTCACGGTTACAGAGGAACTACTGAACTTCCACGGGACGCCCCACGGCGGGGCGGTGTACTCGCTCGCGGACGCGGCGTTCGCGGCGGCGTCGAACTCGCGTGGAAAAACCGCGCTGGCGCTCGAAACCAACATCTCGTATCTCGATAGCGTCGACGTAGGGACGACGCTCGTCGCGACCGCCGAGGAGACACACGTGAGCGGACGAACCGCCGAGTACGAGGTCGTCGTCACCGACGACAGAGGAGACGGGAACGATGTGGCGCGGATCGCAACGTTTCGCGGCCGAGTCTATCGACCCTGACGGCTGGTCCGGGGTGGCTCAGTCCCGCGTGGACCGGAACACTCGAAGCGTGCCTCGTTTGACCGGCTCCGATCCGATCTCGGTGAAGCCACGGTCGGTGAACACGTCCTTCCAGTTGCGGTAGTACAGCGGGACGCCATCAACCTCGTTCATCGCGTCCGTAGCCGTGCCCCGACGATCCGCCGCTTCGCCCTCGTTTTCGGACGTGATGAGGCGATCGCCGGTGATGCGGCAGAGTTCGTCGAACACCCAGTCGTCGTCGGGGTGAACGTGCTGAAGCGTCTCGACCGAGAACACGACGTCGAACCGACCGTCGTCGAACTCCGTGACGGCGTCCTGAATGGCGTCGACGTGAAAGGTTCCCTGGGCAGCGAGTTCGGGATAGGTCTCGGCCATCACATCGAGCGCTTCGGGGTTGATTTCGATCCCGTTGAGGTTTCCGTAGCCGTTATGATGGAGGTGCGCGAGGTGGCGACCCGAACTACAGCCGAGTTCGAGGATCGTCGCGTCACGACCGACCGGCGCGAGCCGTTCGCGAATCGCCTCGCTCGTCGCGTTCGGCCCGTGGTGAGCGTAGTACTCCGGCGAGTACGCTCCCGAGCGTTCGGCCCACCGTCGTCTGACCTCGGTAGAATCCACATCCCTCTGAGCACGCCGGTGCGTAAAATCGCTCCGGCTCTCGGCCCATGTGCCATGCTACCGGATGATGCCCATGACTTAACCGTGTCCGCACCGTAAAACCGATGTGAGTGAACAAAACGGGCGTCGAAACCTTCGTATGCCCGACGACGACGAGCTGTTCGCGGTCGTGACCGAACACAACGGGGGCAACCACGTTCGTGTCCGGTGTGAGGACGGCGAGAACCGGATGGGGCGTATTCCCGGCCGGATGAAGTACCGGACATGGATCGAAGAGGGCGACGTCGTCCTCGTCGAGCCGTGGGACTGGCAGGACGAAAAAGCCAACATCGAGTGGCGCTACAAGAGCCAGGACGCCGATCAGCTCCGGCGCGAAGGCCACATCGAATAACCTCGTCACGTTCGAATGGCTGGAGCGCTCCTGGTGAGGGCGCTGGGCCACGACCGCTACAGCAGTTCGCCGCACTGTCTCTGATCGGGGACAGTTTTCGCATTCCTCGTCTGTTGATACCGTTCGCCATACGATTTCGTCACAGACTGCCAGCGCGCGTTCGTGTCGAAAAAGACAATTATCTGGTCTGAGTACGTCCTGGAAGTGACTGAGTACGATGCAGTACTGTTCGACAACGACGGTATCCTGATCGAGCCGCCGGCACACGACACCCAAAGCGAAGCGACGCGCGCCGCGTTCCGCGAGGTGGGCGTCGAGACGACCGACCGCCAGCACATCGCGGATATCGTCGATGGCGTCACCGTCGAACGCCTGCAGGAGATCTGCGTCGCCCACGATCTCGACCCTGACGTGTTCTGGGAAGCGCGCGAGCGCCACGACGAACGCTCCCAGTTCAAGGCGTTCAGGGCGGGCACACGGGATCGATACGACGACGTTGCAGCCATCACGGACCTCCCACAGAGTCGCGGTGTCGTGAGCAACAACCACCACTCCACCGTGACGTTCGTGCTGGATTT
Organism: Halococcus saccharolyticus DSM 5350; assembly: GCF_000336915.1. Taxonomy (NCBI): domain Archaea; kingdom Methanobacteriati; phylum Methanobacteriota; class Halobacteria; order Halobacteriales; family Halococcaceae; genus Halococcus; species Halococcus saccharolyticus. Next base: position 286,837 of record NZ_AOMD01000021.1, on the reverse strand, counting down.
CTTCGATCTGCGACCGCTGTTCGACACCCACTACGGCCGCGAGAAAACCGTCGACAGTCTCCGGCGCAAGAAGCCGGACCCGCAGTACCTCAACCGAGCGCTGGCCGATCTCGACGCCGAATCGGCGCTCTACGTCGGCGACAGCGAGAGCGATGTGATCGCAGCCCGTCGGGCGGGCATCGATTCGGTGTTCGTCCGCCGACCGCACTGCCGTGATGTAGATCTCACGGCGACACCGACCTACGAGGCGGACGACCTCCACGAGATCGTGGGGATCGTCGACGGGTAATTCGTCAGCTCGACTCGCTCGTGGAGCCCGCGTCGTCGCCGCCGTCGATCTCCTCGATTGCGCTCTCAGCGGCGTCGGTCTCGTCGGCCGTCGAGATTCGGACTGGGTCGTCCTCACGTTCCTCGGCTTTCGGAATTTCGACTTCGAGCGTGCCGGTGCTTGTCAGCGTCGCGGTCGCGGCTTCGGGGTCGACTACTGCGCCGTCGGGGAGGTCGGCCTGGCCGTCGAGCGCGAGCCCGCGCCCTGGCGCGCGCATCTCGAACCCCTCGTGGTGGTCGCGGACGCGATCGATCCGGACGTGGACCGCGTCCTCCGAGAAGCGAACCTGGACGTCCTCCGAACTCGCAGCGGGCGCGTCGAACACCACGAGGTAGGCGTCGTCGCTCTCCAGAATGTCGGTCGGGAGCGGGCGACGCTCCTGGGTGCGACCCGCGATCCGCCCGACGCCATCGAGGACCGCGTTGCCGAGCGACTCGCCGACGTCGCGAATCATAGCTCGACGGCGTCGAGACAGTCGGTGCCGCCGCAGTAGGGACATTGGAAGTCCTCAACGCCGACGCCGTCGGGCATGTCGTAGGTGTAGTGCATCTCGAACATGTCCATCTCGCAGCTGTCGTCCGTACAGACGACTTCGAGGGTTGCCGGCATACTCGTTCGTAGTCCCGCGTGGCCTATCAACCCACGGGTCTCGGCGGGGCGGTCGATCCAAGGTGCAAGTGGCGATCTCGAACCCGTAGAGTCGCGTTTTTACGTCTCGACGCCGAATGGACTGGTATGACTGCGCCGGATCCCGCCGACCTCGACGTAACTCTCATAGATGGGTACGTCGACGAACCCGCCCACTTCGGGGTCCCACCGTACATCTCTACCTATCCACGGTTCACCGCCGGTGCGCTCGTGGACGCAGGCGTTCCCGAAGAGCAGATCACCTACCACACGATCGACGAACTGCGGGACGAGCGGAACAAGTGGCGCGATGTGGCCGATGCGGACCTCATGATCTACCTCGGCGGAATGACTGTCCCCGGTAAGTACGTCGGCGGGACGCCGGCCGAACCCGACGAAGTCCGGGAGATCGCGTGGGCTGCGGAGGGCACGAGTCTGATGGGCGGCCCAGTCAAATTCGGCGTCGGCGAGGAGAACGCCGGCGCGACCGAAACCGAACGATCGGATCTGGACTTCGAGTTCGTGGCGAAAGGCGACGTCGAGGCCGCGGCCCACGATCTCGTTGCCAATGGCCTGGAAGGATTCGGCGACCGGATGCGCGACGTCGAGGAGGTCACACAGTGGGCGCGCGAGGGTGCGTTCGTGGTCGAACAACACCCAAATCATCCCGAGTACCTGATCTGCGAGCTCGAAACCTCCCGCGGCTGTGCGTACCGATGTTCGTTCTGTACCGAACCGCTCTACGGCAACCCCTCGTTCCGCCCACCGCCGTCGGTCGTGAGCGAGGTCGACGCGCTATCGGACCGCGGCGCGCGCCACTTCCGGCTAGGCCGTCAGGCCGACATTCTCGCGTACGGTGGCGATGGCGAGGCCCCGAACCCCGAGGCGCTTCGGGACCTCTACGGCGGGATTCGGGAAGTGGCCCCCGAGCTCGAAACCCTTCACCTCGACAACATCAACCCGGTCACGATCGTGCGGTGGCCCGAGGACTCACGGGAAGGACTCCGGATCATCGCCGAGCACAACACGCCCGGGGATACCGCCGCGTTCGGGCTCGAAAGCGCCGATCCCCAGGTTCAGGAGGCGAACGATCTCAACGTCACCGCCGACGAGTGCTTTCGCGCCGTGGAGATCGTCAACGAGGAGGCGGGCTGGCGGCCTAGCGAGGATCGCTCGGCTGCGCCGACGTACGGAGCCGACGCCGTCGACCGCCTCCCCAAACTCCTTCCGGGGATCAACCTGCTCCACGGGCTGAAGGGCGAGCGTGAGGAGACCTACGAACTCAACAAGCAGTTCCTCCAGCGGGTGTACGACGCCGGGCTGCTGCTCCGTCGGATCAACATCCGCCAGGTGATGGCCTTCGATGGGACCGAGATGAGTGACACCGGCGCGCAGATCGCCGACGATCACAAGAAGCTGTTCAAACAGTACAAAGGGGAGGTGCGCGAGGAGATCGACAACCCGATGCTCCAGCGAGTCGCGCCTCCTGGGACCGTTCTCCCAGACGTCCACCTCGAATACCACCAGGACGGCCGGACGTTCGGCCGCCAGCTCGGGACGTACCCGCTGCTGGTCGCGGTGCCGGGCGAGCGCGAACTCGGTCGGACGATCGACGTCGCGATCACGGATCACGGCTACCGGTCGGTGTCCGGGGTGCCTACGCCGCTCGATCTCAACCGCGCTTCGATGGACGAGCTCGCGGCACTACCAGGACTCGGCGACCAGCGCGCCGGCAGTCTGGTGGTGAACCGCCCGTACGATTCGACCGACGAGGCTGCGGCGACGCTCGGGATCGACCTCCCAGGGTTCACGACGGCGCACACGCCCGAAGGCGCGGACTGATTTTTCTCGTGGTTGTCGGAGAAAATCGACGGCTGAACCACGACCCAGAAGGGCTTTGTCCGTGGCTGGCGCAGTCGAGCCAATGAGTCGCGGGGTCGACGTGAGCGTCGTGCTGCCGGCCTACGACGAGGCTGCGACGATCGAGGGCACAGTAGAAACGACCCTCGATGCGCTCGGATCCTTCCTGCCGGCGGGAAGCTTCGAGGTGCTCGTCGCCGAGGACGGCTGTACCGACCGCACGCCCGAAATCGCCGCGAGACTCGCCAGCGAGGACGATCGGGTACGACACGTCCACAGCGACGATCGGCTCGGTCGTGGCGGCGCGCTCACGCGAGCCTTCCGCGCGGCGAGGGGCGAGACCCTGGTCTACTTCGACACCGATCTCGCGACGGACATGACCCACTTGGAGGAGCTCGTCGAGAGCGTCCGTTCGGGCGAGGCCGACGTCGCCACCGGTTCACGATTGCTCACGGCGAGCGAGGCCGACCGCCCCGCGAAACGCGACGTGCCGAGTCGCACCTACAACGGACTCGTCAGACTGTTCCTCCGCTCGTCGGTTCACGATCACCAGTGTGGGTTCAAGGCGTTCGATCGTGCGGTCCTCGAAACGCTGCTCGACGACGTGGAGGACGACCACTGGTTCTGGGACACCGAACTCCTCGTTCGCGCCCAGCGCGCGGGCTACCGGGTCGAGGAATTCCCGGTCGCGTGGACACCGAAGGGTGATACCACCGTTGACTTCGTTCGGGACGTGCTCGGAATGGGGAGCGCCATTTTGCGGACGTGGTGGCAGCTCGCCGTTGCGCCCCGGATCACGCGGCGCGTGACGCTCGTCGCCGGCACCCTCCTCACGATCCTCGCGATCGGGCTGATGACCCAGTATCTCGATGTCGGGACTGTACTCGAAGAGATGCGCGCGGCCGATCCCGCGCTCGTCGCCGCGGCCGCACTCATCTACGTGCTCTCGTGGCCGGTCCGTGGCGCGCGCTACCGCGACATTCTCGACGAGTTGGGATTCACTGAAGGCGTCGGCTTCCTCACGGGTGCGGTGTTCATCTCCCAAACGGGGAATCTGGTCTTCCCCGCCAGGGCAGGCGACGCTGTCCGGGCATACGTGGTCAAAACTCGCCGGCGCGTGCCCTATCCGACGGGCTTCGCCTCGCTCGCAGTCGAACGCGTGTTCGACCTCCTCACGATCACCCTGCTCGCCGGCGTCGTCCTGATGGGCCTCGCCGCAACCGGGATCACCAGCCTCGCTGGCCTCGGTGCGACCGTCGCCGACGGGAGCCAAAGCGGCCGGACCGCCATCCTCGTCGCCAGCGGCGTCGGTCTCGCCGCGATCGTCGCGGTCGGCGTGATCGTCGCCAGCGCGCGCTCCGATCGGAACCTCGTCCGTCGCGGGGTCCGCCGCTTCAGCACCGACGCCTACGCCGATCGGGTCGCGGGCGTGATCGAACGCTTCGTCGGGGATATTCAGACGGTCGCGAACGACCGACGTGCGTTTGCCCGCGTCGGCGCGACGAGCCTCCTGATCTGGACGCTCGACGTCGTGACCGCGTTGTTGGTGTTCGCCGCCTTCGACGTCTCGCTCCCGCTCACGACGCTCGTCGCGGTCGGCTTCTTCGCCGTGAGCGTCGGCAACCTTGCCAAGGTGCTCCCGCTCTCGCCCGGCGGCATCGGGCTCTACGAGGGCGCGTTCAGCCTGCTCGTTGTCGGGCTCACGCCCGTCGCCACCCCGGTCGCGCTCGGCGCGGCCATCGTCGATCACGCCGTGAAGAACGTCGTCACCGTGATCGGCGGCGTCGTCGCCATGGTGGTCCTCAACGTCTCGCTTACCACCGCCGTCGAGGAGGGCCGCGAGGTCGAAACGACACCGACTGAATAGAGCCCCACCTTTTTACTTCGTCGGGTGGCCTCCCTGTGGTCGGCCACCTCTCCTCGCAAAAATGTGGATCAAAAACTACCCGCTCGCTCACTTCGTTCACTCGCGGTACAGCGGCTGGTCCTCTCCGCACCGCAACCGCTACCGTACAGCACCGCCCGAGCCCTCGAACGCTCCCACTGGTCGCGTCCTCGCCCTCGGTCCACCAGGACCGCCACCGCGCTGCACCGCGGCCGCCGGCCGCGAACCGCCCCAACCAGAAAACCGGGAACCGTTTTTATCAGTCGCGTTCGGAGGTGGGGTATGCGCGAAGCGGACGAGGATGCGACGACGCGCCAACGCATCGCGGAGTTCCTCCGTGGCGAAACGGCACCACCTGGCATGCTGGCCGAGGAGTTTGCGATCACGACCGAAGCGGTGCTGGAACACGTCGAGCACATCGCCCAGTCGCTCGAAGCCGAGGACGAACAGCTCCTCGTCGCCCCACCGGAGTGTCGCGACTGCGGGTTTTCGGGGTTCGACGACCACGCGAACCGTCCCTCGCGATGTCCCGAGTGTCGGAGTGAATCGATCGAGGAGCCGCTCTTTCGGATCGAGTGAAGCGAGCGCCGCGATCGAGGTCCGAGAGCGGCATCAGGTCTCGGAGAAGTCGATCCGTCCGCGCGAGGAGAGAACGATCTCTGCTTCTAACATACACTACTGGCCAAATAGCCCCCCATCTGCACGTCCAGTAGTACCGTAACAACATCGATTTCGCCGCTCTGATGGTCTCGATCACGAGTGCCCGGAACCGACTTCGTATCCGTAGCAGTCTGTTCGGTGCTACTCGAGGGCGGCGACCGCGTCGACGGTGACGGCGGCACCACCGAGTAGTTCGCAGGCTCCGACGGTCGTGCGCGCCGGATGCGTGTCCTCGAAGTATCTCTCGTAGGTATCGTTGACCGATTCGTAGGCATCCATGTCGGTGAGATACAGCGTTAGCTGAAGCACATCGTCCATCCTCTGCCCGCGCTGATTCAGCGTGGCTTCGAGGTTCTGTAAGACGAGTTTGAGCTGCTGGGCTGGCGATTTGTCGCTTTCGACCCGGCCCTCGTGCTCGGGAAGTTGCCCCTCGATGAAACGGAGGTCCGAGTCGCCGGTCGTTGTTCCGTAGCCGCCGATGAACTCCGTCCCAGCGCGCTGCCTTCGGCTGGCTTCGCTCGCTCGGTCCGGAATCGATCTGTTGGCTTGCTCTGATTGCACGTTCTGATTTAGCACTCTCTCAATTAAAAACCCTTTCGCCCGCACCCAGATAAGCAATTCAGAGGCAGAAATATACAAAATTAGGGTATCACCCGTTTTGATATCGGAACAGTTAATTGAGTCAGTAGTCAACTGAATTTCCATGGCGCAAGCGACCGAACGACTTCAGCGATACCTCGAAGACGAACTCGGGGAGTGTCGAGACGAGGACGTCGAGCGGCGACTCGACGAACTCGGCACGCTCGAAGCGGCACTCGGCCCGGAGCAGGTCGACGTCGAGCTCGACGTGCTCGCTGCGCTCGCCAACGAGACGCGCTACACGCTCGTTCGCGTGCTCGTAGCAGCCGAGGAGGAACTCTGTGTTTGTGAGCTTCAGGCCGTCGTCGACGTGAGCGAGAGCGGGCTCAGTCACGCGCTCTCGGCACTCGTCGACGCGGGGCTCGTGACCGGACGCAAGGACGGACGCTGGAAGAAGTACCAAGCTACCAACCGTGCCATCGCCCTTGTGACAGTCCTTGAAGGGAGCGTGAGCGATGAGTAGCGTCGATGCTCACGAGCACGGCCCGGACTGCTCGTGTCCGCAGTGTGGTGACCCGCGCTCGATGGACTTTCTCGACAAGTATCTCACCGTCTGGATTTTCGGCGCGATGGCTATTGGGGTGGGATTGGGCTATATCGCCCCATCGGTGACTGAACCGATTCAGAACCTCCACCTCGTAGAGATCGGCCTCATAGTGATGATGTACCCGCCGCTGGCGAAGGCGGACTACTCGCAGCTCCGAACGGTGTTCAGCAACTGGCGCGTACTCGGGCTGAGCCTCATCCAGAACTGGCTCATCGGCCCGACGCTGATGTTCGGACTGGCGGTCGTCTTCTTCAGCGGACTCGTTCCGGGCCTACCGGCGCGCCCCGAGTTCTTCCTCGGACTCGTCTTCATTGGGATGGCCCGGTGTATCGCAATGGTGCTCGTCTGGAACGAACTCGCCGAAGGCTCTCCCGAATACGTTACCGGACTAGTGGCGTTCAACAGCCTCTTCCAGATCGTTACCTACGGCGTCTACGTCTGGTTCTTTGGGTTGTTCCTGCCGCCGCTGCTGGGAATGGACTCGCTCGTTGCCGGCATCACGACCTTCGATATCACGCCGATGCAGGTGTTTCAAGCGATCGTGGTCTTTCTCGGCATTCCTTTCGTCGGCGGCTTTCTCACTCGCTACGTCGGCACCCACACCAAGGGCGAGGAGTGGTATGACGAGGAGCTCATCCCGAAAATCGACCCGCTGACGCTGGTCGCGTTACTGTTCACCGTGATTGTGATGTTCGCCACGCAAGGCGAGAACATCATCGCTGCACCCGCAGATGTCCTGTTGATCGCCGTGCCGCTGACGATCTACTTCGTGGTGATGTTCTTCGTGAGCTTCGGCATGGGGAAGGGCATCGGTGCGGACTACTCGACGACGACCGCAATCGGATTCACAGCGGCATCGAACAACTTCGAGCTCGCCATCGCGGTCGCAGTCGCGGTGTTCGGCGTCGGCTCCGGCGTCGCCTTCACGACCGTCGTTGGCCCGCTCATCGAGGTGCCCGTCCTGCTCGCGCTGGTCAACGTTGCACTCTACTTCCAGCGCAACCTCGACTGGGGTGGGGCTGGAACGGGCAGTTTCGACGCATCCGCTTCGGAGCCAACAACTGACGACTAACCACCACACGAACCAAAACCAATGTCCACCACTACCGATTCCACTGACACGATCCGACTCGCGTTCATGTGCGTCCAGAACGCTGGCCGCTCGCAGATGGCGACCGCATTCGCCGAGTACGAACGCCAACGCCGAGATCTCGACGACGCCGTCGAGATTCTCACTGGAGGTACCCGCCCAGCGGACCACGTTCACGAGGGGGTCATCGAAGTCATGCGCGAGGAAGGATTCGATCTCTCGGAGCGGACGCCGCGCGAAATCACGAGCGAGGAACTCCAGTCGTGCGATTACGTGGCGACGATGGGCTGTTCGACGCTTGAGATTGATAAGGAGGATTCAACGGTTGACATCCGCGACTGGAACCTTCTCGATCCTCATGGAGAGGACATCGACACGGTGCGTTCGATTCGAGACGACATTCACCAGCGTGTGGTGGATCTGTTCGATGAACTCAGCGACGACTCACAACTGAGCACTACCACGAACTGAGATGGCTGACGATCCGGCGTGCTGTCTATGCCGGTCGTGCGGCCGCACGCGGCTCGAATCACTCGTACTGTCGACGCTCGACCCGCTCGTCGAACAGCCTCGCCAACAGCCGCGTCACCGGCCCGCCGCCGACCGCGACCCCGTCGGCGCGCGCGATCGGTCGGAGTTCCCACGTCGTGTTGGTGAGAAACGCCTCGTCGGCCTCCCGTACGTCGGTGGTTGTGTACCGGCCAGTCTCGACAGGAAACTCCTCGTCGGCAGCGAGGTCGAGCACGACGGACCGCGTGATCCCGTCCAGTAACGGCCCGTCGGTGCTGGGCGTCTTGAGCGTCCCGTCGTCGACGAAGAAGACGTTGCTCGTCGCTCCTTCCATGAGATGCCCCTCGTCGTCCCGCAACAGTGCCTCGTCCGCACGGTACTCCTCGTTCGCCGCTCGCTGGAGTTCGAGCCGTGCGAGGATTCCGTTGAGATAGTTGTGGGTCTTGGCGTCGCTCGGCACCGCCGCGTCCGGCACCGCACGGGTCTTCACAGTCTGAACCGTCGCCGGGCCGTCCCACACCGATTCGCCACTGAGACCGCCCCGCGGGAGTTCCTCGACGATGATCACGACCGTGGGGTCGATGTCGGGCGGGGGCGTGAGTCGTCCCGCTCCGGCCCCGCGCGTCACGGAGAGTCGGACGTACGCCTCGTCGCAATCGTTCGCGGCGAGCGTCGCCCGAACGCGCTCTCGAAGGTCGTTGGGCACCGCGTCGGCGAATCCCAACTGTTCGGCAGTTCGGCGGAGTCGCGCCTCGTGGGCGTCCCACTCGAAGATCGACCTGTTGTAGGAACGAAGCGTCTCGAACGCGGCGTCACCGTAGCGAAACCCTCGATCGCGAACGCTCACGCTCGCCTCGTCGGCCGACACGAGGTCGCCGTCGACGTGGTACTTCATCGGTCCCCACTGCGGCTGTCGAACACAGCGTCGGCTGCGGTGGCGGACGCAGCCCATATCGGAGCGAGTCGCGTTCCGATATCGATAGCACCTGCCGTGTCCATTCGCACGCGGATTACTGCCGTCGAGCCTTCGCGCGCTCGGTCCAGCGATCGATCCGGCTCGTGGAGATGTCGGTTTCCTCAGCGAGGTCCGCCGAGTCGGCGTCGGCGAGATCGGCGACGGTCTCGACGCCGGCGGATTCGAGCTGTTCGGCGTAGGATGGTCCGATGCCCTTGAGCACGTCCACGTCGTGTTCGGCGGTGTCGCCCGGCTCCTCGTCGGTCGGTCCCGCAGCCTCGGCATCTTCGGCCGCCGAGATCGATTCGTTCGTCTCCTCGGTGATCGATCCGGTCGAGCCCGTCGCATCGCTGCCGGCCGCGACGCTTTCGTCGGCGTCGTCGACCGCATCGCCCGTGTCGCTGACGGTTTCGTCCTCGTCGGCGTCCTCGGTTGAGGTGGTCTCGACTGCGGGCTCGGATGGCTCGGCGTCGCCGGTCGTCGGTCCGGTCACTTCGCCCGGTTCCGCCCCACCTTCCGCGTCCTCGTCGACCATCGATTCGGTCGATCCCGCGGCGTCGGTCCCGGCGGCAGCCGGCTCGTCCGTGTCGCGATCCGTTTCGCTCGTCTCCGTCCCCTTGACCGCGTCCTCCGAACCCGTCTCCGGGGCTGTCCCCGAACTACGATCGTCCGGTTCGCGTTCGACCGTCACACCGCCACGGTCGTCGCTCGATCGGTCGTCGCCCGAATCTCGGTCATCGATGCCGAGCATCGACTTGATGGTATCCAGCAGCGTCATGGATCGGGATTGTCTCCCCCCGGACTTAAATACGTGCCCGAAGCGCTTCGTTCATGACGTCGATCGGCGCATCCTGGCCGGTCCACCGCTCGAACGCCGCAACGCCCTGATACAGCAGCATCCACCCGCCGTCGATCGTCGTCGCGCCAACCGCCGCAGCGTTTCGGAGCAGTCGGGTCTCGATCGGCGAGTACACCGCATCGAGGACGGCGAGATCGGCGTGAAGCGCCTCGGCAGGGACCGGCGTTTCGTTCGCCTCCATCCCGACGCTCGTGGCGTTCACCACCACGTCGGCGTTGGCGACGACTCGTTCGAGCGCGTCGAGTCCGTGTCCGTTCGCACCGTCGATCTCGTCTGCGAGTTCGTCCGCGCGTTCCACTGTACGGTTAGCGATCGCGACCGACATGCCTGCATCGGCGAGCGCGAACGCTGCTGCACGGCCCGCCCCACCTGCCCCGACGACGACCGCTCGTCCGTCGAGTGACACGTCATGATGTCCGAACGCCCGTCTGACACCCTCGGCGTCGGTGTTGTGACCCGTTGGCACCGACGCCCGGTCGTCAGCGTCGCCGAAATCGATGGTGTTGACCGCACCGATCCGCGCCGCGAGGTCGTCGGGCTCGACGAGATCGAGGACGCCCTGTTTGAACGGGATCGTGACGTTCAGGCCACAAATACCGAGAGCGTGTGCGCCCTCGATGGCCGCTTCGAGATCGTCGGGATCGGGTTCGAACGTGACGTACCGCGCGTCGATCCCGCACTCTTCGTAGGCCGCCTCGTGCATCGGCGGCGACAGCGAGTGACCGACGGGATTGCCGACCAGCCCGAACACCTGCATGGGCGATCGTCGTGAGCCGGAGCGATAAGCGGGCCGGTCGACGAACGCCGGTGCTGCACGCGACAGCAAAAGAGATAGGTATGCTCCCCTCGCGATTTCCGGTAATGCTCGACCGTTTTCGCCATCCACTTGCTGCCGTCGCCGCAGCGCTGTTGCTGACGGTGCCGTTCGTGGCGACGTTCATCTCTTACGGCGGGTACATGACCATCCACCCGGGCGAGAACATCGCCCCGGGAACGGCGGTCGTCGTCGCCGGACTGGCCGTTCTCGGGGCCGCCTTCCTGCTCGCGTGGGGGGCCGAGACCGCAGAGAAGGACGTGCCACGCGCGTTCGCCATCGCGGTGCTGGCAGTTCTCGCCGTCGCGCCGGAGTACGCCGTCGACGCGCTCTATGCGTGGAACGCCGGTGCGTTCGAGGGGACCGCACAGGGCATGGCCAACGCCAACCTCGCGGTCGCCAACATGACCGGCGCGAACCGCATTCTCATCGGTCTCGGCTGGGCCGGCATCGCTCTCTTTACTGTGTATCGGGCGCGGCACGCCGACGATCCCGCCGTCGATCACCGTTCGGGGTTCCTGAAAAGCGCCGTCACGCTCGATCGTGACCTCGCGCTCGAAATCTCCTTCCTGCTCGCGGCGACCCTCTTTGCTTTCGTCGTCCCGTTGAGTGGAACGACGTTCAGCGGCAACGGCCCGATCGGCGGTATCGGGTTGCTCGATACGCTCGTCCTCGTTGGGCTTTACGTCCTCTATATCGCTATCATCATCCGCGGCGATGTCGAAGAAGGCGAAGAACACGTCGGCGTGCCCGCCTATCTCCAGTCGTGGTCGAAGGGACCGCGCATCGCCAGCGTTCTCGCGCTCTTCACCTATTCGGGCGTCCTGATCTTCATCGCCGTCGAACCGTTCGCCGTCGGTCTCGAACAGCTGGGTCTCCAGTACGGTATCCCCGAGTTCTTCATGATTCAGTGGCTCGCACCGCTCGCAAGCGAGAGTCCGGAACTCATCGTCGTCGCCTACCTCGTGAACAAGGCACGCTCGACCGCGGGGTTCAACGCGCTCATCTCCTCGAAACTCAACCAGTGGACCCTGCTCATCGGTACCCTCGCGGTGGTCTATTCCATCGCAGCCGGCCACCTCGGGGGACTGCCGTTCGACGAGAAACAGATGGCCGAAATCTGGATCACCGCCGCCCAGAGTCTCTTCGCGATCGCGCTCCTGACCAACTTCGAGATTAGCATGCGCGAGGCGGTCGGCCTGCTCGTCCTGTTCGTCTCGCAGGTCGGTATCGAGTTCGCCATCATCCAGACAGTCCCCGAACCGCAGGCGACCGCACTGAGCATCAACGTCCTTTACGTCTACACGGCGATATACCTCGTTCTCGGCGCGGCGCTGTTCTATGCCCGCCGCGACGCGCTGGCCGACCTCCTCGGACGGACGACCACGACCGCTCGGGAGGCCGTCGGACCGGAAAGAACCCAGCCGGAACGGGCCGACTGAAAACCGAAACGAACGGGTTTACTCGCTCGCCCGTCGCGTCTCAGTATGATCGGTATCGTCGTCAGCCGCGCCGACCCGGCGTCGGTCCACATCGGCGACCACCTGCTCGAACTCACTGACTGGGAACGAGTCGTGGACGATGCCCGCTCCGACAGCGAGGGCGGCGGCACCGTCCACCGCACACCAGGGTTCGAACTCCGTTCGCTCGACGATCTCCACCTCGATCTCGAGGGCGTGGCCGACGTCTTCGCCGCTCCCGAGTTCGTGGTGTTCGCCTCGAAACACGCCGGTGACACCGGACCGCTCCTGACCGCCCACCACACCGGCAACTTCGGTCCCGCCGAACACGGTGGTGCGGACGGCGAACTCGCCACAGCCTGCCCGAACGCCCAAGCCCGAGTGCTCAATGCGCTCCGCGAACACGCGCCATCGGGGTACGACGTCGGAATGGAGGGCACTCACCACGGCCCCTCCGACGTCGGCGCGCCCTCGATGTTCGTCGAACTAGGGAGTGGCGAAACGGAGTGGGACGACCCCGACGGCGCACGAGCGGTCGCGCGCGCTATCCTCGATCTGCGGGGGATCGGGCCGTATCGCGATCGCCAGGTGGTGGGGTTCGGTGGCGGCCACTACGTCCCCCGATTCGGGCGTGTGGTGCGCGAGACCGACTGGGCAGTGGGACACATCGGCGTTGACTGGGCGCTCGACGCGATGGGTGATCCGAGCGAAAACCGTGACGTCCTCCGGCAAGCGTTCGAGCGAAGCGGCGCGACCCGCGCGCTCGTCGAGGGCGACCGACCCACGCTGACGGACGCGATCGACGATCTCGGGTATCGGGTCGTGACCGAGACATGGCTCCGCGAGACCGCGGGTGTCTCCCTCGACCTCGTCGCACAGGTCGAGTGCGCGATCGGATCAGTCGACGCTGGACTCCGATTCGGCGACCGCGCTCACGAGGCCGGCAAGGCGATCAACGGGATCACGACCGTCTCGCTCCCGGCGGCGCTCCTCGCCGAAGCCGAGGGGATCGACGCCGCAGCGACGCGTGCAGCGGTCGAGCGTCGCACGATCGCGTTCGACACCGATCACGGCGGTTCGCGGCTCGCTGGCGAGGTCGTCCTTCGAGAGACTGACGACCTCGCCGAGATCGTCGACGCGTTCGCCGACGTTCTCGACGAGGAGTACGAGACCGTCGAACGCCGTGACGACGCGCTGATAGCGCGTGAAACGGCGTTCGACCCCACGGCGGCACGCGACGCGGGTGTGTCAGAGGGGCCGGCGTTCGGCCGACTCGCCGACGGGGAGGCAGTCACGGTCGACGGCCGGACGATCGAGCCCGAGACGGTCCACGAACGTCGCGAGCGACGATTTCCGCTCGACGAGGACAATGACACACCTCGAACAGAAGGGGAAAGATAAATAGCCGCCGTGCGTCATGCGGTCATAAATGGATTCGATCATCGAGGATGCCATCGACGAGAGTCAAGCGGGCGACGAGCGTGACGGCCACGAGACGCCGGCCGGCGAGCGCGAAAAGGGGACGATGACCAACGAGGAACTCGCCGGAGTCGTCGACGATCTCAAGACCCAGATCACGGTGGTGGGCTGTGGCGGCGCGGGCTCGAACACCGTCACCCGAATGGACAAGGAGGGGATCCACGGTGCGAAGCTGGTCGCCGCCAACACCGACGCTCAGCATCTCGTCGAACAGGTCCAGGCCGACACCAAGATCTTGATGGGCCGCGAGCGCACCGGCGGGCGCGGCGCGGGCTCGGTACCGAAGATCGGCGAGGAGGCCGCCCGCGAGACCCTGGACGACATCCGGGAATCGATCGATGGTTCGGACATGGTGTTCGTGACGGCGGGCCTCGGCGGCGGCACCGGTACCGGCGCGGCCCCGGTGGTCGCCCAGGCCGCCCAGGAGGCGGGCGCGCTCACAATCGCGATCGCCACGATCCCGTTCACTGCGGAGGGCGAGCGCCGGCGATCGAACGCCGACGCGGGTCTCGAACGGCTGCGTGCGGTCTCCGATACCGTGATCGTCGTCCCGAACGACCGGTTGCTCGAGTACGCGCCGAATCTCCCGCTCCAGGACGCGTTCACCATCTGCGACCGCGTACTGATGCGGTCGGTCAAGGGGATGACCGAACTCATCACCAAGCCCGGCCTCGTGAACGTCGACTTCGCCGACGTGCGCACCGTGATGGAGAACGGCGGCGTCGCGATGATCGGGCTCGGCGAGTCCGACTCGGAGAACAAGGCCCGCGACTCGATCCAGTCGGCGCTGCGCTCGCCGCTGCTGGACGTGGAGTTCAAGGGCGCGAGTTCCGCGCTGGTCAACGTGGTCGGCGGTCCAGACATGAGTATCGAAGAGGCAGAGGGCGTCGTCGAGGAGATCTACGACCGGATCGATCCCGACGCCCGGATCATCTGGGGCGCGTCGGTCGACGAGAGCTTCAGCGGCACGATGGAGACCATGATCGTGGTTACGGGTGTCGAGTCGCCCCAGATCTACGGCCAGTCCGACCTCGCCGACGAAACCGGTCGGGTCGACAACGACATCGACTACGTGGAGTAACGCGACGGCGATCGCCAGTCGAAACAACACATAGAAACCCGTCGGAACGCTACAGCCGCCAACATGGACATCAAATACGACCTTTCGAGCTATACGCGAGTGTTGAAGCTCGCCAGTACGCCCGACTGGGAGGAGTTCTCACAGATCGCACTCATCGCGGGTGCGGGGATCGTCCTTGTGGGCATCCTCGGATTCTTGATCGCCTTCGTGATGGGGTTCGTGCCGGGAGGGCTCTGAGATGAGCGTGTACGCCGTGAAGACCACCGCGAGCCAGGAGCGTACGGTGGCGGACATGATCATGAACCGCGAGGAAAACGACATCCACGCCGCGCTCGCGCCCGACTCGCTCACGAGCTACGTGATGGTCGAGGCCGACGACCACGCGATCCTCGAACGCGTGCTCGACGAGATCCCCCACGCCAGAAATCTCGTGCCGGGCGAGTCCTCGATCGCGGAGGTCGAACACTTCCTCTCGCCGAAACCCGATGTCGAGGGGATCGCCGAGAGCGACATCGTCGAGCTCATCGCCGGCCCGTTCAAGGGCGAGAAGGCTCAGGTCCAGCGCATCGACGAGGGCAAGGATCAGGTGACGGTCGAACTTTACGAGGCGACGGTGCCGATCCCCGTCACCGTCCGTGGCGACCAGATTCGGGTGCTAGATAGCGAGGAGCGCTGAGCGTAGCGAAGCGCTCCTCGCTATCTAGCACCCGAACGGCAGCGAAGCTACTGTGAGTGAACTCCGAAGAACGCTAGCACGTTCTTCTAATTTTTCCACTCGCTTCGCCGGCGTAACCACGTAGGCTGACCCGTTGTCCGCTTTCGGAACTGTCTCGCGAGAGTTCATGGATGTGGTTGATCGGCGATGGTCCGGGTGGCTCACGACCACAGGTCGAACGAGTTAACCGCCGTCTGCGAGAATCGGTACTGTAGGTCAGCCGTGAGCGAGTCCCGCATCGACGTCCACGTCAAAGTCCTCGATCAGCGAGTGGTCCGCCGGGCCAAGCGCTACGGCCTCGATGCCGTGGTGTACGCGCCGCATTTTACCCGTCTACCCGAGATTCGGGCCAGAGCCCGCGCGTTCTCCGACGACGATCTGCTGGTGGTGCCGGGACGCGAACTGTTCACCGGATCGTGGCGTGATCGCCAGCACGTGCTCGCGATCGGCCTTTCCGATCCGGTGCCCGACTTCCTCACGCTGGATGGAACGATGGCTGAACTCCGTCGCCAGAACGCGGCGGTGTTGGTTCCCCATCCCGAGTTCTTGAACGTGGGCTTCGACGCGGCCGCCATCGGTCGACACCGTGCAACCATCGACGCCGTCGAGGTCGACAACGCGAAATACTGGCCGCACCACGCCCGCCGGGCACGCGAGATCGCCGATCGGTTCGGCCTCTCCGCCTTCGGTTCATCGTACGCTCATCGCCGCGGGACCATCGGCGAGGTCTGGACGGCGTTCGACGAGTCGATCGAGACCGAGGCCGACCTCGTGGCGGCGTTTACGGAAGACGCGCCACGCTGGGTCCAGCGGCGACGCGGCGCGATTCACCGCGCCAGGCGGGCGGCGGAGTTCGCCCATCTCGGCTACGAGAACTCGTGGGGGAAGTTCGATCGGCTCGTCCTCCCCGGCCGAACGGCGACCCATCCGCACCACGAGCACTACGACGGTCGGTTCGACGAACTGTCCGTTTACTGATCGTCGGGACCCGTCGGTGATGTGGCCAGCGAAACGATCCGTTTCAGCGGCGGCGAAGCGCGAGGACGGCGGCTCCGAAGAGAGCGGCGATGGCGGCGATCGTTCCGAATCCAGGGCCGAACGCACCGCTGTTGCCGCCGGATTCGTTGGCGGTCCCGTTCGCTGCGGTCGTTCCGCCCGATTCACCACTGTCACCCGTCGTCGGGGTCGCTGTGGTGATCGCCGTCTCTGTTGCTGTTGGCGTCGGCGTCGCGGTCGCCGTCGGCGTTGGTGTCGGCGTCGGGGTCGCTGTCTTGCCCAGCGGCGCGAGGACCGACGCGTTCTCCGGAGATGGGACGGTCGCCACGACGCGATTGCTGGTGAGGTTGACGTAGTTCACGCCGGGAACCTGCTGCCAGGTGCCGTCGTAGGTCCACAGTCGGATCGATCGCTCAGTGATGTTCGCGTTGGTAACGGTCTCGTCGGTGTACGGAACGGTGAGCTCGAGCGAGGCGTTCGGCGCGGTGGCAACCGCTCCGACGAACTGCCCGACATTCGTCCGGTTTTCCGTGCCGAGCGGCGGGTTGGAAACACCCGTGAGCGCGACGTCGCTCGCGGTGAACGAGACCGTCGCCGAGCGGGTCGTGAGGTTCGTCGCTCGGGTGTTCGTGGCGTTGCCCGCGGTGTAGAGGCTCCATCGGCTGTTGTTGACCGCGGTGACGCTTTCGAGTCGTGTGTCGTCCGATCCCACGAGCTGGATCCCGTTGCGGGCGTTCGCGCTCGCGTTGACGTCCTGGATGGACCCGCCGTTCACGTCACGATAAGCGACCCCGGACGTCCAGTCGGTCGTCGTCACGTTGCGGACGGTGACGTTCGCGGTCGTCGTGAGCGAGTTGTTGACTCGGACGCCGACGCTTGCCGTTCCGTTCGAGCCGTTGGTGGCGTTCGGGGTCGCGTTCGGCCCGGCGTCGATCGTGTGACCACCGCCATCGAAGACGACGTCGCTCGACAGGATCTGGATGCAGGTGTCGGCTGAGCTGTTCGTGACGTTTTCAGTGAGAACGTAGCTGCCGTCGTCGGCGATCGTCCGGCAGGAATCGATCGGGATCGGGCCGCCCCCGGACTGGGCGTTCGCGGTGCCGACGGGTGCAACGCCGGTGACACCCACGACCGACGCCGCGAGGACGAGGCAGGCGACGACCACAGCGTGTTTCGATGAACCCATCACTCTGTCGGGACGACTGGCGCGTGGCCCATACCTGTTCTGTTCCATCCCGGGCGATCGCCGGTCGGTGCGCCGTCGAGGGATTGGCGAACCGCCGTCAGAACAGGCCGGCCGCGCGCAGGCCGTCGGTGAGAAGCTGTCGGGGAGTGTCGGCTGCGAGCACCGCGGCGACGGCGATCTCGACGCCCGTGATGAGGAGGACCACGAGGGTCGCGTACCGACTCTCCACCCGGACTCCCACGGGGAGATCGAACTCGGTGCTGTCGAGCGGGTACAGCAGCGCGAGTCCCCGCTTCGTCCCGAGCAGATCGAGTACGTAGTGGGTCGCCACGCCGATCCACACCAGTTCGAGATTGTCGAAGTAGAGAGGATACGCGACGAAGAGTCCGAGCGTCGGGAGGTTGTGGAACGTCTTCCGGTGGCTCCCGAACGCGGTGTCGACGTCGGGGACGAGCGCCCCGAGCACCACCGGGACCGCGAACCCGACGACCGCGCGCGCGGTAGTGGCGTCGCCCGTGGGGTGAGTGAGATACGCGAGTCCGACGCTCAGGACGAGCGCGTTGATGACGTGCCCCTTCTTGTTCATCGTCCGGACGCCTCCCTACTCATCGTCGCCAACAACTCATCCCGTTCATCGTGCGCCGCGACGACCGGCAGCGGTTAAGCCGTGTCGTTCGAGCGGCGGTTCCGCCGCTCGTCAAGTCGTTCGAGCACTGCCGTCAGCGCGCGCCGGGCGATTTTCCGCTTGACCTCGCGGCGCGATCCCTCGAAGACGTGATGTTCGGTGGCTGCGGCCGAATCGCCGCTCTCCCACTCGCCTGCATAGGCGACCCCGATGTGGACCGTGCCGACGGGTTTCTCGTCGGTGCCGCCGTCGGGGCCGGCGATCCCAGTCGTGGCGACGCCCCACGTCGTGTCGGCGGTATCGCGCACGCCGCGGGCCATCGCGCGGGCGACCGGCGCGCTGACTGCACCGTGGGCGTCGAGTTCCTCGCGCGGAACGGCGAGCAGCGAGCGCTTGGCCCGCGAGGAGTACGTCACGACCGAGCGGTCGAAGTAGTCGCTCGACCCCGGTACGTCGGTGAGCAGCGAGCCGACGAGACCGCCCGTGCAGGATTCGGCGACCGCGATCGTCGCGTCGGTTTCCCGGAGTGCGGTGCCGAGTCGTTCCTCGATCGGTGGTTCGTCCGGGTCCCGTGTCATGCACGAGCAATGGCGGCCATCGAGTAAGAAGCCGGTGGTCAGGTACCCTGAAGAAGTGGTGGCGCGCGGGAGCGCGTCGAAAACGCGCGACTCGTGCGAGGGATGACTGAGTGAGGGCGAAGCCCGAGCGAAGGAATCGGTTGGGGAGGGTGTGGCTTGCGGTTTCTCATTTGCGTCGTGATTTGTCTCCGATGAATCAGTACTAGTGTTGATACTACGGGTGTGTATTCAAACCCATCTAGCCGACACTCCGAGGCGAAAGACCGAGTACGAGCCGGGCCACACCGACGGTATGGACTACGAGACGCCGCAGTTCTTCCGGGTGATGCAGTACGCGGCGGCCGCCGATCGCGACGTGATCGACATGGTGAGCGGCAATCCCGACTGGGACGCACCCGCCGGGATCACCGAAGGGCTCCACGAGTACGCCGACCTCGGCGGGGTGGACTACCAGTACCCACCGAGCGAGGGGTTGACCGAACTCCGCGAAGAGATCGCTGCCCGGCGGAACGTCGATCCCGAATCGGTGGTCGTCACGAACGGCGCAGGCGAGGCGAACCACCTCGCACTCGCGGCGGCGCTCGATCGCGAAGCGGGCCGAGAGGTCCTGCTCACTGATCCGGTCTACCCCTACTACCCCGGGAAGACGAAGCTTCTCGGCGGCACGCCGCGGTACGTCCCGGTCGCCGACGACGGCCGGCTCGACCCCGCTGCGGTCCGCGAGCGCGCCGGCTCGGACACTGCTGCGATCGTCGTCAACACGCCGAACAACCCGACCGGCGCGGTCTACCCCGAGGACACGATGGCCGAGCTCGTCGGGATCGCCGAAGACTGCGGTGCGGTGCTCGTGAGCGACGAGGTGTACGACCACTTCGATTACTCGGGCAAGTTCGCGAGCGCGCTCGGTGTCGACTCCGCCCACCGAGTCGTGACGAACTCCTTCTCGAAGTCGATGGCGATCACGGGGTTTCGGGTAGGCTACGGGATCTTCCCGCCGGCGCTGCGGGACGCGGCGCGCACGCGACACATGCTCGCGAACGTCACCGGCAGTCGGCCGGCTCAGTACGCCGTCCTCAAAGCGCTGCGTTCGACCGATCGCGAGTACTACGCCGCGAATCGCGACCGGCTCGAAGAGCGGGTCGCGACGTTCACCGACGCGCTCGACGACGCTGGAGCGGAGTACTCCACTCCAGACGGCGCGTTCTACGTGATGGCACGATTTTCGGGATTCCCAGGCACGATGGCGAACGCCGAGCGGCTGATCGACGAGGCCGGCGTGGCCGGGATGCCGGGCGAGACGTTCGGCGAGACCCGCGCCGACTGGTTCCGGTTTGCGCTCGTCACACCCGATGTCGTGGATGCGGCCCGACGGCTGGCCGACTTTTTCGAGTGACTGTGCCGATCGAGTTTTGAGATGCTGTGGCGCGCGGCTGCGCCGAGCGGGACGGCTCGCCGTCCCGCTGGCCGTGCGAACGGGCCATGCGCGGCGCTACGCGCCGCGCATTCGAGGCGGCGAAGCCGCCTCGCGCCGCCCGTGGGCAAACGCCGTTTATCGGCGCGCAACTTCCGTGCGAGGGATGAGTGAGTGGAGTGAGCAAAGCGAGCGGAACAAACGAATCGGTTGGGGAGGTATGTGGGCTGTACGGAGCGGTGGTGTCGGTAATCGAACCGCGAACGAGCGCTGCTCGATCGTTCCCGGAATCACACCACGCGACGGGCGAGGCTGTAGAGCCGGTTCCGGACACCGGCGGGGAGGAAACGGGCGTACTCGGCGAGACTCGCGAGCGGCCCGACGGGGTAGCGCGCGGGTGGGTTCGGCGAGACTGCCGCATCGACGATGGCCTCAGCGACCTCGACGGGCGAGACGGTGCCGACGCCGCCCTCGACGACGGTGCGCGAATCGTCAAGGAGATCGTAGAACGTCTCGTACGCGCCCGACCGTTCGAGGCCGGCGAGTTCGTCCTCGGCGCGGTCCTCGAAGTCGGTGTTCACTGGACCCGGTGCGACGACCGCGACGTCGATCCCGTAGTCCGCGACCTCCGTGCGGAGCGCGTCGGTCATAGCTTCGAGCGCGAACTTCGAGCCCGCGTAGACGCCCTTGGCGGGCGTGGCAAACCGGCCGGCGGTGCTGGAGACGTTCACGATGGTTCCCGTACCGCGATCGCGCATGTGCGGCAGGATGGCGCGAGTCAGTCGGTGTGGACCGTAGACGTTGGCGTCGAACTGGTCGTGGACGAGGCCGATCGGCACGTCTTCGATCGGGCCGAACTGCCCGTAGCCAGCGTTGTTCACGAGGCAGTCGATGCGACCAGTGTCGTCGATAACTCGCTCGACGACGGCCGTTACCGCCTGGTCGTCGGTGACATCGAGCGCTGCGGTCTCACAACTGGCGTCGTCGAGCGCCGACAGATCGTCCTCGTCGCGGGCGGTCGCGTACACCGTCCACTCCTCGTCGCGGAAGGCTTCCGCAGTTGCGCGACCGATACCCGACGAACAGCCGGTGATCAGCGCGGTCTTCGCGGTCATATCTCCGCACTCTCGGGCCGGGTAGTTAACTTCCGCCGTTCGTCGCCACGATCGTGCGTCACAGCACGGCGATCGAAACGTCAGTCGTCGTGATCGCGCTTCACCTCGTCGGCATAGCTGTCGGCGAGTCGCGTCGGTTCGGGGAGCTTGTACCCATTACAGAGCCGTTCGACGAGATCAGCAGCCGTTTCGCTGCCGACACGGTGGCCTGCACTCACGTACACTGGGTTGATGTATCGGTTTCCGGAGTCGTACTGGCGGGTCTGGAGCGCGTAGCCGATGACGGTGTCGGTGTCGTCCGCTGTCTCGACGCTGTCGTCGGCCGTGATGGCGACGCGGGTTCCTTCAGAAAGATCGTCGAGCGATCGCTGGGGCGCGCCACAGAGCAATCCTTTGGCGACCCCGACAGCCGGCAGATCGAGCGTGACGCCCATGTGAGTCGCAAGACCGGCCTCGCGGTAGTGAATCCGACCACTGCCGTCGAACACCGCGAGATCTGGCTCGACATCGAGACGCTCGAACGCCGCGAGGATCGCGCCGGCCTCCCGGAAGGAGAGGAGGCCGGGCACGTACGGAAATTCGAGATCGACGACGGCGTGGGCGCGTTCGATCACCTCCCCACCACGGAAGGCGACGATCGCTCCGACCGCCCGATCGTCGAGGAAGGCCTGATCGACGCCGACGACGATCGGTTGGTCGTCATGCGACGGGCTCGTGGCCGTTCGATCGTCAGTGATCGCATCGAGGGTGTGTGTGTCGGCGGTCGACACTGCTGCCGGATCGAATCCGAAATCGTCGGAAAAGGTCGCGGTGGCAGCGATCTCGCGCTGAAGCGTTTCCATCGTCTCACGCGAGGCCGACGGATCGGGAACGAACGCGGGGCGAGCGGGCTCCATGCGTCAGAACGGGCCGCGCCCGCGGCCACCCATCCCGCCACCGCCGCGGCCGCCGCCGAACTGGAGGCGGTTCCGTGCGTTCACCCGACCCTTGACGTGCTGACCGTAGACGAGCCCGATGACGAGCCCAGCGAGGTGAGCGACGTTGGCGACGCCGGGGAGGATCGGGACGCCGAGTGCCCCCGAGACCGAGACCGCGGCGTACCCCACGGTGAGCAGCCAGATCGGGACGGGAATGAAGAAGTAGAGATAGACCCGGAGATCGGGGTTCAACACCGTGAGTACACCGAGGATGGCGAGGGCCGCGCCGCTCGCGCCGAGCGCACCCGTGGGGTCGTTCTGCACGATCCCGACCCCCATCTGGGCGAGGCCAGCGAGCACACCGCTCCCGATGAAGAGCAGGGCGAAATCCCGCGAGCCGACGTACTCCTCGACCAGTTGGCCGAAGAAGTAGATCACGATGGCGTTGACGAGGAGATGCCAGAGCCCACCGTGGGCGAAGATCGACGTGACCCACGTCCAGACGTACTCCGGATGGATCGGTGAGATGACGAACGCCGCGTTCCAGAGCTGAGAATTGATCGGAATCCCGAACAACGGGAACAAGATGAACTGCAACCCGAACGTGATGAACATCAGTCCGAGGAACACGAACGTCATGTTCCCACGGAAGAACCCGAGCGGTCCGCCGACGCCGGTATCGAGGACGCCGGACAACCGCTCCGACGACGTCTGGCTGCCGGGGTTGTCGACGCTGTCGTCGAAGCCGCTGTCGAAGATCCCCGATGGATCGTTCCAGTCGTCGAGCCCCGAACAGCCGTGATTCTCGGGGAGGCGGTGCTCGCCGCAGTAGGTGCCACCGCAGTGTCGGCAGTGATACGGCATGTTCTCGCTCCGACCACACTGGTCGCACGTCGCCATTTACTGTGGGTTAGTGACGCCGGCTAAAATCGGTTGGGTTCCGAAGAGCGAAACGGGACTGCCGAACGGTCGCGGCGCGTTCGAGTGCTGCCGCCGGTCAAACGCACCCGACGGAGTGAAAGCCCGGCAACACCGAGTGTCCAGCGTGAAGCCGTACGAGCGAAAACAGCTCCTCGCGCGAGTCGAACGCGAGGGCGCGACCGTTGGCGCGTCGATCCCCGAAACGATCGACATCCAGGGTGACCGGCTCGCGCTTCGGGAGTTCGTTTTCGAAACACGATCACGTGAGTCAGTGCCGGCGAACGAGCGCGAGCGCGTCGAGCAGGCGAAGAAGAACCTCCGGCGCGAGCGCCTCCAGCGCAAGCAGCGCCTCGAAGACGCCGACATCCCGCGCGAAGAGGGCGAGCGGCTGGTTGAGAGCATCGTCGGCATCGATCGCGCGCTGAACGCACTCTCTGATCTCGGGACCACCGACATCGAGCGTGAGGCCGACGCGAACGAGGCCGCCGACCGAAAGCGCTGGATGTCGTTCCTGAAGCAAGCGCTCGGTAACGAGGACTCGAACGCGCGGCGGTGAGTCTCGGGATCACGGACCCTCCTGCCTGCTGTCAGAGCGACCGAGCAGCATCGGGGTTCCGAGGTCCTGTCAGCGAACGAGAGCTACCGCGGCTGCCTCGATCGGGTGACGTGGTCGCGATTCGTCGGATCGGTCGCCGATCTGAGTACGACAGGAGGTGCCAGGTGCGACCACTCGATCGCCGTCGCTCGCGTCGACCTGATCGAAGAGGATGTTCCCGATCGTCTGTGAGAGTTCGTAGTGTTCGGCCTCATAGCCAAAGGAGCCGGCCATTCCACAGCAGCCCGACTCCAGCGGATCGACGTCGTAGCCTGCTCGTCGCAGGACGCCAACCGCATGGTGGTCCTTCGCGAGCGCCTTCTGGTTGCAATGGCCGTGGTAGGTGAGCGACGTGTCGGGTGCGGTGAAATCGACCCGGTCGTCGAGTCGGAACCGATCGAGGTATTCGAGCACGCCATATGCGCTCTCGGAAACACGCGTCGCCGCCGCGCTGTCGGGGAGCAGATCGAGATACTCGTCCTGGAACATCACCGCGTCGGAGGGTTCGACGAACGCGACCGCCCAGTCGTCCCGGACGAGCGGGTCGAGCGCTTCGACGTTCGTCCGCGCGCGATCGCTGGCGACGTCGAGCAGACCCTTCGAGTAGGCGGGCCGTCCGCTCGGCGCGACGTCGTCGGGGATCGTAACGTGGACGCCGGCGGCCTCCAACACGAGGACCGCCGCCTTCCCCGGCCGAGGATGGCTGTAGTTGGTGTACGTATCGGGAAAGAGCGCCACCTTCGCCTCGGCCTCGTCGGGCGAGATCGCCGCACCGCCACGCGCTTCGAACCATTCCTCGAGTGACTCCCTCGCGAAGTGTGGAAGTTCGCGCTCACGGGCGATTCCCACCGTCTTCTCCATCGCAGCCCGTGCCCCCGGCAGTTTCGGGAGCCAGTTCGAGAGCGGCGCGAACCGACTCCCGAGCGCCGCGAGTCGGTCGACGTTCGCGAACAGGCGCTCGCGGCGGCCGATCCCTTCGCGCTCGTGGTACTGGTGTTTGACCTCGGTTTTGAGCTTGGCCATGTCGACGCCGGTCGGACAGTCGCTCGCACACCCCTTGCAGCCGACACAGAGATCGAGCACCTCCTCTTGGAATCGCTCGGAGTAGAGCTCTTCCTGGGGAAGCTCTCCCGAAATCGCCGCCCGGAGGAGGTTCGCCCGGCCCCTGGTGGTCTGAATCTCCTCGCGCGAAGCGCGATAGGTCGGACACATCGTCTCGCTGTCGGTCTGGCGGCAGGTCCCACAGCCGTTGCAGAGCTCGACGAGGTGTGAGAACCCCTCGCCGTCCCCACTCCCGTCGCTCCCGACCTCGTCGCTTGCGCTCTCGTCGAACGCCATCGTCGTCTGCGGTTCGAGCGACGAATACTCCGCACCGTATCGGAGGTTCTCGCGCATGTCCGCGCCGACGCCGCGTCCGTCCGCCGGCGCGCTCTCGTCGTCTTCGTTCCAGTAGACGACCGTTCCGGGGTTCATCAGTCGATCCGGATCGGCGGCGAGTTTCAACTCCTGAAACGCCCCCCAGAGGTCTTGGCCGTACATCTTCGGGTTGAATTCGGTGCGCGCGAGGCCGTCGCCGTGTTCGCCCGAGAAGGCTCCGTCGTGCTCCATGACGAGCGAGGTGACGTCCTCGGAGATCGAGTGCATCGCCTCGATACCCTCGCCTTCTTTGAGATTCAGGATCGGCCGGATGTGGAGCGTCCCCGACCCGGCGTGGGCGAAGTACGCCGCCGAGGTGTCGTGGTCGTCGAGGATTGCCTCGAACTCGACGACGTACTCCGCGAGTTCCGCCGGCGGAACGGTGGCGTCCTCGATGAACGGGTAGGGTTTGGGATCGCCTTCCAGACTCATCAGCAGCGGGATCGCGGCCTTCCGGAGTTTCCAGAGCTTCGATTGATCCTCGGCCGAGTACGCTTCCAGCACGTCGAACGCCGCACCCTGTTCCACGAAGTGGGCGTTCGTTCCCTCGATGGCGGCCTCGAAGTCGTCGCACAGTTCGGCGTCGAACTCCAGCATCAGCGCCGCTGCCGTGCCCTCGGGAATCGGATCGACGTACTGGGAAAACTCGGTGGAGTCACCTGCGAGCCGGAACACCTCGTCGTCCATCAGCTCGACCGCGCTCACGTCGAAGTCGAGCGCTTCGGGGACGGCGGCCATCGCGTCGACGAGATCGGCAAAACAGTAGAGCGTGAGCGCGGTCGAGTCGGGTTTCGTGACGAGGCCGAGCGTCGCCTCGACCACGACGCCGAGGGTCCCCTCCGCGCCGACGAACAGCTTCGAGAGATTGATGACCTCCTCTCCGTCGTCGTTTTCGTACACGACCTTGTGGAGGTTGTAGCCCGACACCGAGCGCTTCAGGCTCGGATAGCGCTCTGCGATCTTTTCTCGGTTGTTCTCAACGAGTTCACGAACCGTGCGGTAGAGTGCGGCCTCGCGGTCGTCCTTGCTGACGAGGGCCTCCCACTCCGGACTGTCGAGGACGACCTCGCGGGTGTGGATCAGCGAGCCGTCGGCGAGCACCACTCGGAGTTCCTCGGTGTAGGCGTCGGTGATGCCGTACCGGACCGAGTGCGCGCCTGTACTGTTGTTCCCGATCCCGCCGCCGATCGTCGCACGGTTCGAGGAAGCGGGATCGGGCGCGAACTTGAGTCCCCACTCGTCGAGGTGGGCGTCGAGGTGATCCTGAACGACGCCCGGTTGGACGGTCGCGGTCCGTCCTTCGGGATCGACGTCAAGGATCGAGTCCATGTGACGGCTGCAATCGAGCACCACACAGCCCGGGCCGACGGTCTGGCCGGCGAGCGATGACCCTGCACCGCGCGGGAGTACGGGGACATCGTGCTCGGCGGCGATCCGGACCGCCGCCCGCACGTCCTCGATGTCGCGCGGACGGACCACGCCCGCGGGCCGTGCTTGATAGATGCTGCCGTCGGTGGCGTAGAGCACCTGAGAGTACTCGTCGAACGCCACTTCGCCGCGCACCGCCTCGCGCAGATCGGCGGCGAGCGCACGGTACTCGGCGACGTCAGCGTGATCGTGCCCCAGCGCGTCGACCGATGTCGAAAAGTCGGCTGTATCGGAAGCCTCCTCGGCAGCCATACGTATTTTCGGCGGTAGATAATGTTAAACACTGGGATGGCCCCCAAGGCTTGCACCGATCAGGTTCGTGGTTGACCGCGGTGCGGGCTGTCGTTCGTGACTGTCGCGATGGCTTCTTCTGAACGGTGGAGGAGACTCAGAGGAACGAACCGACGAGATCGGTTTCGAGCACGGCGATCACGCCGGTAAGGACGGGAACGCTCGCGAGCGTCGTGGTCAGGACGGCGGCGCTGACGTACTCGGGGGCGGTGACGCCGCCCACGGAACGGTCGCTGCCCATCTCGATCACGAGGATGAGCGGCGTGATCGCCGCGGGCGCGGCGCATTCGAGCACGAACACCCGTGCGACCGTCGTGTTCTCGAAGCCGAGCAGGGCCGCGATCGCGAATCCGACGACCGGTGCGATCACGAGTTTGAGCGCGTTCGCGGTGCCAACGCGCGCGACCGCAGTGCCGTAATTCGTGTTAGCGAGCTGGATGCCGACGAGCAACAACATCAGTGGGATCGCCGCATCGCCGACGAGTTTCAGGGTTTCCATCGTTGTACCGTCAGCGGGAGGGACGACCCCAAGCCAGCGCACGAGCGCCGCGAGCACGACCGCGTAGACGAGGGGGAGTTCGAACACCCGCTTGACCGAGCCGAATCCGCCGTCGCCCCCGGAGCGAGAGGCGAGATAGACTCCCACGGTGTAGACCACGACGCTCTGGCCGACGAGATAGACCACGGCAGTCGCGCGGCCGACCACCCCAAACGCGAACGCCGAAAGTGGGATGCCGAAGTTCCCGCAGTTCGAAAAGGAGCTCACGAGGACGAGCGCGCTCCGAATTGGTTCGTCCTCGCCGAGTGCGCGCCCGACGATCTCCGCGGCCATCGCCATGACGAGAATGAATCCGACGACACCCACGACGAGTTTCACGAGCGTCTCGCCACCGATGTCGGTGGTCGCGATGCTGTGAAAGACGAGCGCCGGAGCCAGCACGTAGATCGTCACGGTGTTGAGCGGGTCGACCGCGATGGACCGGACGCGGCCGAGCACGAAACCGACCGCCGCGATCGTGACGATCGGAAGAATGGCGCTCGCAAAGATCGAGAGGAGGGACATACCGCACCCACCGCCCGTCGGGTTACAAACGTTGCGAGGCGTGCCCGCTCCGCGGAACGCCACGAGCGCAGTTACGCTCCGCTTCGGACCGAAAACTCGATAGTTCTCATCGTGTAATCAGACGCTCCTTCGGGTGGCCTGTGTGTTGGTCTAGATTGCTCTCGCCCCGTCCGAAAGAGGAATGCGACTAGCCGTCACTCGTTCGCGGTTCGGTCGACGATCCGGATTGCTCACTCTCGCCGAACAGCTCTACGAGCGCGGCCGCGTGCTCGTCGCTCGGGACCCGGTCGCCGTCCTCCCACGCCGCGACCACGGCCGTCGTTGTTTCGAGATTGGCTGCGACTTCCATCTGGTGGAGGCCACGGGTCTGGCGGCGATCTCGGAGTTCCTCACCGAGTGGCGGGTTATTCTGTGCTGTCATGGGAGATGATCTGCTTGCCGATCCTCATCAGCTTATCACGTTCTTCGGCGGTAAACTCGTACTGTTCCGGCTTGCCAACCCCGATCGTTCCTTCGAGCGTGCCGTCCTCTCCGATGATCGGGGCAGCAAGTGACCCCTCCATCCCCGTCGCGCGTGCGCCGTCTTCGGCGACGCCGGAGTCGTCCGTCTGGAGATTACAGATATCGACTGGTTCCATTCGCTCGGCCGCCAATCCAGCCATTCCTTTGCCGACCGGAATCGTCTCGATCCGCGGAAGAACGGAGTCCGGAATACCGACGGAAGCAACGAGCTGTAATCCGTCTTCGTCCGTTCGGTGGAGCGTGCCTGACGTACAGTCGAATTCCGCGACGACATTTTGGAGAACTTCCCCCGTTCCCTCGTCGGGTTTCGGCGCTATGGAAGACGGTGTCTCTTCGTCGTTCATCGTCGGTGGTTCGTCGGTACTGTCGTTAGTCACTTAAACGTACCTCGCATAGTACGTAAGTTCGAGCAGAGACTTAGATGGAGGGAGTTCGGCACGACGCCGAATCACCGTGACGAAGCGACGACGCCTACTCGATCGAATCGTCGAGGGCGCACTCGATAGCGTCGTCGAGCCGTCCTGTAGCCACCAGCTCCGTCGCGATTTCGATCTCGGTGTGGAGTGGCCGATCGTCGTCGAGCGGCGGCACGTGTTCGCGGATCGCATCGTAGGCTGCGCCAGTCCCCGTTCCAGGATCGAGATCGTCGTCGACGAACTCCATCGCCTGTGCGCCACAGAGGAGTTCGATCCCAACGGTCGTCAGCGCGTTCTCGACGGCGGTCCGGGCGTGGTGTGTGCTTTCGGCGCTCATACTCACGTGGTCCTCCTGGCCACCGCTCACGGGCGTGTTGTCGGTCGCAGGCGACCCGAGCGATCGACTCTGGTTCACGAGCGTGGCGGCGCTGTACTGGGCGATCATGTAGCCCGAGCGCACGCCGCTTTCGGGCGTGAGAAACGGCGGGAGGTGTTCTTCCTGAAGGTTGGGATTGAGCAGCCGATCGGTGCGGCGCTCGGCGATCGCAGCGAGCTCCGTGAGCGCGTTCACGAGATAATCGAGTCGGAGCGCGAGCGGCTCCCCATGAAAATTGCCGCCGGAGAGCACGCCGACCGACGCCGTTCCACTGGCGCGATCGTCGACGTCAGCGCCCGAAAAGACGAGCGGGTTGTCGGTCGCGCTATTTAATTCGGTCTCGACGGCCTCACGGAGATGGACGATCGCATCACGCACTGCGCCGTGGACCTGCGGGAGACAGCGTAGCGAGTAGGCGTCCTGAACCCGATCGCAGTTGCGGTGGGACTCGACGATTTCCGAATCGGCGGTGAGTTTGCGGATGTTCCGTGCGCTCGTCGCCTGGCCGTCGTGGGGGCGAACGTCCTGAATCGCCGGAGCGCACGAGGCGGTCGTCCCCATCGAAACCTCGGTCGTGAGTGCGCCCGCAATGTCAGCCCCGCGGACGGCGCGCTCGGCGTCGACGACACAGAGTGCAGCCAGCCCGACGGACAGCTGTGTGCCGTTGATGAGAGCGAGTCCCTCCTTCGCGGCGAGCGAGAGCGGTTCGAGGCCCGCCCGTGCGAGTGCCGCCTCGCCGTCGAGTTCTTCGCCATCCACTTCGGCGGTGCCTTCGCCCAACAGAACGAGTGCCTGGTGGGCGAGCGGCGCGAGATCGCCGCTCGCGCCGAGACTGCCCCGCGACCGGACGACCGGATGGACGTCTTCGTTCAACATCGTCACGAGGTGATCGACGACGATCTCGCGGATCCCCGAGTACCCCTTCACCAAGGCGTTGATCCTCGTGAGCATCATCGCACGGACCGCCTCGCGGTCGAGCTCTGATCCCACACCCGAAGCGTGACTCCGGACGAGGTTGGTCTGGAGGCGTTCGCGCTCGCCTTCGGGGATGCGTTCGGTCACGAGCTGGCCGAAACCGGTGTTCAAGCCGTAGACCGCCTCGTCGCCGTCGAGAACCTTCTCGACGCGCTCTCGAGATCCCCGCACGGCTTCGCGTGCGGACTCGGCGATCGTCACCCGGGCGTCGTCACGAGCGACCCGCGCCACGTCCTCGGGAGTGAGCGACGTCCCATCAAGGACGACTGGTTCGCGCTCACTCATGGCTTTCTTCCGTCCCCGATACTAGCTCGCCGTCCTTGAGCACCGTTTCGACGGTGTTCACACCGAAGTTGTACGGCACGTGAACGTGCGATGGGGCGTCGATGATGGCCACGTCGGCAGCCATTCCCTCGCGAAGCGAACCACTCTCGCCAGCACGGTCGAGCGCGCGTGCGCCGCCCTGTGTCCCGGCCAGCAGCGCTTCGGCGGGCGTCATCCCCATCCCGATACAGGCGAGCGCGATCGCGAAACCCATGCTCTGGGAGTGGCAGTTCGGGTTGAAATCGGTCGCCACCGCGATCGACCCTCCTTCGTCGAGAAACGCCCGCGCGTCGGCGTACTCCGCGCCGAGTGAGAAGGCCGTTCCGGGGAGAAGGACGGGCGTGACACCCGCCTCGGCGAGCGCCGCACGATCGTCGTCGTTCGCGTGAAGCAGATGGTCGGCGCTCGCCGCACCGAGATCGGCCGCGAGCTGTGCGCCGCCGAGCCGGACGAACTCCTCGGCGTGGACTTTCGGCGTGAGTCCGTACTCAATTCCGGCTTCGAGAATGCTGCGGGACTGCTCGACCGAAAAGACGTCCTCCTCGCAGAACACGTCGCAGAACTCGGCGATCCCCTGATCGGCGACTGCGGGAAGCTGGTCGTCGATGACTCGCTCGGTGTACGCCTCGGCGTCGGTTCCCTCGGGAACGGCGTGGGCACCCATGAACGAGGGGACCACGTCGACTGGGTGCGTGTCGTCGGCCTGTCGGATGACGTCGAGCATCCGGAGCTCGGTTTCGGTATCGAGCCCGTAGCCGGACTTGACCTCCACGGTGGTCGTGCCGTGAGCGAGCATCGTATCGAGATGACCGAGCAGGTTCGAGAGGAGTTGCTCGCTGCTCGCCTCCCGGACGGCGCGCACGGTTCGAAGGATTCCACCGCCCTCGGCCAGAATCTCCTGGTACGTCTTCCCGCGGAGCTTCGCCGCGAACTCGTCGGAGCGATCGCCCGCGAACAGGCCGTGGGTGTGTGAATCTACGAACCCCGGGATCACGCTTCGTCCATCGGCGTCGATCGCGTGAGTGGCGTTCTCGGGCGGGTACTCCTCGGTGATCTCGTCGGTCGGACCGACCGCGGCCACACGACCGTCGACGACGGCGAGAGCGGCGTTTTCGTGCTGTTCGAGCGTGTCGTCTTCGCCGGGTCCGACGACGATCTCGCTCGCGTCGTGGATTAGTGTCGTGAGTTCAGTCATCGTGTTCCTCCGTGTACCCCGTCAGAAAGTGGGCGACGGCTCGTGCGCCCGCGGCGGCAGTCCGCCCCTCGGTGTCGAGCGACGGCGCACATTCGACGACTTCGAATCCCGCCACCCGGTCGTCGGCTGCGACACGGCGGAGGGCCTCGAAGAGTTCCCGCGTCGTGATCCCACCGGGTGTGGACGCGCTCACGCCCGGCGCAGCCGTGGCGTCGAGCACGTCGAGGTCCACGCTGACGTAGACCGTCTCGACGCCAGCCATCGCGTCGAGCGCACGGTCGACCGCTCCAGCGGGATCGTCGCCGACAGCTTCGCTCGTAACGATCGCCCCGTTCTGTTCGTCGACGTACTCGGCGTACGCGGTCGAGGTTTCGAAGTGGCGCGCCCCGACGCAGGCGTAGGCGTCGAGACCGTCCTCGTGGAGTTGTCGGTACGGCGTCCCGCTGGTCGGTTTTTCCTGTACCTCACGGCAGTCGAGATGCGCATCGAAATTGACGATCCCGGCCGATTCCGAGAGCAGCGGCGCAGCGTTCGGGTACGTGAGCGAGTTGTCGCCGCCGAGAAAGACCGGAAGCGCGTCCTGAGCGTGAACGTCGCGGGTGGTCTCGCGGACGGTCTCTTGGACCGCGCTGACATCGCCATCCGGAATCACGACGTTGCCGAGATCGCCGATCGATTCGACGGGACCCGCATCGAAGTGATGGGTTTTGACGCCGGCGAGTGCGTCGCGGAGCGCCGCCGGTCCTTCGCGCGCGCCGCGCCGGCCGATCACCGCATCATCGTACGGCTCGCCGACGAGGACGGCGTCGAACTCGCCGGCACGATCGAGCGTCGCGGGTTCGACGACGTCACCGAACTGCTCGTCGTTCGGATCCGACGACGACCCCGACCACGCCGGCGGTTCGTGCAGGCTCATCGTCGGTCCCGCATCGGCACCGCCACGTCCGACTGGTCGGCCTCGTCGATGGCCTCGTCGTAGCCCGCGTCGGCGTGGCGGATCACGCCCATCCCCGGATCGGTCGTGAACACGCGGCGAGCCTTCTCCGCAGCCAGATCGGAGCCGTCGAGCACGACGTGGTTGTTGGCATGGAGCGCGTTGCCGATACCGACGCCGCCGCCGTCGTGAACGCTCACGATGTCCGCGCCCGCGGCGCAGTTCAGGAGGGCGTTCAGGATCGGCCAGTCCGCGACCGCGTCGGTGCCGTCCCGCATGGCCTCGGTCTCGCGGTGTGGGCTGGCGACGCTGCCGGCGTCGAGGTGATCGCGGGTGACGACGATCGGTGCGCTGATTTCGCCGTCGGCGACGAGTTCGTTGATCCGGAGCGCGAAGCGCGCGCGCTCGGTCAATCCATTTTCGTCGTTTTCGTACCCAAGCCAGCAGACTCGTGAAGGAAGTCCCTGGAAAGATACTTGTTCCTGAGCGAGTTCGATCCAGCGGTTGAGCGATTCGTTGTCAGGGAATCGTTCGGTCACCGCCTCGTCGGTGCGGTGGATGTCGGCTGGATCGCCGGACAGCGCCGCCCACCGGAACGGGCCGCGGCCGCGACAGAACATCGGCCGGATGTAGGCAGGAACGAACCCGGGGAAATCAAAAGCGTCCTCGCGCCCGCGGTGATCCTCGACTTGGCCACGGAGGTTGTTGCCGTACTCGAAGGCAACCGCGCCGCGCTCTTGAAGTTCGAGGATGGCGTCGACATGACGCTCCATCGTGTCGAGGCTCTCCTCGCGGTAGCGCTCGGGGTCCGATTCTCGAAGTTCGTCGGCCTCCGCGACGGAGTAGCCGCTGGGGTAGTACCCCCCCAATTCGTCGTGGGCGCTGGTTTGGTCGGTCACGACGTCGGGGACGAACCCGCGCTCCAGCATCGCTTCGAGCATGTCTGCGACGTTCATCTCGACGGCGACGCTGTACGGTTCGCCGGCTTCGGCCGCTTCCTCAGCGTTGTCGAGCGCCTCGTCGAGACTGTCAGCGCGTTCCATCAGGTAGTCCGTATCGAGTCGGCGTTCGATCCGGCGCGCATCGACCTCGGCGGCGATACAGACGCCGCGGTTCATCGTGACTGCGAGGGGCTGTGCACCGCTCATCCCGCCGAGACCCCCGGTGGCCACGATTTTTCCTTCGAGGTTGCTGTCGTATTCCTGCCGACCGAGTTCAGCGAGCGTCTCGTAGGTTCCTTGGATGATGCCCTGGGTGCCGATGTACGCCCACGAGCCGGCGGTCATCTGGCCGTACATGATCTTGCCCTCGGCTTCGAGCTCGTGGAAATGCTCCCAGTCGTCCCACTTCCCCACGAGATTCGAGTTCGCGATCAGCACCCGGGGCGCTCGCTCGTGAGTTGCGAAGCGGCCGACGGGCTTGCCCGACTGGACGAGCAGGGTTTCTTCGTCGTCGAGGTCACGTAGCTCGGCGAGAATGGCGTCGTAGGCGTCCCAGCTTCGGGCCGCTCTGCCGGTCCCACCATACACCACGAGGTCCTCGGGTTTTTCGGCGACCTCGGGATCGAGGTTGTTGTTGAGCATCCGGAGGGCGGCCTCCTGTCGCCACCCCTTGCACTCGATCTCAGTGCCCGTCGGTGCGCCCTGGTACTCGCGCCACTGCTCGGACGGCTCGCCGATGCCGGACTCGGTCGCGGCGGATTCCTGTTCGCTCATCCCCTCCATCTATGCGAACGACTCACGATACCGTTGGTGCTCCACGTGGAGTGTCTTTTATTAGTGAGGGTTCGTTCTCCAGCGTATGTACGAAGCCACCTTTCGGATCGAGGGCGACGGGGCCTACGCCGTCGCGACCGCCGGCACCGACGCCGCAGTCGAGCTGTGGTGTAACGACCACTGTGATCTCCTCTATGTCACGGACGACGCGACCGACGAGATCCTCGCACACGTCCGCGAGCGCGTCGGCGTCCAAGACCTCCTCCGGCGGCCGGACGAGCTGGTGGTCGTCACCGCCGAATGTCTCAAACGACGCAAGGGCGACCTGATCGAGTCGTACCTCGCCCGCCACGACTGCCTCCTCCTGCCGCCGCTGCGCTACACCGGCGGCGCGAAATCCTGTCGAGTGCTCGCGCTCGATCCGGCCAACCTCACGGCGTGCTACCGCGATCTCATCGATGACGGGTTTTCCGTCTCGGTCGAGCAAAAGCGCGAGATCGAGACGGTCGCTCACGACGCGCCGCTGCTCACGCTCGATGGCGTCCTCCCCGATCTCTCGGCGCGCCAGCGAGAGACGTTCGGGGTCGCCTACGATCGGGGGTACTACGAGATTCCCCGCGAGACCACGACCACCGAGATCGCCGACGCGGTCGGGGTCGAGCGGCGGACCGCCGAGGAACACCTCCGGCGGGCGGAGAACAAGCTGGTCGCAGCGCTGATCGAGTACGTTCGGGCTTAGAGCAGCCCGAGTGCGGCGACGAGGTGGGTCATCCCGGCGATCAGCGGCACGAGGATGACCGTGCGCATGACGAACAGTATCACGAGATCGCGAAATCGCACCGGAACATCGCTGAACATGTCCATCGTCATCGGGCCGACGCTGGAGAAGAAGATGAGCTGGGAGACCGCGAGCACGGCGATGAAAAACCGCGCCATCGGCGCGGCCTCCTCCACCAGTAGGACCGGAACGTACATCTCGGTGATCCCCACGATGGTCGCCGGCGCGACCGTCTCGGCGCTCGGCAGCCCGAGCAGCTCGATCACGGGCACGAGCGGCGCACCGAGGATATCGAACGTCGGGGTGTACGCCGAGAGGAGCACCGCCGCGAGACCGACCGCGAGGATCGTCCCGAGGATCAGGCTCGTGAGTTTCAGCCCGTCGACGAACCCACGCCACGCCGCCCCGGCGAACGTCTCGCCCTCCTTCGCCTTCCCGACCGCCTCGCTCAGCGCGAACCGGAGGTACTCCCGTGGGGAGCCGACGAACGGGATTTCGGGATCGGGTTCGGCGACGTACTCCTCCGGAACGGTGCTGATCGGCGGCACCCGGACGAGGATCGCGGCACAGATCACGACACACACGAAGTACGCGAGGAAGATGACCGGGAACAGCGCGAGCATGTCGACCGTGGCGGCGACCACGCCGACGAACCCGATGCTGACCGTCGAGAAGCAGGTCGCAATGATGAACACCTCACGCTTGTTGTAGCCACCGCGATCGAAGACGTTCCGGGTGACGTAGAGGCCCACCGAGTACGACCCGACCCACGACGCGAGGCTGTCGAGGGCCGCTCTTCCAGGAAGTTTGAACAGCGGGTTCATCACCGGCCTCGCGAGCGTGCCGACGAACTCCAGCCCGCCGAGTTCGACGAAGATCGTGATGAAAATCGCGCCGATCGGGATGATGACGCCGACGCTGTAGATCAACGTCCCCCACATGAACCCGCCCGTCGCCGGGGTATGGAGCCATTCGGGTCCGAGTTTGAAGAACATCACCGGCGCGAGCACCGCACCGAGCACCCGGAGTGCCCAGAACGCGACCGAACTCTCGAAGTACGACAGATCGGCGTCGAGTGAGACAGTTTCCCGAGCGTCGAGTTCGGCGGCAGTCGTCAATACGCCGCCAGCAACGATGATTGCCAGTGCGTACACCCCGACGGCGTCCGGGAACGAGGTGGTGATCGTGCTGACGACGATGTCGAACGGGACGGTGATCTCGCCCTGCCACGGCACCGGGACGAGGAAGAAGACCGCGCCGACGGCGAACGCGACGACGAACTTCGCTATCGGCCCGGTCTCGAACTCGTTGAGGTCGATCTCGTCGATGTCGCGGGCCGACGGCACGCCGTCGATGGCCCACGTTTTGTCCTGTGATTCGGTACTCATAGACACAGGAAGGGAGCAGGGACACGTGACTACACACCCACCACGTGCGGTGTCGTTTATACGACGATGGCCACAGCGACGAACGTCGAGGTCAGTACACCGGTGGTGCGTAGACGTTGATCG
Source organism: Halococcus saccharolyticus DSM 5350 (assembly GCF_000336915.1). Taxonomy (NCBI): domain Archaea; kingdom Methanobacteriati; phylum Methanobacteriota; class Halobacteria; order Halobacteriales; family Halococcaceae; genus Halococcus; species Halococcus saccharolyticus. The sequence continues at coordinate 250,040 of NZ_AOMD01000021.1, read as the reverse complement.
TCCGAAGGCCCCTCTCATCGTCGTAATCGTCGCTGCCACCAGCGCCAGCGTCGTTGCGTATCTCGTGGGCTTCGCCGGCCTCGATGCAGACGAGCGTCCCCGGTTCGAGGCGGTGCTCCTCGCCGCCGACGACGGCGATCCCGGTTCCATCGGCGACGTAGCACCACTGGTCGGCGTCGGGGTGGCGGTTCTCGGGACCGCCCGTGGACTGACCCGGCGAGAGCACCATCGTTGCGGCCTGGGATCGATCAGTATCGGCGACGACTTCGAAGAAGCCGTCGGTCTCGTCGGTCTCGACGGTTTTCACGATTCGCTCGGTTCGGCGACCTTCACGACCTGCTTGCCGATGTTGTCACCCTCGAACAGCCCGAGGAAGGCGTCGGGAGCGTTTGCGAACCCTTCGACGATCGATTCTCGGTGTTCGATGTCGTCGTTCGCCACCCAGTCGCGGAGTCGGTCGTTCGCGTGCTCGAACCGCGTCGCGTAGTCGAAGACGAGAAACCCCTCGACGTGGGCACGTGGCGCGATGAGTTGCGGGAGCTTGCGCGGGCCGGTCGGGACGCCCTCCTCGTTGTATAGCGCGATCTGCCCGCAGATCGCCACTCGCGCGTCGACGTTCAACTGGGTGAACACCGCGTCCGAGATCGGCCCACCGACGTTGTCGAAGTACGCGTCGACGCCGTTCGGTGCGGCGTCGGCGAGCGCTCTGCGGTAGTCGTCAGTCGTCTTGTAGTTGATCCCGGCGTCGAACCCGAGGTCGTCTTCGAGATAACGAACTTTCTCGTCGCTGCCCGCGAACCCGACGACGCGCGCGCCAGCGAGACTCGCGATCTGGCCGACGGTCGAGCCGACCGCGCCCGCCGCCCCGGAGACCACCACCGTGTCGCCCGGATCGGGTTCGAGCACGTCGAGCGTGCCGAAGTACGCCGTCCGGCCTGGCATCCCGAGCACGCCGAGATAGGCGGGCAGCGAGAGGTTTTCGAGGGAGGGGTCGACGGGCGTGAGGTCGTCGCCGTCAAGGGCGGCGTACTCGCTCCAGAACCCCTCGCCGAAGACGAACTCTCCAGCGGCCCAGTCGTCGTGTGCGGACTCGATGACCTCACCGACGACGTGGCCCGCCATCCGATCGCCGACCTCCCACGGATCGGCGTAGGACTCGCGGTCGCGCATCCGTCCGCGCATGTATGGGTCGACCGAGAGATAGAGCGTTCGTACGAGCACCTCGCCGTGGCGTGGTTCGGGAACGTCGCGTTCTTCGAGCTCGAACGTGTCGCGATCGGGTTTCCCGTCGGGACGCTTGCCCAGAACGAACTGGCGGTTGGTGTCTGTCACGGCTGATTCGTCGATCCGCGACCGGACGAGTGTTCGGGTATCGGCAGTCGATCGATAGAATCGACACTGTCCTGAGACGTACCGACTGCACCACCGACATTTGGGCAAAAGACGAATACCTCGCTGGATCGATCGTGATGGTATGGCAACCGAGACGGTCGCGACGTTCGAGTCCTCACTCGACGATTTGGGTGTCGAGATGACGCGCACCGATCCGGCGGGGTTCGACGACGCGCTCGCGGCGATCATCGACGAGCCGGCGATCGGCGTTCCGCTCCGGATCGACGGTGTTTCACTTGACGGCGTGCCGGTCACCGTTGATCCGACGCCCGCTCAGCTCGAATCCGCGCGGACGGGCGTGACGCCGGTCGGGACGGCGGTCGCGACCTACGGCACGCTCGCGATCGAGTCCTCGGCGGCGGGTGACGAGCCGGTGAGTCTCTTTCCCGAGCGCCACGTCGCCGTCGTCCGTGAGGAAGACGTCGTGTGGGGGCTCGACGAGGCGTTCACGCGGCTCGACGAGGGGTTCGAGGCGGGCCGGGACAGCGTGGTGTTCGCGACGGGTGCGAGCGCGACCGCCGACATGGGTGCGATGGTCGAGGGTGTCCACGGCCCAGCCGCGGTCCACGTGGTGGTGATCGAGGCGTGAGCGCCGAGACGCGCCGGGAGAAGGCGGCACAGATCCGCCACCTGCTCGACACCGAGGGCGAGAACGTCCACGCCGACGCCACGCACTTCAACGAGGCGCGCTACGACGCGGTCGAGGAGTTCACGGCGCACGAGGAGCTCCGGACCGAAGCCCGTGAGATCAAGGCCGAGGCGATCGAGCGGCTGCCCGAGCTGATCGATCAGGTCACCGCGGCGGTCGAGGCGAACGGCGGGCAAGTCTATCTCGCCGACGACGCCGCGGACGCGAACCAGTATATCGAATCGGTGGCCGGCGACGCCGACTCGCTCGTGAAATCGAAATCGATGACCACCGAGGAGATCGACGTCAACGACGCCCTCGAAGCGGCCGGCGTCGACGTTCACGAGACCGACCTCGGCGAGTGGGTGCTTCAGGTGGCCGACGAGTCGCCCTCACACATCGTCGGACCAGCGATGCACAAGTCCCGCGAGGGGATCGCCGAGCTGTTCAACCGGCAGTTCGATCCCGACGAACCGCTCGAAGCTGCCGAGGAACTCACCGCGTTCGCGCGGGACTGGCTCGGCGAACGGATTCAAGACGCCGATGTCGGGATGACCGGCGCGAACTTCGTGCTCGCGGAATCGGGCTCGATCACGCTCGTGACCAACGAGGGCAACGCGAGGAAGTGTGCGGTCGCGCCCGACACCCACGTCGCCGTTGCGGGCGTCGAGAAGCTCATCCCCTCGATCCGCGAGCTCCAGCCGTTCGTGGAGTTGATCGCGCGTTCGGCCACTGGTCAGTCGATCGCCCAGTACGTCACGACCCTCTCGCCGCCGGTCGAAACGCCGACGCTCGACTTCGGGGATCCCGACACGCCGCTGAGTAAGACCGGTGTCGGGGATGGTAACGGTGGCAGCGCCGGCAACGACGACCGCGAGTTCCACCTCGTGCTGCTCGACAACGGCCGGTCGGCGATGCGCGATGACGACCAGCTCCGCGAGACGCTGTACTGCATCCGGTGTGGCGCGTGCGCGAACTCGTGTGCCAACTTCCAGCACGTCGGTGGCCACGCCTTCGGCGGCGAGACCTACACCGGCGGGATCGCCACCGGCTGGGAGGCCGGCGTCCACGGACAGGACAGCGCCGCCGAGTTCAACGACCTCTGTACCGGCTGCTCGCGCTGCGTGAACGCCTGTCCCGTGAAGATCGACATCCCGTGGATCAACACCGTGGTGCGCGACCGGATCAACCACGAGGACGGTGCTGCGCCCGAACTCGACTTCCTCGTCGAGGGGCTGACGCCCGACGAGGAGCCTGGCGGACTCACTCCTCGAAAGCGCTTTTTCGGCAACTACGCGACGCTCGCGAAACTCGGCAGCGCCACCGCACCGGTGTCGAACTGGCTCGCGGGATCGGGGCCGAGCCGCGCGGTGCTGGAGCGGTTTCTCGGGATCGACCGCCGGCGTGCACTCCCGAAATTCGAACGTGAGACGCTCGTCGAGTGGTTCGACACACGGGGTGGGTCGCGAATCCCAGCAGCCAACGCCGACCGCGAGGCGGTGCTCTATCCCGACGTCTACACCAACCACGTTCACACCGATCGTGGGAAGGCCGCTGTCAGGGTTCTAGAGGCGCTCGACGTGGCGGTACGCGTACCCGACGTCGCGTCGAGCGGGCGCGCACCATTCTCTCAGGGAATGATCGCCACCGCCGAGCGTCACGCCCACGACGCCTACGCCGACCTCGCCGAACACATCGACGCGGGCCGCGACGTGGTGGTAATCGAACCCTCCGACCTCGCGATGTTCGCGAACGAGTACGAGAAGTTCCTGCCCGAGATGTCGGCCGAGCGGCTGGCCGAGAGCAGCTACGAGATGATCGAGTACGTCTACGGTCTGCTCGAAAACGGGGCCGAGCGTGAGGCGCTGCGGCCTGACGACGGCGAGCAAGTGGCGTACCACAGCCACTGTCAGCAACGGACGCTGGGACTCGAAGCCCACACCGTGGCCGTGCTGGAGGAGTGTGGCTACGACGTGCTCACCTCCGAGACCGAGTGTTGTGGGATGGCCGGTTCGTTCGGCTACAAGCAGGAGTACTACGAACTGAGCATGGACGTCGGGAGCGACCTCGAAGCTCAGTTCACGACCGAGGACGCCCGCGACCGGACTGTGGTGGCGAGCGGGACGTCGTGTTCCGAACAGCTCGATTCGCTGCTGGAGCGGCCGAGTCGGCACCCGGTGCAGCTCCTCGACCCAGCGCGAGAGAAGTAGACGAGCGGTCGTGCGTTGGTCGTTCGAGCTCAGTTACTGCTCGCCGGCACGCGCCGCGTCGATCCGGTCGTGGTGGTCGCTCGATAGCGAGATGTCGACCGCGCCGAGGTTCTCGTCGAGTTGGTCGACCGTGCGCGCGCCCACGATCGGGACGCAGGTGAACTGCTCGCGCTCGATGAGCCATCGGAGCGCGACCTGGGCGGGCGTCGCGTCGATCTCGTCGGCGACCCCTCGCACGGCGTCGAGCACGTCCCAGCCGCGCTCGGAGACGTAGTAGTCGTCGAAGAACTCGTCGAAGCTCCCGCGGGAGCCGTCGGGAGCCTCGACGTCGTGGACGCCCTCGCCGCTTCGTTCGTACTTGCCGGTGAGGAAGCCGCCGGCGAGTGGCGAGTACGGACAGACCGCGAGGTCCTGATCGGCACAGACTTCGAGGTAGTCACTCACGTCCTCGTAGTAGGCGGCGTGGTAGAGGGGCTGGGTCACCTCGAAGCGTTCGAGTCCCTCGACGTCGGATTTCCAGAGCGCCTTCGTGAGCTTCCAGGCGGCCATCGTGGATGCGCCGAGATGGTTGACTTTCCCCTCGCGGACGAGATCGTTCAGCGTGCGGAGAGTCTCCTCGACCGGCGTGTCGTCGTCGAAGCGGTGGATGTAGTAGACGTCGAGGTAATCCGTACCGAGTCGGTCGAGAGTACCTTCGATCTCAGTGCGGATGTTCTTCCGGCCGAGGTTCTCGGTGAAGCGACTCTCCTGACTCCAGTACACCTTCGAGGCGATGACGTACTCCTCGCGATCGCGGTCGTCGAGCCACTCGCCGATCCAGCGCTCGGAGTCGCCGTCGCCGTAGCCGTTCGCGGTGTCGATGAAGTTGATCCCGCGCTCGGCCGCGGCGTCGAGCAGTTCGTGGGCTTCCTCACGATCGGTTTCGAGCACGTCGCCGGTCTGCTTGCCGAAGCGCCACGTGCCGAGACAGAGCTTCGATACCTTCGTGCCGGTGGAACCGAGGGAAGTGTATTCCATGACCGGTGGTGGACGGTGCCGCACAAAATCGTTCGGGATGCGGTGGTTCGGACGATCCGAGGCGGGCGATTCGACGCTGCCGTGACATGCGGAGAGCGGTCGCTACGTGTCGTCGAGGAGATCGTCGAGCTCGTCCTCGTCGAGCAGGCCGACGAGACTCTCGCCGTTCTCGTAGCGCTCGTACTCCTCGTCGTTCAGTCGGTCGCGGATCTCATCGTCGGTGAGCTTGCCTTCGAGTTCGGAATCCAGGTCGTCGGGGTCGTACCCGGGAACAGGCATACCGGTCGTTCGTCCTGCTGGGTGATATACTGTCGGGCAGCGGCGGTCGTCTCGTCGTGTCGGTCGCGAGTAGTGTTCTCGAAGCGGACGTTCGTGGGACGATCGGTGGCGCGTAGGGCTTCACGACCTCCTGGCTGGAGCATCTCCTCGCTGCAAGCCCGCATCCCCGGTCGATGGCTCGCTGGTGCGTTCTTCGCCGGATGCCCCGTTTCGCACATTGTTTAGGCCCGCCGAAAAACCGAAACGGCTTTATTGTTTTAGGCAGCCCTAATTCATATGCCGGACGACTCCACTGGGTATCGGGGCCCGACGAGGCGGGAGTACGTGAAGTACGGTAGTGCGGTCGTCGGTGGGGCGCTGCTCGCCGGCTGTGCTGGGCGAAGCAGTCCTGGCGATGGGGCGAACGGTTCGAACGACTCCGGCGACGGAAACACGACGGCGGGTGGGAGCGAGAGCTCGTACTCGGTGACGATGGCCCCCATGGGCGAGGTGAGCTTCGAGGAAGTGCCGGAGACGTGGGTCGCGAACAACGGGAGCTGGGCGGACATGGGGATCGCGCTCGGCCAGGAGCCGCCGAAGGGTCTCTGGCGACCCAATCGGTATCACACGCACATCTACGACGAGATCCCCGGTGTGAGCGTCGACAAGACCACTATCGACGAACTGTGGGGGCAATCGCTGAGCAAGGAGTTGTTCTACGAGCTCGACGCCGATGTTCACGTGTTCGACCCGGTGTTCGTACTGAGCCGCTCGAAGTGGAAGCAGGCCGATCTCGACGAAGTCGACGAGAACATCGGGCCGGTCTTCGGAAACAGCATCTATTCACAGGCGTTCCAGTGGCACGATCATCAGTACTACAGCCTCTACGAGGCCTTCGAGAAGCTCGCGCAGGTGTTCGGACAGGAACAGCGATATCGGGAGTTCGAACGGCTGCACGACGAGTTCATCGGCCGGATACGAGAACGACTGCCGTCGGAGTCCGATCGACCGTCGGTCGCGATCCTCCTCGTCACGTCCGACCAGCCGGAGGAGTTCTACCCGTATCCCATCAATCAGGGCACGTCGTACAAGCAGTGGCGAGACCTCGGCGCGAGGAGTGCGCTTACCGAGGCCGGGATCGAGGACTTCTATCGGTCCGGCAGCACGATCGATTACGAAGCCGTCGCGGAGGCCGATCCGGACGTACTCCTCATGTGGGACGGCCGTGGTCGATTCGAGCGAATGTCCCGCGAGGAGTTCCAGAGCACCCTCGTGTCGTTCATGCAGGACCACGACGTGGCGAGCCAGTTGACTGCGGTGAACAACGACGACGTGTACCGTGGAGCCGGGATATACCAAGGACCGATCATCAACCTCGCGTGGACCGAACGCGGCGCATGGCAGCTGTACCCCGACGAGTTCGACCGGGACGAACAGTTGTTCGACCGCCAGCGCGTCGCGGACATCATCAACGGAGATAGCTGATCGTGACCGACGAGACTCCGTCGACCGTCCAGCGGATGGGTTCGACCCCGGACGACGTCACCGGCTTGCCAGCAGTCGAGTACCACGAGTGGTCCGACGAGCGCCTGATCGACTGCTACCGGCGCAACAGCGTCCTCCTCCGGGAGTACGGCGCGGACGAGCGGACGATACGAACCCTCTGTGCCGTCGAGGAACACCTGCGTGCTCGTGACATCGATCCGGGCCGGATCGTGAGGGAGCTGGAGGAATGAGTACGGATCGAGAAATCGACGACGTCGATGTGGCTATCATCGGCGGTGGTCCAGCGGGCTGTTCGGCGGGCGTGTTCACCGCCCGGTACGGCCTCGACACCGTGATCTTCGATCGCGGTCGCTCCTCGATCCGCCGGTGTGCGTATCTGGAGAACTACCCCGGTTTCCCCGCCGGTATCGACATCGAGACGTTCTCCGCGCTGCTCCACGACCACGCCACGGAAGCGGGTTGCGAGATCGTTCCGGATCTCGTCGAATCGATCGATCACTCCGACGACGGCGACGGGTTCGTGATCGAACCCCAGGAAGGTCGCCGGGTTACTGCTGCGCGGGCCATCGCAGCAACGCGCTACGACGGCGAGTATCTCCGGTCGCTCGGCGACGATGCGATGTTCGCGACCCGCGAACACGACGGCGAGGAGTACGAGCGGTTCGATCGGTCGTACGCCGACGTCGATGGCCGGACGCCGATCGATGGCTGCTACGTCGCGTCGCCATCGAACGGGGCGGACCGCCAGGCGATCATCGCGGCCGGACGCGGCGCGCGCGCCGGACACGCTCTCATCGCGGACGTCCGTCGCGATCGCGGCTATCCCGATCCCGTCGCCGAGCAGTACGACTGGGTGCGCAAGGAGGCCGAACTGACGGACGAATGGCGTGACCGCGAGCGCTGGGGCGAGTGGTTCGACGACCGCCTGCCCGACGATCACGACGGTTCAGAGGACCGATTGGACGAGCTGCGCGAGCACGAGATCGATCGTCGTCTCGATCAGTATCTCAGCGAGGAGGAAATCGTTACCCGGACTCGGCGTGGACAGTCTCGATTGCTCGAACACGTCGACGACGATCGGGTTCTCGAACGCGCTCGTGAGATCGAAGCCGAGCGACGGGCTGTCGAGACGGAGGACTGAACGACCGACCCCGCACGACGAGACAGGACCCATCACACATGACCGGATCAACGCTCCACACCATCCGCGCTACTCTCGACGCGCTGGCGACCGACGGCGGCCGGTACTGTGTCGTGTGCGCTCGCACCGGCGAGCACCCGGTACCGGTTGCCGGGCTACGGTTCGACGACCGAGCCACGGCGGCCCGGGCGGCCCGCGTCGCCCGGCGCTACCGCGCTCGGCTGCGACGGTACGATCCACGGGTCGCGATCCACGACCTCATCGTTTGCGAGGACGTGGCCGGGGTTCGTGGTCGGCCCGACCACGGAGGGGCCGAGTGGCACCGTCAGCTCTGGGCAGTTGCCGACCGCGAGCTGGCTCGGCTCCGTGCGACCGCGGAGGGGGATCGATGACCGTCGAAACACACGTTCGACAGGCACTCGACCGCGTTCGGGACGAACAGGCCGTTGTCACGGAAAAGCAGACTGCCTACGGGCGGTTCGTCCGCGAGATCGAGCAGCTGTCGGTCGACACGCCATCCGGAACACAGGCCACCCGGCAGGCGACGGCTGGCCAGCAGACGACGGCCGGTTCGGTTGCCACGATGCAGTCGAGCGGGACGGGTGGATCGGATCGTTGTGAACGGGTCAGAGAACAGTTCGCCACGACCGTCCGCCCGCACAGCACTGCGGACGTCGACGACGGCGAGACGCTGCTCGAAGCGATCGCCGCCGAGCTGTCCGAGCAAGTTGCGGTGGCGCTCGCGCCACAGAACGCCACCGTCGGCTTCACCGCCGGGATCAAGAACGGTGTCCTGTCCGAGGTAACACAGCGACGATCCGAGCTGCGGGCGATGGAGAGGGCGCTCGATCGCGAAGCCGAATCGCTCGTCGAGGCGACGGACACTCTCGACGACGTGCTCGGGTGGATCGTCGAGGTCAACGAGACACCGCTCACCGAGCTCGGTTTCGAGGCGCTTCGAGCACGTCACGATCGGCTCGACGAGTTCCGGGAGGAGTGTGCAACCGTTGCTCGCGACCGGCAGTCGGTGCTTCGTGCGACCACCACCGGTGACGGCGAGGCCGGTATCGCCCACCAGGATCTCGCGGCGTGTCTCTACGACGCGTTCCCGGTGGCGTATCCGATTCTTTCGACGGTGGCTCGGGTCATCGAGGTCTGCGATCGGTGCCAGCGGGCGATCCGGGCGCATCTCGTCCGGCGGGTGTAGCCGGGCTGAGTGGGGCCGAGGCCGACCTCATTGAGGCGTTCGTGCCCCACGCGGTCGCCGAGGCCGGCGGCTTCGCGGGCTATCGAGACAACGCCACCGCGACGATCTCGCCGCTCGACCGGCTGGAGGACCTGACGCTGCCCGCGCTGGCGGATATCGAGGGTGGCATCGAGCGCTACATGGACGCCCGCGAGCGTGCGGCGGAGTTGGACGAGAAAATCAAGCGCACCGACGACCTGATCGACGAGATCGTCTATGAGTTATGAGTTGTACGGGCTGACTGACGGAGAAATCGAGATCGTGGAGGAAGCGGTCGGAGAGTGAGCGCGGTGCGGTGGTGGTTGCGCCAGCGCCTCCACCGCGAGTGAGCAACGTGAACGAGCGGGCCGACGACCGACCACCGGGAGGGAGGAGGCTTTTGATCCACATTTTGCCAGCGAAGGAGCGCGCGTAGCGCGCGACTGAGCGCAGCAAACGGTGGGATTACACCGGAAAGTCGGCGTCGGGATCGACCACGCGATCCGGCTCGTCGGGCACGCGCCAGTCGGTCGTCAGTTCGAGAAGCTGGGCGAGGATGCGCCCAGTCGCGCCCCAGACCACGTAGTCGTCGACCCGGAAGAAGTGAAGTCGGATCTCGCCGTAGTGAGGGTGGTCGCGGCGCTCTGAGTCGTAGTTCGCCGGGTCGGTGAGCTCTGCCACCGAGAGGACTGCTACCTCGGCGACCTCGCGCTCGTCGGGGACGTACTCGCGGTCGGGGACGCGGGCGACGAACGGCCGGACCGCGTACTCCGTCACCGTCCGGATGTCGTCGAGCCGGCCGATCACGTCGGCGGTTTCCGGATCGAGGCCGATCTCCTCGTTTGCCTCCCGGAGCGCGGTTGCGGTGAGGTCCTCGTCGCTCGGTTCGCGGCCGCCCCCGGGAAAGCTCATCTGACCCGGATGCTCGCCGAGGTGGTCGGCGCGCTTGGTAAAGAGGAGGTACGGGTTGTCCTCGCGGGTGATGACTGGCGCGAGTACGGCCGCCTCCCGCTGCTCGTCGGTGACCGCCGTGGCCGCGTACCGAGCCACCCGCGCGAGATCCATACCCATCGAACGCGCCGCCGGGGCTTAATTCGTCCGCTCGTCGATTTCGGCTACGGCGTTTCCGACGCGGTCGTCGGCCGCATCCATCCCTGCCGCCGCATCGTCGAGCCGATCACGGACGCCGTCGAGCGCGACCGGAGCCCACGCTTCGAGATCGTAGCTCACGTCGAGCAGTTGCGTGATCCGCGCGTGGTCGCCGGTAGCGACCGCCCGCGCTGCGTCGGCACGGAACCGTTCCTCGGCGACGGCCCCCAACACTGTGCGGTCGATCTCGCGTGGCTCGATATCGAGGATGTGTGGCAGGTCCTCGGCTCGATCCGGGAGCGTCGGAAACGCCGTCGGACCGGCTGCGAGCAGCGGCTCGTCCGCGACCGTCTCCGAGCTCGCCTCCACGAGGTCGGCGTCGGCGGACTCGATCGCGACGAGACGGTAGGCCGCGATCGCGTCGTCGATCGTCTCCGCCGACTCGAACTCGACGCCACGCTTGAATGCGAGTTCGTCACACGCCTGTGACAGCTCCGGACGGGTCAGCGCGCCGAACAGATCGACCACGCCAGCGAGCTCGTCGTGGCTGAACTCCATCGTTCGACGGTGCCGGTCGACGCCAATGGCTCTTTGGGTCGCCCGCGGTCAGCCGACTCGAACCGATCCCGCGGTACCGTTTTGGTAGTGGCTCCCCCATCTGAGTCGTGACGACCGAAACCAGCGACGGGGACGACGCACTCGACGGCGGACGGCTCGGGGTGGGGATCGCTATCGGAGTCGGACTCGGTGCAGCCCTCGGGACGGCGACGGGCGAGATGGGATTGTGGCTGGGTGTCGGCGTCGCCATCGGGATCGGCGTCGGCACGGCGCTCGAATCGCGATCCGGGTGACGACGGAGGACATCTCGATCGCCAGCGGCGTCAGTCGCGTTACCGACTCACTCAACCGATTCGAGGTCCGCTTGCGCGGCTCGGCGGAGACGCTCGGGATCGAGCGACGTGTCTTCCCACGCCGGGAGCCGCGTGTCCGAACCGGGAGATTCGATCGCAGCAGCGTACCGGGCGACCTGGTCGCGCTCGGCCGCCCGGTCGTAGTCGAGCCCGTTGTGTGCGGCGTCGGCAGCGTACTGCTCGACGAGCGTTTTTGCGGCGGTTTCGTATCGCGCGGGAAGCGTCTCGTACGCTGGCGCGACCCCGTGTGTCTCGATCGTCCGAAAGACCGCCGCGCCGACCGCACGGCTCATCGCCGCCAGCCCCGCCGACCCGCCGACGTCGCGGTGGTCGTGGACGTGGGTACCGAGGTCTACTTGAGCTGTGCCCGCGAACCCCACGGCGTCGAACGCAGCCCCGAGCGTATCGATTTCGAGACCCCACTCGCGACTCACCCGAAGTTGGCGCGCGAGGTCGGTCGTGAGCGCGACTTCGCCCGCGAGCGCGTACCGGAACGCGTCGAGATAGGAGAGGATACCCGCATCGTGGCGGTCGGCGAGTGCGCGCACTAGGGGAACGTAGAATAGCCGAAACAGCCGTCCGAACAGCTGATTTCGCTCGACACGGGCGTAGTACCCTTTCACGAACCCGAACTCACCGTCGAGCGGCGCGAGGAGGTTGCGGACGTGCGCCGACGAGTACGAGGTCGCGTCGGCGTCGTGGATCACGACGTACTCGGTGTCGAGTGCAGCGACGCCGAGTCCGAGCCAGACGTCCCGTCCTTTGCCCTGCGCGCCGTCGAGACCGTGCTCGGCCAGCAGTTTCTGCACCCGCCGGCCGCCACACCAGAGCGTCTCGACCGGATCGAACGCCGCGAGCCACGTGTCGAACGCGTCGACGTTCGCCGGTTCGGTTCGGAGGGCGACGATCACCCGCGCAGGGTCGATATCGGCGAGCGTCGAGAGAACTCGTTCGGCCGCCGGCGTCCGGTACTCCCGGTCGGTCATCGGCACGACGACGGTCGCCTGGTCGGTGGGTGCGTCCGGGACCGCGTCGCCGAAGTCGTGGAGCGTCGCGATCCGTTCTTGAACGTACTCCACGATTACGATCCCCGTACGGCCGTCCTCACGGTCGGCGACCCGTCGGTACTCTGGGGTTTGGGAAACCTGACAGCGGAGAGCGAGCGGCAGAGAATCGGGCGAGGTCGCGACGAACGCGGCGGGCCGGATAGCGGGCTCCGTGACACGGCCGACGCTACGCGAGGCGATCAATCAAATCTTCCGGATGCACCCGCGCTCGCCGGTTTGTGACGGCGAGCGCTGCGATCTACTGTCGTGGCGAAAAGGCACGGGAGATGATGCCAGGGCAACGGACCGGATCCCGTGCGCACGGAACCAGAGGCGGTTCCATCCGTACGGATGACCCCGAGTATGGAATACTTACCTCCTGCATCGTGTGTCAAGGTGTGAAACATGTTCCGTACCGCGAGACATAGATGTTCACTCCGGCTCGGCGAGGTGCTTGGCGCGGCGGGCGGCAGTCCGGTGATCGTCGTAGACGTCCTGTGCCCACGATCGGAGTGTCTCGTCGGTACTGTCGAGACACTCGCGGAGGACGCCACGCTCGTCGTGTGCATTGATTAGCACGCGTTCGTCGAAAATTGCGAGACCGAAGTTGAGTTCGGCGGGATAACAGTACAGCGCGAAATTGTCGAGCGAATATCCTTTTTCGAGTTCGCTCGAATAGTGGGTTGACGAGGCGTCGAGCACCGATTCGTCGATGAGCAACTCCATATCGGTACCACTCGTGATGAGCGGCTGTGCGGCCTCTGTGAAGCGTGGACTGACAACCGACGCGATGCCACGAAACGTTTCGGTCGTGGCCGTCCTGAACTGCTCAGTGAAATGGGTGGCAGCCGCGTGGGGATTCTCCCGGGTGCTCGTCACCAGCGTAGCCTTCGAAAGCGCTGCGAGCGGGAGTGTGTCGGCGAGGTCGCCGAGTCGGTTCAGGAACGTTCCCCACTCGTCGATCCGGTCGATCGCCGATTCGAGCGCTTCGTAGTGGCTGAGAACGAGATCGCCGCCGATGGTGAGCCGGTACTTGCCGTCCGTCTGCTCGACCCACCCCCGACTTTCGAGTCCGTCGAGCGCGCGGTGGACGGTCGAGCGTGACAGGTTGCACGCCTCGGTGAGTCCACACTGGCGATGGGGCTGCTCGCGGAGCGTTTCGAGGATCCGTACCCGGTTCGCTGAGCCGGCCAGAAACGCGATGTGCTCGCGCGGTCCCATTGGTTCGGACTTCCCCAGTAGTACTATATACGTCTTTTGGATCAATCGATGGAGAACTACTCATAGTGTTAACACGCTCGACTCTGTACACTTCACACATGTGGGGTGGGTCGCTCACTCGAAGGTCGCGTCGAATGCGTCCGCCCCCATCGCGTCCGCTCGACCCGAATCGACGTTCGCCACGACGTGTTCCGAACGACGCATCCCGACGAGCGCACACGTCACGCCAGGCCCCGAGCGCGCGAACGTGAGCGCCTTCGCGGCCGGCGTTTCGCCGTCGAGTCGCTCGGCAACGTCGGTCGGGATTTCGTCAGCGAGACGGCCTTGGGCGAGCGGGGCGCTCACGAACACGTCGAGTCCAGCCTCGCGCGCGAACCGGAGCGCGCTCTGGGGGCCGTCGGGACCGTCGTGGGCCGCGACGGTAAACGCGTCGGCCATGACGACGTTGAACGGGAGCTGCACGGCCCGAAAGTGAGTCGCATCGTTGCCCGCGGTCCGGGCGGCGGCGCGGGCGCGCGAGACGACTTCGGGGAGCGAGAGGTGGTTCGGATCGTCAGGTGTGACACGGAACGCGTCCCACGTCGCGACGCCGTAATGGCGGAGGTCGCCAGTGGCCGCGCGCTCCTCCAGCCGGACGAACGTCGCCTCCAGATCGTCGTAGACCGATTCACGCGAGCGCTCGTCGAGTTGGAACTCGGGGTTGTGGACGTAATAGCAGTCGATCGTTTCGATCCCCAGATTCGAGAGCGAGCGATCGAGCTGATCGTCGACGAACGCGGGCACGAGAGAGTGCATCCCGCGGACGAGGTCGTCAGGGTCGACGATTCCGGGCTCGACGTACTCCTCGCGGATGTACTCGCCAGGGTCGTCGGGTCGCTCGCCGTCGAACGGGACGAACCCGCCCTTGGTGGTGATCACCACCGCGTCGCGATCGATGTCGGCCGCATCGAGCGCGCGTCCGACGACCCGCTCGGAGCGCTGGTGACGGTAGTTGATCGCGGTGTCGACGACGTTGATCCCGGAGTCGAGCGCCCGCACGATCGAGTCGTGATAGGACTCGTCGACCGCGTCGGTTGGATCGTCGAGGTAGGTGCCGAAGCCGATGCTGGAGACGATGCAGTCGCCGAACCGACGGAAGTACGTCCGTCCGAACCCGTCGGTGTGGCGGTCGCGGTACGCCCACGTCGCCTCGCTGGTTGCCATGTGAGCGGTTGGTAGCTCGTGCTGATATGCTGTTGGTCGGACGTATCCGAACAACGCCACCACGAAACAGCATCGTTGCGATGCTCAGCGACAGCACCGATCACGAGGCAAACGAGAGACCGCAATCCACACCCTCCCCAGCCGCTTCGCTCGTTCGCTCATCCCTCGCGCGAGTCGCGCGTCCGCTGACGCGCTCACGGGTCGCTTCGCTCCCCGTTCGCATCCGCGGCCCTCCCTTCGGTCGCGCCGCGCTCCGCTCCCGCGCGCCACCGCAAGCGGGTTTCTGACTGCCGCCGTCATCCGTTCCGGTACGCGTCGATCGCCGCCCGATACCCCTCGCGGTAGGTCGGGTACGTGAACTCGTAGCCCAGATCGCGGAGCTCGTCGTTCGCACACCGTTTCGAGGTCTCGATCCGGCGGCGTGCAGCCGCAGAGAGGTCGCCGTCTTCGAGGCGCTCGGCTTTGGTGCGCTTTGCGGGGCGCGGAACGTCGCACTCGTCGGCGAGCCAGTCGGCGAACGCGTGCTTGGGGACGGGTTCGTCGTCGACGACGAGCACTGTGTCGTCGCGGGCGGCGTCGGTTTCGAGGAGGAATCGGATCGCGCCGGCGGCGTCGTCGCGGTGGATCATGTTAAGATAGCCCGCCGTCACGGGACCGTCGAGGTAGCGGTCGAGCCGGTAGCGGTCGGGGCCGTACAGCCCCGCAAAGCGCGCGACCGTTCCCGCAATGCCGTGATCGCTGGCTTCCTCGCGGGCGATCCGCTCGGCCTCGGCGAGCACCTCGGTCTTCTCGGTCGTCGGCTCGATCGGCGTGTCCTCGTCGACCCACGCGCCGTCGTGGTCGCCGTAGACACCGGTCGAGGAAGTGTAGACCAGGCGGTCTGGCGGGTGGTCTCGCGTGCCGAAGATCTCGATCGCGGTCCGGAGGCCGTCGACGTAGATCTCGCGCGCGGCGTCTGCGTCCCGTCCACCCGAACTCGCCGCGAACACCACGGCGTCGGCGTCCGGAACGCGCGCGAGGCCGTCGGGATCGGTGACGTCGGCTTGGATGGCGTCGAATCCGGCGCGCTCGATCCGCTCGACGCCGTCCGCCGAGCGGCGCACCCCGACGACGTCGTGATCGGGCGCGAGCTGGCGGCCGAGTTCGAGACCGACGTAGCCACACCCCAGAATGGCGACGCGGGTCACGGTTTGCGCTCCTCGATGTAGCCGTGAATGGTGGCGAGTTCGTCGAGATCCATCGGGAGCCGCCCCTCGATCTTCTGCTGGATCTCGCGGGCGTCGAGCGCGCCATCGATCCCGGACTCGACCGCCTCGACGTCGAGGACGGCGGTCGTCATCCCCATCAGGAGGTGATCACGGGTTTCGAGCACGATGGCCTCCGCGTCGGGTTCGTCCTCGCTCACGGCGAGGATCGCCGCAGCTTCTTCGAGCGTGAGTTCGGGTGATTCGCCCTCGGCGAGCGCCGTGACCGGCTCGCTCGCGACGCCAGCCTCGTCGGCGACGATCTCGACACCGTGTTCCTCGATCACGGCTCGGAGGCGCTGATCGTAGCGCGCGCGGAGTTCGTCGGGCGAGAGATCGCCCGCATCGTCGATGTCGTGGAACATATTCGGAGTAATGCTCGCCGACGTAAGTGAATTGAGTTCGGTCGTGGAGCGGGTGGCGAACGCGTCGTCGTAGCCCGTGGCGCGCCGTGCGCCCTCGATCAGCCCGGTTGCGGCCGCGAATTCCGCAACGGGTCCGGTGCGACCGGCCGCGACGCGGGCCGCACCGAGCGGGTCGCCGAGCGCGTGGGTCGCCAGCGCCCGATCGTGGTCCGCGGCGAGCGCGACGAACCGCCCGGCGGCGACCAGCAGCGCCGTTGCCCCGTCGTTGTGGACGTACACCCCGGTCTCGATCCGAGTTCGTACTCTGACGACGGGGCGGCCGACGAGCGCGTCGACGACACTCGCACGACAGGCAGGGCTCGCCGCTAGGTGACCCTCCTCCGGGCAGTCGGTGGCGTCGACAACGAGCCGGCGGCCCTCGATGCGTGGCTCGCAGCCGCAGTCGTCGTGTGCGTTTGTCGTCGCCCGATCCAACGCGTCCTGCATGCCCCACGGTGGTCGCGGTTTCTGATTTGAACCTTTGCCGGCGGCGGTGGGTGATTGCGGTGCGGCTGTGGTCGCAGTACGGTCCTGGCGTCTCGACTCGCTTCACTCGTCGAGGCTCAGGAGAGCAAAGCTCTCCTGGTGGGTCGAGGGCGAAGGCACGACCGCAGGGAGTGCCGAGGGCTCGGGGGGTGCTGTGCGGTCGCGGAGAGCGCAAGCAGTCGTACCGCGAACGAGCGCGGAGCGCGAGTGAGCGGGTGTTTTTAGTCCAGGTTTTACAGGGACTCCGAGCGCCCGCAGTGCACGATTTGGGACGCGGTAAAAAAGTGGAAGTGGGTGTGTTAGGCGAGGCTCGATCCGTCGAACTCGCTGCGGTCGTAGTCGATCTCCATCGCGTCGAGCAGCGTGGGCGCGATGTCGAACAGGTCGGTGTCGTCACCGACGCGGGCGTTCGGATCGTCGACGAACAGGCAGGCGTTGTCGAAGCTGTGCATCCCGTTGCGCGGGCCGGTGTCGAAGACGCTGCCGTGACCCGAGAAGCCGGCCTTGAGGTCAAAGCCGTGGTTCGGGATGGCGACGAGATCGGGGGCGATATCGTCGTGGGCCCCGCGGAAGGCGTCCTCCTTCTCGACGACGCGCTCGCAGACCTTCCGGCCGTCGGGGCCTTCGAGCGTTTCGAGCGCCTTCTTGAGCTCGGTGCGTTTCTCCTCGTAGTCCTCTTCGGCGACCGCGCCGCGTGGCTCGCGGCCTTCGAGGTTGATGTAGAACCGACCCGGGATGAACGCGTACGCCTCGGTGTCGTCGGAGATGTCCGCGAGACTCTCGTGATCGTCGTCTTCGTAGTCGAGCCAGCCGTTCTGGTGGAGCCACTCGTTGAAGTGAACCTCGTGGTCCTGGACTGTGAAGCCGTGATCGGAGGCGACCGCCATCGTGACGTCGTCGGGGAGCATCTCGCGCAGCCGACCGAGGTACTCGTCGACCTTCTTGTAGAACTCGAAGAACTCCTCTTTGTACTCGCCGTCGCGCTCGTAGTCCTCGAACAGGAAGTGATTCACCCGGTCGGTGGTCATGAACACGCCGAAGAGGAGGTCCCAGTCGTCCTGCTCGACGTAGTGCGAAAAGGCTTCGAACCGGGCGTCAAGCGTGGCGTGGGCGTCCTCGATGAACTCGCTTTTGTCGTCGTCGTGACCGAGTTTCGCGTTGTTGTCGATCCGGTAGTCGAGCCCGTTGAGGGTGTCCCGGAGTTCGTCGGGGTAGGCGGCCTCGTCGACGCCGGGCGAGAGGAAACCCGAAACCATCCGCTGGACGTCACGCTGGGGTGGGAAGGTCACGGGGACGTTCATCACGGTTGCGTCGCGGCCCTCGTCCTCGACACGATCCCAGACACGAGTCGCCTGGACGTCTCGGCCCATCGGAACGTAGGTCTCGTACGAGCCAACTTCTCGGTCCTGGAAGCCGTAGACGCCGGTCTCGCCGGGGTTGACGCCAGTCGTGAGCGAGGGCCAGCACGCGCTCGATTCGGGAGGCACGATCGAATCGATCGCGCCCGAACTCCCCTCGCGGGCGAGCGCGGTGAGGTTCTCGAAGACGTCCGGGTTGTCCTCGATCAGGCTGTACGGAACCCCGTCGATACCGAAGAAGGCGACGCGCGGGGCGTCGTCGCCACGGATGCGGTCGAACAGTCCCATGGGGCGGCTACTCACGAGGGGCACAAAGAACGTTCGTTTCGGCGTCACCCCTCACGGGACGAGGATCGTCGGGAGCCGCCAGCAGTCAGTGCTCGCCGAGCGGCTGTCCACAGGCCGGACAGCGCGCTGTCCCGTCGTCCGCACCGTCCGCGTCGTCGACGAGGTTCTCGGGGACCACCGTGGGGTGCTGCAAGCCAGCACCGGAACGTTTTGCGGCCATCACGATCATCGCTACGCATCCCGCACGCAAAAGATTATCCATAATTCTAACACATTCCTCGCGACCTCCGGCATAACCGTGATGAATACGACGGTTTTTGTCGATGGAACGCCGAGATGTGAGCATGTTCGAGCGAAACGTCGGCGGTCTCGATCGGATCGCTCGTGGCGTGATCGGTGCGTGCCTCCTCGCGATCGCGGTTGGTTCGTTTCGTGCCGATCGGCGCTCGACGGCGATCGTCGCGGCACTCGGGAGCGCCGGACTGCTGTTCAATTTCGCCACGGCGCGCTGCGGGCTGAACAAGCTACTCAGCATCGACACCTGTCCGCGGGAGTGACGGCTGGGGCCGCTCACCGTCTGCGGTGGCGCGCGCTCGCGCTCGTGTGCGAGCGAAAGCGAGCACCGAGCGCTAACACCGTGTGAGGGATGACTGAGCGACGGGCGGCGCGAACGAAGTGAGGGCCGCCGAGCGAAGGAATCGGTTGGGGAGGGAGTGGCCTTCGTTTGTGATGGACGTAGACGTTGAAGATGTGTTTTCCCCGGAACCTGTTCTCAGAGTTCAATCGTTCGTCGACTGATACGCCTTGGTATCATAGTATCGAGAGGAGAGACATAGCACCAGACCAGATGTGAGCAGTAGAGTTTGGGCGTTTTCCGGGATGGCCGACCAGAAATCCCCGCTCTGGCTCACAATCAAGACGAGAAATCCCACTGCTCGAAGAGTCCATCCCTTGGCAGAATCGGCGTTCATCAACGCTCACTATCCGACTGATGGAGAGGAACTCTCGCAGATTCAGCCGAACTGTTCGGCGTAGAGGTCCTGAGCGTGTTCGATCGCGTCGTAGGCCGCCTGTCGATCCTCCCAGCCCTGCGTCTCGACTTCCTTCCCTTCCTCCAAGTTCTTGTAGGTCTCGAAGAACTCGTCGATCTCGTCGAGTTGTTGCTGGGTGATGTCCTCCAGATCTTCGATGTGGTCGTAGCGGGGGTCCTCGCTCGGGACGGCGATGACTTTGTCGTCCTGCTCGCCGTCGTCGTCCATTTTCATCAGGGCCACGGGGCGGGCCTCGATGATACAGCCGGGGAACGTCTGATCCTCGACCAACACGAGGACGTCGAAGGGGTCCTCGTCGTCGTAGTAGCTCTGCGGGATGAACCCGTAGTCGGAGGGGTAGTGGACGTTGGAGTGGAGCACCCGGTCGAGGACGACGCCGGGCACGTCCTTGTCGTACTCATACTTGTTGCGCTCGCCTTTGAGACACTCGACGACTGCGTAGATCTCCTCGGGCGGATCGGGGCCCGTTTCGAGGTCTTCCCAGAGATTCGTCATCGACCGGATCTCCAGGGGGCAGCCAAAAAATATTTTCTATTCGCCCGTCAACAGTGAATATCCCACTGTCGAACCAACCGGATTTGGCGGTGGTATTTACTGGTTGTAACGGTATCAGCCACTAAAACTGCCGTACTCCCGGATGAAGTTGCAAACTATTAAATAGACCGATGACATATCACGGTGCGATGTCAGAGGCACAAGCGGCACCGGACCGGAGTATCGCACGCGACTTGACGGCTTTCCAACAAAACATCCTCGTCATCCTGTCCGACGAGCCGATGTACGGCCTGGCGATCAAGCGCCAGCTCGAAGAGTACTACGACTCGGAAGTCAACCACGGGCGACTCTACCCCAACCTCGACGACCTCGTGGAGCTGGATCTGGTCGCCAAGAGCGAACTCGACAAGCGCACCAACCAGTACGAGCTCACCGACCCGGGCTACGAGGCCGTTGTCGACAAGCTCGACTGGACGTTCTCGAAGTTCGTGACCGACGCCGGGCGCGCCGACACCGTGCGCGACCTCGTCGACGACAACGCATAAGGCCGCGACCGGTAGCGATTTTTCGCGGTGCGCGACGACCCTCGTAAGCGATTGCTACGTGGCCGTATCCACGACTTCGTAGCTCACGTTGCCGTCGCGGAGTTCGCCGGTGTGGGCCGACAGCTGGTCCGCGACGGCGAGAAGACAGACATCGAGTCCTTTCGTGGCAGCCTCCCGGACCGCAGTCGCCGTCCCGAACCGGATGTCGGGGTCGACGTCCGCCGCCCGCGCCGCGGCCAGCGCCTCGGTCCCCGCCGTCGCCACCAGATCGTGGTCCGCAGCGGCGTCGGCGATCGTCTCGGGATCGAGCGCCGCACTCCCCCCGTCCTGAATCTGCGGGACCGACAGCACCGTCACCATCCCGAGATCGTAATCGAGCACGCCCGCGAACTCCGTGATTCCGACATCCTCGCCAGCTTCGGCGTCGGTGACTGCAACCGCGGTTGCGTTCCCGGTACCGCCAGGCGTCGCGCACATCACGCCCTCCCGCATCGTGCGCGAGACCGTTTCGCCCGTAGTGATCGGGGCCGTCGCCAGCGCGGTATCGATGTCGACCTCCTCGATGACGTCCGTGGCGACGTGGTCCACGAACTCGCGGAGTTCGTCGGTCCGAGACATCAGCCAGTCGACGCCTTCGTTGGTGACCTCGTACCGTCCACGGCCGTGTTTCTCGACGTAGTCCTGGTCGATCAGGTCCTTCAGGTAGTCGCTCACGGCCTGGGAGGTGACACCGATCGCGTCGGCGACCTCGCGCTGGCTGACCGCCGGCTGGCGCTCGGCGATCTGCGTGAGAATCCGATACCGGGTGGCGTTGCGCTTGCTCCGGAGCACCCCCACGTCCCCGGCGTCGTCCGCGTTCGTCATCGTCGACGGTGCGCACCGCGAACGCAAGTAGTTTTGGTGTACTCCGGGCACGATTGTATTTGAGCCGGCTTTGTCACCATTGGGAGAAAAACAACCTGTACTAAAACAACCAAAATTGTTTTACTGCCCACCGGAGTTGTAGTTGGTGATGTCGCGTGTAGCGCTTCCCCACGACGCGAAGGCCGGTCCGACCAAGTCGGAGGTGCGGGCCGTGCTGCTCGAGAAGCTCGCCCTGACGCCGACGGATCACTTCGTCGAGGTCGGTTCGTGTACCGGGGCCGTCACCGTTGCGGCGGCACGGCGCGCGGGTCGGATCACCGCGCTCGAACGCAAGTCCGAACGCCTTGCAGTAACCGAGAAAAACCTCGCGGCCAACGATGTCACTGCGGACGTCGAGCTCCGCGAAGCCGAAGCGCCCGACGGTCTGCCGGAGGATGCCGACGCGCTGTTCGTCGGCGGCAGTCGAAACTACGAGGCCGTGCTCGATCACGCCGTCGCAACCGGCGTCGATCGGGTCGTGATGAACGTCTCGCGGCTCGAAGTCGCCGGGGCGGCCACCGCGGCGTTCCGCGAGCGCGATCTCCTCGACGAGGTCGTCCAGTTCCAAGTGAGCCACGGGTACGAGCTCGCCGGCGCGACGAGTTTTGACGCCGACAACCCGGTGTACATGCTGGTCGGCGGAGCCGGTGACGCCGCCGACGGCGGTGACGGTGACAGCGACGGCAGTGAGACCGTCGATGGAGAAACGACATGACCCTCTACGGTGTCGGACTCGGCCCCGGCGAGGCGGACCTCCTCACCATCCGTGGCAAGCGCGTACTCGAAACGGCCGACGTGGTCTACTCACCGGGTCGCCTCTCGCGGTCGGTGGCGGTCGAGCACGTTTCCGACGAACGCATCGGGGATCTCGACTTCCCGATGACCCGCGACGAGGAGGAACTCCGGCGAGCGTGGCGGGCGGCCGCCTTGGAGATCGCACCGCGAGCGCGTGACGGAACGGCCGCCTTCGTTACCCTCGGCGATCCCAACGTCTACTCGACGTTCGGCCACCTCCGACGGACGCTCGCGGCGTTTCATCCCGACGTCGGGATCGAGATCGTCCCCGGCGTGAGCGCGGTCACTGCCTTTGCGACCGCACTCGGCGTCGAGATCGCGGCAGGCGCGAGCCTCGCGCTCCGCGAGGCCGCCCGCGGTGCGGCTCCGACGGGACCCGATCGCATGATTTTGTTCAAAGTCACCGACGCGCCGACGACTCACGAGGGACTCCACGAAGTGGGCTACGACGTGGTGTACGGCCGCCGGCTGTTCATGGAACAAGGCGAGACCATCGTGACCGAGGACCCCGACGCGATCGCCGAGCGGGACTACTACACCCTGGCCTACGCCGAGAAGCACGATCTCGACACCACACCGGCGACCGGCGCGTTCGAGAAAGACGAGTCTGCAGGCGTTCCCGTGGCGGAATCGGGGGCAGAAACCAGCGACGGCGGGTCGGACGGACCGAGTCGAACGGCGGCCGACGCTCGGGCCGGAACCACCGACAGCCACGGAGCGGGGAGCGTTGCCGTCGCGGAGTGTGCCGAAGGCGAGGGCTGCGGCGACGAGACGCCGGAGGTCCGCTCCCGATGACCGATCCTCAAGACGCGATCGATGCGGCGGGCGACGTCCGCGAGGCGGAGCGCGATCCGCGCATCGGCGAGCGAACCGCCGGCGAGATCCAAGACGGAATTCCGTTCATCGGAGCCGGGCCGGGCGATCCCGGCCTGCTGACGGTCACTGGCCGAGAGCTGGTCGAGACCGCCGATCTCGTGGTCCATGCGGGATCGCTGGTCAACAGCGAACTCCTCGACGCGTACTGTGCGGACGCCGAGCAGGTGTCGAGCATCGGGAAGGACTTGGAGGAGCTGATTCCGTTGATGCGCGACGCCTACGAGACCGGACGGAGCGTCGTGCGGCTCCACAGCGGCGATCCCGCGATCTACGGTGCGGCTCTCGAACAGATGGACGCGCTCGAACACGAAG
Organism: Halococcus saccharolyticus DSM 5350; assembly: GCF_000336915.1. Taxonomy (NCBI): domain Archaea; kingdom Methanobacteriati; phylum Methanobacteriota; class Halobacteria; order Halobacteriales; family Halococcaceae; genus Halococcus; species Halococcus saccharolyticus. The sequence goes on along the minus strand of NZ_AOMD01000021.1, from coordinate 226,435 downwards.
GCGTGCCCACCTACCTCGTGCCGGGCGTGACGTCGGCGTTCGCGGCGAGCGCGACGCTCCGGACCCAGCTCACCCTCAACGGCGTGGCGAACCACGTCGCGTTCACCCGCCCGCGGGGCGAGACCCTCGATCCCGACGAGGATCACATCGGCGAGTTCGTCGAGATGGGCGACGTCACGACCTGCATCTACCTCGGAACCCACGCGATCGCCGAGACGATGGAGCGGCTGGTCGAGATGGGTCACGATCTCGATACCCCCGTGGCCGTCGTCTACCACGCCTCGTGGCCCGACGAGGATGTCATCGAGGGCACGATCGGGACCATCGGCGAGCGAGTCGCGGCGGCGGGCTACCGGGCCTCGGCGATGGTCATCATCGGCGACGCGGCGACGGGCGCGGGCTACGAGCGATCGTACCTCTACGGCGACTGGGCGAACCGAGGCACGGATGAAAATGAGAGCGAGGCGGACGATTGAGATTAGATCATGAGCACGGACACCAACGAGACGGATTCGAGTGAAACGAACGAACAGAACGAATCGAGCGGCCACTGCTCCACGCCGGATTCGGATGGCGAAGTGGCCGAAGAGATCGCCATCGTGAGCTTCGAGCGCAAGCTCGACATCGCCCGCGAGATCGAGGCGGGCATCGGTGACGACTACGACCGCGTCGACATCGTCGAGTACCACGGCGACGTCTTCGAGGAGCACTGGGGCGAGTACGACTGCTTCGTGGGCCTGATGGCCTCGGGCATCGCGATGCGCAAGACCGCGCCGCTGCTCGACAGCAAGTGGGACGACCCCGCGATCGTGGTCGTCGACGAGGAACTCACGTGGGCGATCCCGATCACGGGCGGCCACCACGGCGCGAACCAGGTCGCGGGCGATCTCGCCGAAATGGGTGCTGTCCCGGCGATGACGACCGCGAGCGAGGCCGCTGGCGAGCAGGGCGTCGAGAGCAAGGCGAAGGCGCTCGATGCGCACGTCGTCAACGGCGACTCGACGGTGGCGACCAACCTCGCGGTGCTGAACGACGACCTCGGCCCCGTCGCGCGGCTCGACGGCCCCCGAGCGGTGCTGGTCGGCGACGACATCACCGTTCTCAAGCGCAACAGCGACGCGGGCGTCGTGCTCGGGACGGGGACCGTCTCGGGCGTCCGAGCGGAGCAGGTCCGCGACGCGTGGGCGGCCGCTCTCGACGACCTCGATTGCGGGTTCGACGACGTCGATTTCGTCGCGACCGGCACCCGGAAGGAGGACGAGGAGGGCCTCTACGAGGCTGCACAGGAGATCGGAGCGGGGGTCGTGCTCTTCGAGAAAGAGACTCTGGAGGGGTTCGAGGGACCGTCGCCGTCGCGGTCGAAAGAGCTGATCGGGTGGCCGGGGATCGCCGAGGCGTCAGCGATCGCCGGCGGCCGTGACCACGAACTCGCGCGCGAAAAGGAGCGGTTCGACGACGCCGTGACCGTGGCGGTGGGGCGATAGATGAGCGGCGACGGCTCCGCTCGGGATTCGGGCTCCGCTTCGAGCGACGGCCTCGGAACGCTCTCCGTCGTCGGGATCGGTCCCGGCCTGCCCCACGCGATGACCCAGCGCGCGAGGGACGTGATCGCCACCGCCAACTGCGTGATCGCCTCCAATCTCTACCAGGAGTTCCTTCAACGGGACGGCACGCTGCCGCCCGCGGATGCCGTAGTCGCTGCGGCCACCGACGGCGGGACTGCCGCCGGTGCCGACGGGGCGACGGTGCTCGAACGACCGAACGGCACCCGCCAGACGCTCGTCCGGTCGTCGATGGGCCAGCAGATCGAACTCGCGCGCGAGGCGTTCGATCGGGTCCGCGACGGCGAGGACGTCGCCCACGTCTCTGGCGGCGATCCGAACGTCTACGGCAAGAGCGACCTGCTGTTCACGATGGCCGAGGCGGAGGGAGCGACGGACGTCCCGATCGAGGTCGTGCCGGGTGTGACGGCGGCGCTCGGCGGCGCAGCGAACCTCGGCGCGCCCCTCTCGAACGACTTCTGTACGGTCTCGTTGTCGGACAAGTGANCGGAGGGAGCGACGGACGTCCCGATCGAGGTCGTGCCGGGTGTGACGGCGGCGCTCGGCGGCGCAGCGAACCTCGGCGCGCCCCTCTCGAACGACTTCTGTACGGTCTCGTTGTCGGACAAGTGGCGCGGGTGGGACGAGATCGCCGAGAAGCTCCGGGCCGCCGCCATCAGCGGATTCGTGATCGTGCTGTACAACTGCTGGCGCGACTACGAGCGCGCGATCGACGTGCTCCGCGAGGAGCGCAGCGACGAGGTTCCGGTGGGCATCTTCAACGACGCCGGCCGTGGCGATGCCGGCCGGAATCTGGAAGACGAGACTCACACGATCACGACCCTCGGCGCGGCGACCGACTACGACGACGAGGTCGGCGGGATGGGGACCTCAATTCTCGTTGGCAATCACGAGACGGCGGTCTGGGAGAACGACCACGGCGAACACCTCGTCACCCCGCGCGGCGGGCGTGACGTCGACGATTTCTGATCATGAGCACCGACGACACCACTGACACGATGACGGAAACCGAGGCGAGCACAGACGCGGGAACCACCACGACAAGCGCCGAGAGCGAGTGCGGGGCGTCGAGTTCGACGACGGAATCGAAGTGTGGTGCATCGAATGCCGACGAATCCACCTCGAACTGCGGTGGTTCGACGGCGGAGACGACCGACGAGAAGGTGGGGTCGACGGTCGCGGACTTCGACGCCGATCCCGGCCGACTGATCGCTGTCGGTCTCGGGCCCGGCGAACCCGAGGGGATGACGAGTCGTGCGAAAGCGGCGCTCGCTAATGCCGAACACATTGTGGGCTACACCACGTATGTCGATCTGCTGCCCGAGGGGATCACCGACGACGCCGACGACATCCACTCGACGCCGATGTGCGGCGAGGTCTCTCGGACGGAGGAGGCAGTCGATCGCGCCCTCGCGGGCCACGAGGTCGCCATCATCGGAAGCGGCGATCCGAACGTCTACGCCCTCGCGGGCCTCGCGCTCGAAATCCTCGAATCGAAGGGTGCGACCGCCTCGATGGTCGACTTCGACGTTGTTCCCGGCGTGCCCGCGGCCCAGTCCTGTGCCGCGCGCGTCGGTGCACCGCTGGTGAACGACACGGTGAGCGTCTCACTGTCGGATCACCTCACGCCGATGGAAACCATCGAATCCCGGCTCCACGCGGTTGCGAGCGAGGGGTTCACGATCGCGGTCTACAACCCGTGGAGCCGGAAGCGCCGGGAGAACTTCGAGACGTGCTGTGAAATCCTGCTCGAACACCGCGATCCGTCGACGCCGGTCGGGGTCGTTCACGGTGCGAGCCGCGAGGACGAGGCGGCCGAAATCGTCGAGCTGAGTGAGCTGAAGGAACTCGGCGAAACCGACTTGATCGACATGACGACGACGTTCCTCGTCGGCAACGAAGAGACGTACGTCTGGGACGGCCGGATGGTCACTCCACGTGGCTACGAGTCGAAGTATGACTACTGAGTACGAAGTCCGTCTCGATCGCGATCGGTGTGACGGGATCTTCGCCTGCCTCGTCCGCGACGACCGTTTCGCCGAGGCTGCGGACGGGTTGGCGACGATCGAAGTCCCGAACGACAGCGCGACGAGCGAGCGAACGGCCGAGATGGAGCTCGTCACGACGTTCGATGATGACCGCGTCGACGCCGCCCGGCAGGCCGCCCGTGCCTGTCCGGTCGATGCGATCAGCGTGAGCGGAGTCGACGGCGGAACCAACACGGCGGAGGCCGACGATGAGTGACGTCGGAAGCAGAGCGACGACGCCAGCCCCCGTTGCGGACCTGCTCGCGGCGTCGCCAGCAACGGCGTACTTCTGGGGTCGGGTCGCGGGCGACGGCGAACTCTCACAGAACTGCGTGACCGTGCGCGCGGGCGACGACACCGCGGCCGACGCGCTGGCGGCGGTCGCGGGCGCGAACCGGACCGACCACCGGGTCGCGGCGCGCGAATCCGCCCACGACGCGTCGATCGTCCGGTACGAGGAGGAGTACGAACTCCAGGTGATCGGCGCACCCGCCGAGCGCGCGAGCGCGGCACTCGGGCTCCCGATCGACGGCCAGCCCGGTGGCTACCGGCTCGACGCGTTCGCCGACCAGCGCGCGCCGCTGGTCCGGGGCCTCCTCGAAGCCTGCGGCACGGTCTGCTTCCGGGAGTCTGCGGGGAAGGTCGGGATCTCGTTCGTCCACGACGACGAGCGGCTGCTCGACACGGTCCGCTCGCTCCTCGACGCTGCCGACCCCCACCTGCCGACCGACGACCTCGCGGAGAGTTCCTCGGGCGGGTACTGGTTCGGGCTGGCGGACGACGCCGACGTCGCCGGGTTCGCCCGGTGGGTGTACACCGGCAGCGACGCGTCGGGACTCTACTCCGCGGATCGACGCCAGAAACTCCGCCGGAGCGTCGAGCGCGCGACCGGCAGCGACGTCGGGGAGCTTTCCGGATGACCGCGAGCGCGCAGGCCGCCCCCACGGGACTCGACGACGAGGCCGTGCTGCTGGTCGGGCACGGCTCCCGGCGCGAGAGGTCGAACGAGCAGGTCCGCGAGCTCGCTAGTGGGATGGAAGACCGACTCGGCGTCCCGGTCGATGTCGGCTTTCTCGAACTCGCCGCGCCGTCGATCGCCGAGGCGATCGCGGGACTCGCTCCGGCGGTGTCGCGGGTCACGGTCGTCCAGCTTTCGCTGTTCGCCGCGAGCCACGTCAAAAACGACGTACCGCTCGCGGTCGAACGTGCCCGCTCCGAACACCCCGACCTGACGCTGCACAACGGCTCGCATCTCGGTGTTCACCCCGCGATCGTGGATCTGCTCGACGATCGAGCTGCCGCGGTGGAGGATGAGTTGGAAGCGGACCGCGGAGCCGAGGAGGTCGCGGTCGTGCTCTGTGCGCGCGGGTCCAGCGATCCCGACGCCAACGCCGACGTTCACAAGCTGGCGCGACTCCTGTACGAGGGCCGGGCGTTCGATCGGGTCGAGGCGTGTTTCGTCGGCGTCACCGAGCCACGGCTGTCGGGGGCGCTCCACGCGGTCGCCAAACACCGCCCCGATGCGATCGTCGTGCTGCCGTACATGCTCGGCGACGGCGTGCTCACCCAGCGGGTCCGTGACCGCACCGCCGAATTCGACGCCGAGTACCCCTACGTCGACGTGGCGGCCGGCGACCCGCTCGGTACCGACCCGCGACTGCTCGACGTGCTCTGCGATCGGTGGCAGGCCGCCCGAACCGACAGCGTCGAGATGTCGTGTGACACCTGCAAGTACAAGGTCGAGCTCGACGGCTATGAGGCGGACGCCGGCGGTGCGCGTGCGATGCTCCGCGCGCTCACCCATCAGGAATCCCACGCCGACCGCGAGAGCGTCGACGACGATCCCCACGCCCACGACGCGCCTGCGAAGCACGTCGCGGTCTGTACGAACCAGACCTGCGCCGCCGACGGCGCGCCCGCGGTGCTCGAACGCCTGCGCCAGGCGGCCCGCGATTCCGAGGCGTGCGACGCCCGGATCACCCGCTCGTCGTGTCTCGGCCGGTGCGGCGACGGCCCGATGGTCGCGGTCTACCCCGACGGCGTCTGGTACGGCGGCGTCGACGAGCACGACGCCGACCGCATCGTCTCCTCGCATCTCGACCGCGAGCGCATCGTGAGCGATCTCGTCGATCAGACGCTGTGACGCCACAGCCACACCACTACTCACAGAGAGTACCACACCCATGGCTTGCCACGAACTCGAAGCACTCCGACTCGGACTGATGAACGTCCTCGGGACCGAGGACCGAACCGCACGCGACCACGCCGAACAGGAACTGGAGGGGCATCTCGACGGTCCCATCGAGGGGCTGGCGAACGCCAGCACCCTCTCCGAGATCGAACGACATCTCGACGCCGCGCTCGTCGATCTCGAAGAGCAAATCGCCGCCACCGACGCCGATGACCCCGAGTACGACTATCTCCGTGGGCGACTCGTCGCCGTCCGTGACGCCGAGCGCGCCGTGCACCGACTGACCGACCAGGGCGAGAGCGTCCTCGATGGACTCGGCGACGCACACGACCTTCTCCACGAGGCGTTCCCGGCGGATGAGTAGCCCGGACGCGACGACCGACACTACGACGATTCCCCTCGGTGACATCGAGCCGGCACGGTCGCGCCACGCGGGCCGACGCTCTGCCGTGGCGCTGACGGACGAACTGATCGTCGTCGGCACGGCGGCAGGCGATGTCGGCGCGTACGAGCGATCATCCCTCGACGAGCGCTGGACCGCCGAGGGAACGAACGACGAAACGAGCGTCGTCGCGGCGACACCGTTTGCCGGTGGCGTTGCCGTCGGTGAGCGCGGTCCCGCTGGTGAGATACGGCTCCACGACGCCGCAACCGGCAGGACGCGCTGGCGATACGTCACGGCGGACGACGTCGGCGAACCCCAGAAGCGAAGCCGCTTTTTCCTGCCGTTCGTCGTCGATGTCGAGACCAGTGGCGATCGGCTGTACGTCGCGGCGCGGCGCTACGAGCGCGACGGCGACGACCGCTCGTTCCGGAGCGTGGTCTACGCCTTCGGGACGGACGGCGACGTCGCGTGGACCTACGAGACCGACGCATCGCCGATCGGTCTCGACGTGGACGGAACCGAACGGAGCGACGGTCGACGAGCGGCAGGTGACGAGCCGAACGGCCGCGTCGCCGTGGCGTACAACCGCTGTCCAGGCGACCACCAACATGGCGTGGTCGTTCTCGATGCCGAGACTGGCACAGTGCAATGGCAATGGGACCCCGGAACCGCCGGCCAGCGTCGGGTCGGCGATGTATCGTTGCTCGAAACGGGCGTCGCGGTCGCCAGCCACGGCGACTACCGCGGCTACCGGCTCGGTGCGGGCGGCGCGGAGCGGTGGGTTGTCGATCTCGCCACACCGACGAAAGTCGACGGCGAGACGCTCTACGCCTACCCGAACCACGTCCACGCGACCGCCGAAGGCTGCGTCTTCGTCACCGGGAACACCTACCCCGAGGAAGGCCGGGAGACCGCGTCGCTCCATCCCGGCGAACACACCGCGTTCGGCTACTCACCCGATGGCGAATGCGCGTGGTCGGCGTCGGTCGGCGGGTTCGCTGGTGAGATCGCGGCGTCCGGCGATCGTGTCGCAGTGCCCTGCGCACAGCAGTTCAGAACCCGTGATCCGGCAACGCATGGTCTCCACGTCTTCGACGTGCAGGAGGGTCGCCGTGTCGAACACGACGCCGAGGGAATCGTCACCACGGTCGCGGTCGACGAACGATCGCTCGCGGCGATCGAAGAGCCGGTCGTCTACCACGACGAGGGCCAGCGCCGCGGTGCGTACCGACTCCACGCTGGCGGGCTGTAACTCCTCTTGGTCGCCGCTCGACATCGGATACGATAGCCGAGTGGCCGAAAAATCTCAGTCGCCGACCGAACGATTCTCACCGGCCATCGCGTCCTTCGTGCCCAGCCGTGTCGCCTCCTCCCCGAACTCGGTCGTGAGGAGTTCCGGAACGTCGTCGGGCGTGACGTCGGAGTACCACTGGTTTCGCGGGTGGATCGCCACTGCCGTGCCCTCGGCACTACAGAGTCCGAGACAGCCCGTCTCGGCAACGTGAACGCGCGACCAGAAGACATCGCGCTCGCGGAGCCACTCTTTGACCGCCGTGAGGACCGCCGGTCCGTCCGCGTCCGCACAGCAGGCGTACTCCGACGTTCGGTCGTTCGTACAGACCAGCACGTGATCGGTGAACCCGTTGTCGAGTACGTCCGCAGTGCGTCGGTTCATGGTTCTGCCGCGACCGACTCTGGCGTCGGACCGCGCTCCGAGGGGGCGGCCGACGCGTCGGCCTCGCGGCGCACGAGCCACGCGTGGACGCTGGCCAGCACGAACCAGAGCATCGCCTGGCTCGCGGCCACGAGCCCACGGAACGTGGTCACGAGATCGGTCGGGGTCGGGATGGAAACCGGATTCGATGGGGCAAGCAGGACTGGTACTGCGAGCACCGCGAACGACGCCGCCACTCCAGCGACCGCGACGGCGGTTCCTCGAACTGGCTTGAGTCGGTTGTAGGTGTAACCCGCGAGCAGGCACGCCCCAGCACCGGCGGCCATCAGGACGGCGTACCACACCAGTCGGGTATCGGTCGCCAGGGCCTGCTCGGCCCCCGGTGGCTGGGGCGGGAGGACCAGCCACGGAGCCCCCGAGATGGTGACGAACCCCGCCGCCGCGAGGAGGTACTGCTTGGTTGCACCCGTGCCGGGGATCGCGGGTTCGAGGAAGTAGTATGCGGCTCCGAACCCGGCGACGCCGAACAGCAGCCCCCACCCGATGCCGCCGGCGATCGAGACGAGTTTCGTGGTGAGCGCCGAAACCGCCGCGCTCGCGTGATGGCCGCCACCCGCGCCATCCGCGCTGCCCGCGCCGCTCTCGTGGTGGCCGCCACCCGCATCGCCCGCCTGTGCTTCCGTTCCGTGGCCGCCGGCCTCGCCGCCCTCGAACGTCTCGGCAAGCCCCACCAGCGGGTTGCCGACCAGCGCGATGAAGACGCCGAAGACGAGTCCCGCGATCAGGCCCGCCTTCGCACCGCGGAGGAGGTACGTCGTGAGCATCAGTGACAGGTGATCCCGGCGGCGTGACGGAAGTTGTGGAGCGCGTCGTGAGCCGTGGGCTCCTGGACGAACAGCAGCGTGAACCCGAGGGCCGCGATCACCGCGAGGCCGGCGGCGACCTGTGCCGGCGTGAGTTCGATCCTGGCACGCTCGATACGACGATGGATTGAGTCGTTGGTTGCAGCCATAGCAACTACAGTTGTATAGTGGCAAGTGGAGTTGTAAAACTTTCGCCCGGCTACCCGTCCTGGTCACGAGCAGTCGTGACAGCCGCATCGACTCGATCGGCCGACAGCGCCGACAGCGGAACGCGCTCGCCCGTCGTCGCCTCGACGACGAGTTTCGCGACGCCCGCACGTCCTCCGTCGCCGGCGTCGACGACGAGGACGTTCGATCCGAGACTCGCCAGCCGGCCGGCGGCCTCGCGGGTCGCTGCGACGGGGCTGCCCTCGGCGACGTTCGCCCGGCCGTCGGTGACGAGCACGGTCACGCTCGCGGCGGGATCGGCCCGTGCGATCACCCCGGCAGCGCTGCGGAGGCCGTCGGGCAGTGGCGTCCGGTCGCCGGTCGGTAGTTCCTTCAGATGTCGCGCCGCGAGGCCGACGCTGTCGGTCGGCGGGAGAAGCACGTCCGCCTCATCTCCGGCGAAGGCGACGAGCGCAACCGCATCGCGTTCCTGATAACTTCCCTTCAGGAGCTCCATCACGGTGCCTTTCGCCGCTCGCATCGCGGGCCGCATCGACGCGCTCGCGTCGACGGCGAACACCACCAGCGTCGACGCCGATCCTGCGCGCACTGACTGCCGCAGATCGCGCGATTCGATCCCTGACGCGCCGCGGTTCGCTGCGGCCCGGACCGACGCCGCCGCGTCGATGCCGTCCCCCGACTCCGCCCGCCGGGATCGAATCTTCGATCCCTGACTGTCGACTGCGGATCGCGCCTCCGCTCGGGAGCCGGTTCCTGCGCCGTCGCTCACATCGGTGTCGATCTCGGGCGCGGCCACTTCGGGGGCGCGAGCGGTCCCGACATCGGCGCGCTCCTGTCCGGGGACGAGCGGGACGTCATCGGCGTCGTCCGCCGCGTCCGGATCATGTCCCCCGTCCTCGTCGGCTTCGCCAGCTTCGCTATCTCCGTCGTCCATCCGGGCTGCACCGTTCCCACCGTCCACCGCAGCGCCGCTATCGGAGCCGCTCTCGGCCGGACCATCGCTTCCCGTCTCGCCATCGTTCGTCGGCGGCGTCTCTCGTTCGTCGGACTCCTCGGTCCTCTCCGTGTCGTCGGTGTCGGTGTCGCCACCGCTCCCGCCGCGATCATCGGGAGTCGCGTCGTCAGCGTCGCCCCCACTCGCGTTGCCGTCATCCGCGCGCTCGTCGTCGCTGCCGCCGCCGGTCCTTTCCCTCTTTCCGTCATCGCCGTTCGCGTCCTGTTCGCCGGATGAGGGTTCGTCGCGATCGAAGTGATCGTCGAGCACGTCCTCGATGTCGGGTGCGTCCTCGAACGGCTGTGACTGGAGGCGGTGGGCGAGCGCGAGTTCGGCCGCGCGTCGCACGTCGGTCTCGGCGACCGTCGACCGGCCGTCGAGGGCGGCGAACGTCCGTGCAGCGCGCGCCGTGGCGACGTCCCCACGGTGGCCATCGACGCCAGCGTCACGACACAGCGCCGCGATCTCGGTGGTCTGCTCTCGGGACAGCTCCACCGCGTCGAGTCCCTCACGTGCCCGCAGGAGACGCTCCCGTGCGGCGCTCGTTTCCGGGTCCGGCCGGCCGTTTTCGGCCTGTCGGCCCTCGCCGGCGTCCCCGTCGAGAGCCTGTTGGATGATTGCGACCCGCTGATCGAGATCCTCACACGCGGTGACGGTGGTCTGGAGCGCGAACCGATCGCGGAGCTGGGGGCGGAGATCGCCTTCCTCGGGGTTCATCGTGCCGACGAGCGTGAAATCCGCGGGGTGGCTGTGACTCATCCCGTCGCGCTCGACGCGGTTGACGCCGCCCGCGGCGGCGTCGAGCAGCACGTCGACGAGATGGTCGTCGAGGAGATTGATCTCGTCGACGTAGAGGATGCCGCGGTTCGCGCGCGCGAGCAGCCCGGGATCGAACGCGTGCTCGCCGTCGAGCGCCTCGACCACCGAGAGCGTCCCGACGATCCGTTCACGGGTGGCTCCCAGCGGGAGCGTCACCAGCGGGACCGGCCGCTCCGTGGCCGGCGGCTCCTCGCGCGCGCGACAATCGTCACACTGGGCGGCGGGGTCGTCGGGCGGACAGCCGTACGGACAGTCCGCGATCACGGTCTGTGCGGGGAGGAGGTCCGTCAGCGCCCTGACCGCCGTCGATTTCGCAGTTCCCTTCTCGCCGCGGATCAACAGTCCATCGAGCGCGTCGTTCGCCGCAACCGCCAGCAGCGCTTGCTTGAACCCGTCCTGACCGACGATCTCCCCGAACGACAGCCCGGAGTCGATCCGTTGGGAGTCAGATCCGGCTCGCCCAACGGGCGAAGAGTTTTTGCCCGCAGCGTAATCAAACATACTTGCATTAGACAAACGGAGGTTTAACAGTATTATGCCAACAGTTGGTCTGTACACCGCGACCGAGAACGAACTGGGGGCCGTCCAGCACGCCGCAGCGCAGGTCGACGCCGACTTCGTGGTCCGCTCGGAGAGCGACCTCGACGAGCCTGCCGACGTGGAGGCGTTCGTCGACGAACTCACCGACGCGACGGCAGTCGTCTGCTGGCTCCACGGCGGCGAGGACAGCATGCCGGGCTACGACCGCGCGATCGGGCGGCTCGACGCGGCGAACGTTCCCCTGATCGTAAAATCGACCGGCGACGCCTACGCCGTCGAGGACACGACCGTCGACGCCGCGAGCCGCGATCGGATTTACGAGTATCTCGATCGGGGCGGCACGAGCAACGTGGCGAACTGCATCCGCTATCTCGTCGACGAGTTCGGCGGCACGGGAATCGACCGCGAGTACGACGATCCCGTTGCGCTCCCGACCGAGGGCGTCTATCATCCCGACCATCCCGGTGCGTCCTACGACGACCTCGTGGCGACGCTCGATCCCGATACGCCCACAGTCGCCGTCTGGTTCTACGAGTCCCATTGGACCCACGAGAACACCCGATACGTCGACGCGCAGGTGCGCGCGATCGAGGCCCATGGCGCGGACGCACTCCCGATCTTCTGTAACCCCGCGGCCGACGAGACGGGCCAGGAGAACGCCGAGTGGGTGACCGAGAACTGGCTGCTGGATGGCGAGGCGACTCCGTCGCCTCGGGGAGGCGGTGAAACCGCCGATAGCGAGCCACTCGTCGACGCCGTACTGTCGTCGTTCATGTTCTCGCTCTCGATGGACGAACGGGGGCGGGCGGCGGACGACGAGGGCGACAGCGCCGAGGACGTGTTCCTCGATCGCCTCGGCGTGCCCGTGATCCAGACGGTCACGACGATGCGCTCGCGGTCGCGGTACGAGTCGAGCGACACGGGCGTGATGGGGTTCGAGCTCGCGCTCTCGGTCGCGCTCCCGGAGTTCGACGGCAACGTCATCACTCACCCGATCAGCGGGAAGGAACGAACCGACGACGCGGCCGGGATCGGGAGCGCACCGAAACAGCACTTCCCGATCGACGACCGCGTGGATCACGCCGCGCGGCTCGCGGTCAACTGGGCGCGCCTCCGACACACCCCGAACGACGACAAGCGGGTCGCGGTCGTGCTCCACAACTACCCGCCGAGCGACGACGGGATCGGGACCGCGTTCGGCCTCGACAGCCCCGAGAGCACGGTGAATCTCCTCGACGAACTCGATCATCGGGGCTACGATCTCGGCGGTGCGATGCCCGAGAGCGGTCAGGCACTCGTCGAACGACTCACCGCGCAGCTCACCCTCGACGATCGGTGGGTCGCGCCCGAGGACGTCCGCGAGCGGAGCGTCGACACCGTGGCCCCGGACCAGTACCGTGAGTGGTTCGACGGCCTCGACGACCGCTTTCGGGAGAACGTCCTCACGGAGTGGGACGAGGCCCCCGACCGGCCGTTCGCGGTTCCGGGGGTCGAGTTCGGAAACGTTCTCGTGACCGTCCAGCCGCCGCGCGGGTTCGGGATGGACCCCTCGAAAGTGTATCACGACGCCGACCTCCAGCCGCCCCACGACTACGTGGCGTTCTATAGCTGGCTCAGAAACACCTTCGCGGCCGATGCAGTCGTCCACCTCGGTACGCACGGTTCGCTGGAGTGGCTCCCCGGCAAGACCGTCGGGCTGAACGGCGAGAGCGCACCCGACCAGCTGATCGACGACCTCCCGAACGTGTATCCGTACATCGTCAACAACCCCGGCGAGGGAACACAGGCCAAGCGCCGGTCGTACGCCGCGATCGTCGACTACCTCACGCCGGTGATGGCGAACGCGGGAACCTACGACGAGCTCGCCGAAATCGAAGAGCTCGCCGACCGCTACCGCGAGGCCGGCATGGAGGATGCCCGCGCCGACGACGGCGAGACCCTCGAACGGCTGCTCCGGGAGGCGGTCGACGATCTCGATCTCGCGGTCGAGCTCGGCATTGCGGGCGAGATCGAGGAGCGCGCCGACATCCGTGGGCCCGAGGAAGCTGGCACGACGCTCGCCGAGGGTGAGGTCGCGGGCGATAAAGTCGGGATCGACGAGCTCGTCGAGCGGGTCCACGAGTATCTCACCGACGTGAAAACCACCCAGATACGGATGGGGCTGCACACGATGGGCGAACCGCCGGGCGGCGACCGGCTCGTTGAGTATCTCGTCGCGCTCACCCGGCTGGAGAACCCGGGTGCGCCGAGCCTCCGCGAGAGCGTGGCGGGCGTGCTCGGCGTCGACTACGACCGGCTGCTCGACGAGCCCGGTGTCTACGACGAGGCGCTCGGGACCACCTACGCCGAGGCCGCCGACGCGGTGTACGAGACCAGTCTCGGCCTCGTGACGACGCTCGCCGAGCACGACTTCGATCTCCCGGCCGACGAGTCCGCGGCCGGGCCGGACGAGGAAGTGAACATGAACCTGCTCGTCGTCGACATCGATCCGCTGGGCGATTCTCGTGCGATATCCGGTGCGCACGACGATCTCCGAGAGGTGTTGGGATACATCTGCGAGACGGCCGCACCGCGCGTCGAGGGTGCCGCCGAAGAAATCCCGCGGACGGCGGACGCGCTCGCAGGCGAGTACGTCCCGCCGGGCGGCAGCGGCGCGCCGACCCGCGGCGGGGTCGACCTGCTCCCGACCGCGCGGAACTTCTACACCCTCGACCCCCGGAAAGTGCCGGCCAAGAGCGCGTGGGCAGTCGGCAGCGAGGTCGCGGCGGGCGTCGCCGAGCGCCACCGGACTGCGGAAGGCGAGTACCCCGAAGAGATCGGCGTCGTGGCGTGGGGCACGCCCACCGTCCGGACCCGTGGCGAGACGATCGCCCAGGTGCTCGCGCTGATGGGCGTCGAACCCGAGTGGACCGACGCCGGACGGGTCGACGGCGTGACGCCGATCCCGCTCGATGAACTCGATCGACCCCGAATCGATGTGACGACGCGGGTCTCGGGGCTGTTCCGCGATGCGTTCCCTCAGGCCGCGAGCGTGATCCACGACGCGGTCGAGACTGTGGTCGATCTCGACGAGCCGCACGAACGGAACTACGTCAAGAAGCACGTCGAGGAGGAGACCCAGCGACTGCTAGACGACGTGGCGAACGGAACCGAGGGGGCGAAGAGCGCGGACGGAACGGGCGAGGGCGAGCCGAGCGCGGACGAGGAGCGGATGGACGAGTCCGACGCCCGCGCGGCGGCGAGCCACCGGGTGTTCACCACCCGTCCGGGCGGCTACGGCGCGGGAACCAACAAAGCCGTCGATGAGGGCAACTGGGACGACCGCTCGGACCTCGCCGAGGTGTACGTCCAGTGGGGCGGGTACGCCCTCGGCAGTCGAGGCCGGGTTTCGGAAGCCCACGCATCCTTCGAGCGCCGGCTCGGCAACGTCGAGGCCACGGTGAAGATCGAGGACACCGCCGAGCAGGACGAGTTCGACTCCTCGGACTGGTACGCCTTCCACGGCGGGTTCATCACCGCCGTTTCGGAGATCGCTGGCGAGGAACCCGCCTCCTACGTCGGCGACTCCTCGGACCCCGACAACGTCGACGTCTACACCAACGAGGAGAAAGTCCGGAAGGCGATGCGCGCCCGGGTGCTCAACCCTGCCTGGCTCGACAGCATGGAGGAGCACGGCTACAAGGGCGCTGGCGACCTCTCGACCACGGTCGACGTCGCGCTCGGCTGGGATGCCACCGCGGGCGTCGTGAGCGACGCGCTCTGGGGCGACGTCGCCGAGAAGTACGCTTTCGACGAGGAGCGACAGGAATGGCTGCGCGAGGTGAACCCGTGGGCGCTCGACAGCATCACCGACACCCTCTTGGAGGCGATCGACCGCGGCCTCTGGGACGCCGACGACGCGACCGCCGACCGCCTACGCGACGTCAACCTCCGGGTCGACGCCGATCTCGAAGCACGTGCGGGCGACGGGGTTGGCGGAACGAGCGAAGGTGAGAGTACGGAGGTGTCGGGCGATGACGACTGACCCGGAAGCGGACGCCGGAGTGAATGCAACCACTGACAACAGTGTGGACGGAAGCGCGAACGCCGAGAGTGGTAGTGACGTCGAGGCGTACGCCGATCTCGGCGCGACCACCGAGAACGCGATGGCGATCGCCGAGTCGAGCATGGATCGCGTGCGGGAACTCGTCCCCGACGAGAGCCTTGCCGACCGGCTGCGCCAGAAAGCGGTCCACGCCACCGGCGATCCCGAGTTCCAACACCTCGTTCGATTCACCGGTGCGGGCGAGAACGAACCCGTCCGGGCCGGCGCGCGAGCGGTGCGCGAGGAGCGACCGATCGTGACCGACATCACGATGGTGAAAGCTGGTATCACCGGTCGGGGCCACGACTGTCCGGTTCGCAAGGCGATCGGGAACGGAACCGACCTCGCCAAGCGGACGGGGATGACCCGGACTGCGGCGTCGGTGCTCGAACTCGATAGCGAGGGAGTCTACGACGACGCGGTCGCCGTGGTCGGGAACGCGCCCACGGCGGCGCTCGCGCTCGCGGATTGCATCGCCGACGGGACCCGGCCAGCAGTCGTGGTCGCCACGCCGGTGGGGTTCGTGAAGGCCGCCGAGAGCCGCGAGCGCGTCCGCGAGGTCGCCCGCGAGCACGGCGTCCCCGCCGTGACGAACGTCGGCCGGCGCGGCGGCAGCGGACTCGCGGCCGGAGTGACGAACGAACTCGTCCACGTCGCGAGCGACGTTCGCAACGGGGAGATCGATCCGTCGTGAGCGATGGCGACGATCGCGGCGACGGTCCTGATCCGGCGGCAGTCGCGGCTGCGGAACCCGAGACCAGGGCAGCGTTCGAGGCAACCGAACGGCCCGTCGAAGCGGTCGGGATCGGGCCGGGTAACCCCGAATACCTGACGTCGCGGGGCGAGCGCGCGATCCGAGAAGCCGACGTCGTGGTGGGGTTCGAGACGGTGGTGGCGTTCATCAGCGGACGAACCGACGCCGACCTGCTGACCTGTGGGTATGCCGACGAGGCGGCGACGCTCGATGCGTTCGCCGAGCGGGTCGCCGACGGAGAACGGGGCACGGCCGTCCTGATGGGCGATCCGAACCACTCGGGCTACCAGTTCGTCGGGAAAGTCGAGGCCGCGGTCGATCGGCCCGTGACCGTCGTGCCGGGGATCTCGTCGCTCCAGATCGCTGCCAGCCGCGCGCGGACGCCGATGGAGGCGTCGACGTTCGTCACGCTCCACAAGCGCGGCGGGATCGACGCCGAACTCCGCCGACTCCGCGAGGCCGTCGGCGACCGTCACCTGCTGGTGCTGCCGCGTCCGTATGACTGGATGCCGGGCGATATCGCCGCAGTGCTGGTGGAGGCCGGCGTGGCCGCGTCGCTCGATGTACTCGTGTTCGAGCGGCTGACCCACGACGACGAGCGAGTCACGCGGACGACGCTCGGCGATCTCGCGAGCAGGGTGCAGGACGATGCTGGCGACACAACCGCGGACGAATCTCGCTTCTCGGATCTCTCGGTGCTGGTCGTCCGGGCCGACTGATCCGGCGCTATTCGATCGGGCCTTCGCCGTCGGTGGCGACCGGACGACGNGCCAGCCCGCTCAGAGATGTGTATAAGAGACAGGTGTCACTCCTGTCGCCGACTGCGAGGGCGCGCTGTTTTGCGATCTCGGCGTGGATCGCATCGGTGACCCGTGGGTGATCGCCGAACGGCTCGGCGTACGCGATCCCGCCGCGGTCGAGTTCGAGCTTCGCCGGGATCGCCTCGGTGGTCGCGGTGGTCGCGGTCAGGAACAGCGGGACGGCGACCGCGGCATCGTTTTCGATCGCGTAGCGGACGCACTCGACGGTCGGGTTCTGGTGGAGATAACAGGCGACCACTTCGCCGTACTCCGATTGCTCGTCGATTCGCGTAGCGTGGTACGCCGCCATCTGTTGGTGGTACGGCTTCGCGCTACTGCCGAACCCAACGAGCACCACCGAGACGTCGGGCGTGGCCGGTCGGAGCGCCGTGGCCCGCTCGACGATGAGGTCGGTGATTGCGGGACTCCGGCCGATCGGCTCGCAGTATCGGACGTCGCCAGCGACCATCGAAAGCGCCGCGGGAAGGTCGTCGAGCGTCTCGTAGGTGTGAGCGACACGGACCGGCACTGCGTACACCCGCTCGGCGTCGATCCGTGCCAGGGGGTCCCGGAGTTCCCGTACCGGCTCGTGTTCGTACGTCGCCACACGGACCGTGGTCCCGGTCCGGCGTTCGAGCTGCTCCGCGTGGGTTTTCAGCACGGTTCGGGTGCGCGCCGCACCGCGGCCGACGAGAAGGATCGCTTCGGTTGTCATGGCTGAAGTTGCCCAAGTTTTGTTTAGTTAGTACAAATGGGCTTGCTAAAGGCGACACGAGGCGACAGCAAATACCTTTCGGCTATCGGATGGTCCACCATGGACGAGGGATGGCGCTCGGTTCTCGGTCGTCGATCGATGGTCGTGGCGCGCGAACGAACATCGAGGGGGCGTTTGCGAACCGGCGAAAGAGCAACTACTATTGTGCTACACCAACCACGGTTTGGCGTGTTGGGACGACGAGACGGGCCGAAACGCGGGGTCGGTGTGGCGGCGGGAACGACGGCGGCAGCGGCGGTGGCCGATCGATGAGAGTCGCCGTCGTCGCCGGGAGCACGGCGACCGCACGGATCGAGGGGATCAGCGCCGCCGGTGCGGACCCGGCTGTGATGGCACACACACCGAGCGCCGACTGCGAGATCGTCGCGTACGGCCGGCCGGTGCGCTCGCCGGTCGTCCCGGTCAGTCCGTCGGGCTGTCCGACGCCCGCAGTCGTCACCCGCGCGGTCCGCGAACTCGCAGGATTCGAGACCGTCGTGATCGATGCGGGACTCGCCGAACCGACCGCCGCGCCGACCGTCGCGGTGGACGCGGAGCCGGGTCGGGACGTGCGGACGGGGCGGGCGGTTCCCGGGGCTCGGGAAATCTTCACGGCCGCCGAGGAGTACGGCCGGTCGCTTCCGGACGACGAACTCGTGATCGGCGAGACGATCCCCGGCGGGACGACCACCGCACGCTGTGTCCTCGCCGCGCTCGGCGAACGCCGGGCGACCTCGTCGTCGCTTCCCGAGAACCCGATCGCGCTCAAGCGACGAGTGGTCGGTGAGGCGCTCGATACTGCCGAAATCGCAGCCGGTGGAGCTGCTGGAACACCGATCGCGGCGGTGCGGGCGGTGGGCGATCCGGTGCTCGCCGCGGTCGCTGGACTCGTCACCGGGGCGACCGCAGGTGGCACTGAGGTCACGCTCGCCGGCGGGACGCAGCTGTGTGCCGCCGCCGCACTCGCCCGCCACGCAGGCGTCGACGCGCCGCTCTCGCTCGCCACGACGTCGTTTCTCGCTGCCGACAAATCCGCGGACGTCGAGGGCCTGGCGGACGATCTCGGCCTCGATCTCACGGTCACCGATCCTGGCTTCGATCGAGAGTCCCACCCCGCGCTCGACGCCTACGTTGCGGGCGAAGCCAAGGAGGGCGTCGGGATGGGCGGCGCGCTCGCGCTGGCCGAACGTCGAGGAATCCCGATGGCTGACGTCCGCGATCACGTCGTCACGATCCACGACCGACTGCTGGCGACCGGGTCCGGAGTCGAATCATGAACGGCGTCGTGATCGGCGGCACACGATCGGGCGTCGGCAAGACCGTCGCCACGCTCGCGGTCATCCGCGCGCTCGAAGCAGCGGGCCACACGGTCCAGCCCGCGAAGGCCGGTCCGGACTTCATCGATCCCAGCCACCACACTGCTATCGTCGGTTCCGCTCGCGGCTCCGACGGTTCCAGGAACCACGACAGAGAGCGCGTCTCGCGAACCCTCGATGCGTGGCTCGAAGGGATCGAGGGACTCCGGCGGAACTACGCCCGCGGCGACGGCGACATCTGCGTCGTCGAGGGCGTGATGGGGCTGTACGACGGCGACCGCTCCAGCACGGCGATGGTGGCCGAGACACTCGATCTCCCTGTCGTGCTGGTCGTCGACGCGAGCGCCGGAATGGAGAGCGTCGCGGCGACCGCGGTCGGCTTCGAGCGCTACGCCGCCCACGCCGGGCGCGACATCGAGGTCGCGGGAATCATCGCCCAGCGCGCCCACGGCGGCCGCCACGAGCGCGGGATCAAGGAGGCGTTGCCGGACGATCTCACGTACTTCGGGCGGATACCACCCGAGCCCGATCTCGAAATCCCAGATCGTCATCTCGGCCTCCACATGGGCGACGAGGCCCCGATCGACCCCGCAACACTCGACGAGGTGGCAGCGGGCGTGCGGACCGACCGGCTGCTCGACATCGCCCGCGAGCCGCCCACGGTCGATCCCGGCGATCCGGGACTGGCTCGGGAAAAGCGCGTCGCGGTCGCGCGCGACGAAGCGTTTCGATTCGTCTACCCCGCGACGATGGAACGTCTCCGGGCGCGCTCCGAGGTCGTGACGTTCGCCCCGGCTGCGGGCGACGATGTGCCCCCGGCAGACGGCATCTATCTCCCAGGGGGCTACCCAGAGCTTCACGCCGCCACCATCGCCGACGGGCCGGTGCTCGCCACCCTCCGTGACCGCGCCGCAGAGGGCGTCCCGATCCTCGGCGAGTGCGGCGGGATGATGGCGCTCGCCGAATCGCTCATGACCGTCGACGGTGACACCCACGAAATGGCGGGCGTTCTCCCCGCAGAGATCGAGATGTGCGATCGGTATCAGGCGCTCGATCACGTCGAACTCAGTGCGCGCGAATCGACGCTGACGGCGAACGCGAACGGCTCCCTCCGGGGCCACGAGTTCCACTACTCGGATGCGACCGTCGGCGCGGACGCACGCTTCGCCTTCGATGTCGAGCGCGGCAAGGGGATCGATGGCGAGCACGACGGGCTCACCGAACACCGCACGCTCGGAACCTACGCCCACGTCCACCCCGAGAGCACCGCGTTCGATCGGTTCGTGGATGCGCTATGATCGCCAGGGGAAGACGATGATCACCGGAGGAAGGGACCGATGAGTCTCGCCGCCGTCGGAGCGCTTGCCGTCGGTCTCGCACTCGACACCGCGTTCGAGGAGTTCCCACAGCGCATTCACCCGGTCGCGTGGTTCGGGCGAGCCGTCACACCGCTCGATCGGTCGTGGGCTTACCCGCGGCTCGTCGGGGCGACGATCGCACTCGGTCTCCCGATCGGTGCTGCCGCAGTCGCGGGGTTCGTCGCCGCCCTCGCGGTCGCCGTGAATCCGATCGTCGGCGGCGCGGTCGCGGGTCTCGTGGTGTTCGCCACGACGAGCCTAGCACGATTGCTGTCGGTCGCGGAGGACGTGATCGATCTGACCGCGACCGACCCGGCAGCCGCACGAACCTCGGTCCGGGCGCTCGTCGGACGGAAGACCGACGATCTCACCCCGGTCCAGCTCCGGAGCGCGGCGGTCGAGAGCGCGGCCGAGAACCTCGCCGATGGGCTGGTCGCACCCTTGCTAGCGTTCGCGCTTGGCGCGCGCGTCTCGCTCGCGGTCGGGGTGGCGGGCGCGGCGTGGGTGAAGGCCGTCAACACGCTCGATTCGATGCTCGGCTACCACTCGAAACCGGTCGGCGGGGCGAGCGCGCGACTCGACGACCTCGTGATGTGGCTTCCGGCCCGCACGAGCGCCGTGCTGCTCGCGGCCGCCGGCCGATCGCCGCGCGCGCTGGCCCGTGCCCGCGAGTGGAGCCACGCACCCACCTCTCCCAACTCGGGCTGGCCGATGGCGACGCTCGCCGCGGCCCTCGATATCCGGCTCAAAAAGCGCGGCGCGTACGTCCTCAACCCCGACGCCGATCTACCGAGCGTCGAGCGGGCGCGCGAGGGGGTTCGCGTCGTCGGCCTCGCGGGGCTTGGCGCGTTCGTCCTCTGCGGGGTGATCGCGTGGTCCTGACCGCGCTCCGGGGGGCGCTCGGCTTCCTCTCACGGTTCCCCGTTGGGCGCGACGGCGACGCGTGGGCGGCGTTCGCCGAGCGGCCGATCGCCTTCCCGCTCGTCGGATACCTCCTCGGCGCGCTCGTCGGTCTCTCGCTCCTGATACCGGGACCACCCGCGACGGTCGGGATCGCGTTCGCCGTCGGCGTCTACGCCGTGACGGGGATCAACCACGTCGACGGGGTGGCGGACCTCGGCGACGCGCTCGCGGTCCACGGCGACGCGACCGCGCAGCGCGAGGTCATGAAAGACACCACGCTCGGCGTCGGGGGTGCGCTCGCGGTCGCGCTGGTCGTGGCCGGCCTCGTCACTGCGGGGAGCGCGATCGCGGCGCTACCGGCACAGGCCGCGTTCTTCGCCGTCGCCGCGGAGGTGGGCGCGAAGGCCGGGATGGCGAGCCTGGTCTGTGTCGGCTCGTCACCCCACGACGGGCTCGGCGCGGGGTTCACAGCGAACGCCAGCCCGCGAGCGCTGGGTCCAGTCTGGCTGCTCGCCCTGCCGGCGACCCTCCTCGCGTGGCCCGCGATAGTTCCCGCTGCGGTAGCGCTCCTCGCCGCCGGGGTCGTGGCGCTCGCCGTACTCCGATGGGCGCGATCGAATCTCGGCGGCGTCACCGGCGACGTTCTCGGCGCAGCCAACGAGATCGCGCGCGTCGCGGCGCTCCACGCGGGGGTGATCGCGTGGACGCACTGGTGATGTGCGGCGGTCGCGGCACTCGTCTCGACGCCGACACCGAAAAGCCGCTGTACGATATCGACGGTCGACCGATGGTCGACCGCGTGATCGACGCGCTCCGCGCCAGCCGGATTGAGGCGATCCACGCAGTCGGATCGTCGAACGCGCCCCGAACGCGCGATCGTCTCGATCCAGGACGTTCCGACGTCTCTCGGGACGGGACTCGACGCTGCGGGCCGCACGTCGAGTCGTTCGTCGAGACGCCTGGCAAGGGGTACGTCACCGACCTCGCCGCCGCGCTCGATTCGATCGATCTGCCCGTGCTGACGGTCGTGGCGGACCTCCCATTGCTCACCGGCGAGAGCGTCGATCGCGTGATCGACGCGTTCGAGGGCGACTCGCTCGCGGTCTGCGTTCCCGTCACGCTCAAGCGCGCGCTCGGCGTGAGCGTCGACACGACGATGGAACACGAGGGACGGACGGTCGCGCCGACCGGGATCAACGTCGTCGGGACAGGCGACGCCGAGACGACGCTCGTGAGCCACGACGAGCGCCTCGCGGTCAACGTCAACCGGCGCGCGGACGCCCAGGTTGCGGAGGCGCTCGCGTGAACCTCGACAACGCGCTCGGCGTCGACAGAGCTCCACACGGCAGCAGCGACGATCCCAATGTGCTGGATTTCAGCGCCAACACGAACCCACGAGTGCCCGAGGGAGTCGAGGCGGTCTACCGCGACGCGTTCGCCGAGTCTCGATCGTATCCGTCCGAACCGCCCGCCGATTACCGCGACGCCGCGGCAGAATACGTCGACTGCCAGCCGGACGAGGTGATCCCGACGCCTGGCGGCCTCGCGGCGATTCGCTCGGTCGTGGATCTCGCCGTCTCGCCAGGCGACTCGGTGCTGGTCCCGTTCCCGAGTTTCGGGGAGTACGCCCGTGAGGTTCCCCTCCAGGGTGGCGAGCCGGCGTTCGTTCCCCACGACGCGGTGCTCGACATCGATCGATCCGACCTCGCAGAACACGCTCTCGCGATCGTCTGCAACCCGAACAACCCGACCGGCGAGACGTACGATTCCGCCGCGCTCGATACGTTCGCGGCGCGGTGTCGCGACGTCGACACGCCGCTGCTCGTCGACGAGGCGTTCCTCGGGTTCACCGACCAGCCGTCGCTCGCCGGGACGCCGGGCGTCGTAGTCGCGCGATCGCTGACCAAGCTGTTCGGGCTGCCGGGGCTTCGGTCCGGGTTCGCAGTCACCACGGGCGAGTATGGCGAAGCGTTGGCCGCCGCGCGCCGGCCGTGGAACGTGAGCGGGCCCGCGCTGGCGACCGGGGCGTACTGTCTGCGCCAGACCGAATTCGTCGCGGAAACTCGGGAACGGGTCCGCACGGAACGCCCCCGACTCCGCGACGCGCTCTCCGAGCAGTTCGACGTTCGTCCGTCCGACGCGCCGTTCCTGCTGTGTGACGTCGGCGATCGTGACGTCGACAGGATCCTCGAATACGCCCGCGAGCGGGGTCTCGCGCTCCGGGACGCTCGAACGTTTCGGGGTCTCGACTCACACATTCGGGTCGCAGTGCGGCTCCCTGCCGAGAATGACCACCTGATCGAGGTACTCGGGGATGTTTGAGGCGAGCGTCGAGGCCGGTGTTCTACAGATCGCGCGGCGGGACACCGCGTGGCTCTCGACGGGCTGGGACGGCGGGTTCGAGCGCGCGGACGCCGCCTACAACGTCTCGGTGCCCGAGGGCTGGAGCCGAACGGATCTCGGAACCTACGTCACGGAGCGGTGCGACCGGGCTGGGTTCGATCTTTCGGGGCCGTCGCTGCTCACCGGCGTCGACCTGCAACACGCCCGCGGCGCACGGCTCGACTCGGTAGTAGCCTACGCCACCGCAGGCGTGTCGAACCCTGCCGCGCTGCCGCAGAATCCCTTAGCATATCCTGCCCAGGACGCCGATACCGACGGCCGAGCCGACGAGGACGGCGTCGGCACGGTCAACATCGTCGTCGGGACGACGCGGGCGCTCGACGACGCCGGACTTGCGAACCTGCTCGCGGTCGCCGTCGAGGCGAAAGCCGCGACGCTGCTCGCGGCGACCGGCTTTCCGGGGACGACCACCGACGCGGTCGTCGTGGGCTGTGATCCCGACGGCGACCCCGCACAGTTCACCGGCAGCGCGACCCCGGTCGGGGCCGCAGCGCGCGCCTGCGTCCGCGAGGCGGTGCGTGCGAGCCTCGCGTCGCGATACGAGCACCGCGCAATCCCTTCGAGCGTGGCCGACGCCGAGTACGGCGTCGTCACCGACCGACGAGCCGAGGTGTTCTCGCCGTGATCGCTCGCCAGTCGACGCCGGCCGAACCGACCACCGCACGCGACCTGCGTTACAGCCATGACTGACAACAGCTCCGACGCCGACCGCGACGCACAGCACAGTCGAACCCCCGGCGAGGGGAAAACACCCGAATCGCAGCCGATCGAGCCGTCGGCCCCCGACGAGTTCGGCCTGGTCTCGGCGTGGTGGGGCGACGGGAAGGGGAAGACCACCGCCGCGCTCGGGATGGGATTCCGGGCCGCGGGCCACGGCTACCGCGTCCACCTCCTCCAGTTCATGAAGGGTGGCGCGGCGAGCGTCGAGGCCACCCGCGGCGAATACAACGCGATCGATGTCGTATCTGGATTCACTTACGAGAACTCGGGCCACTACGGCTGGCACGGCCTGCTCGACGGCTCGGCCGACGACGAGCACGCCGCCCGGGCCCAGGGCGCGCTCGAACGCGCCCGCGAACTCGTCGCCGCAGCGGACGAAGCCGACCTGACCGCGCCGCTCGCGCTCGACGGCGAGCCAGACGAGGGAGTGCATCTCCTGATCCTCGATGAGATCCTGTACGCCGCGAACCGCGATCTCGTCGATCCCGACGCGGTCGCCGATCTCGTCGACGACAAACCCGACGATCTCGAACTCGTTCTGACGGGCGGTCACGAGCGGCCGGCGATCGCCGACCGTGCGGACCTCGTCACGAACGTCCGAAAGGAGGCCCACCCGTTCGACGCGGGCCATCGCGCACGGAAGGGAACGGAGTACTGAGATCCAATGACCTCGACCGTCCTCGTCGCGGGCACCGCGAGTCACGTCGGCAAGAGTACGGTGGTCACCGGCCTCTGTCGTCGCCTCGCGCGCGAGGGCGTCGCGGTCGCACCGTACAAGGCCCAGAACATGAGCAACAACGCCCGCGCGGTCGTGACCGCCGACGGTGTCGCCGAAGGCGACGATGCCGGCACGGAGCGCCGGCCGTCTGAGGACGGCGAAGCGTCCACTGACGGCTGGGGCGAGATCGGTGTCTCGCAGTACGTCCAGGCTCGCGCTGCCGGCGTCACGCCGACGACCGACATGAACCCCGTCCTCCTCAAACCCCGCGGCGACGCCGAGAGTCAACTCGTGATCGACGGCGAAGCCGTCGGTCACTACGCCGCCGGAGCGTACTACGACGAGCACTGGGAGCGCGCTCGCGAGGCTGCCGAAGCGGCCCACGAGCGCCTCGCGGCCGAGTACGAGGTGATCGTGGCTGAGGGCGCAGGCTCGATCGCAGAGATCAACCTCCACGACCGCGACCTCGCGAACGTCGCGACAGCGCGGTTCGCCGACGCGTCGATCCTGCTGCTCGCGGACATCGAGCGCGGCGGCGCGTTCGCGAGCGCCTACGGTACACTCGAACTCCTGCCCGACGATCTCCGCGACCGAGTGATGGGCGTCGTCTTCACCAAGTTCCGTGGCGATCGTTCGATCCTCGAATCGGGGATCGAAGAGCTGGAGCGAAAAACCGGAATACCGGTGCTCGACGTCCTCCCGTACGACGATCCCGGACTGCCCGCCGAGGACAGCGTCTCGCTGCCGGCGGCTGGCGAGCGTCGCGTGTCGGGCGACGACGACGGCGTGGCGGACGAGGTCGCGGTGACCGTCGCAGTCCCTCGGCTCCCCCGGATATCGAACTTCACCGACCTCGAACCGCTGGCGCGCGAACCGGGCGTTAGGGTAGCCTACGTGCCGCTCGATACCGATCTCGCGAGCGCGGACGCAGTCGTGATTCCCGGAACCAAAAACACCGTCGACGATCTGCTGGCGCTTCGAGAGGCTGGGTTCGACGAGGCACTCGCCAGGATGTCGGGCCCGATCGTCGGACTGTGTGGTGGCTACCAGATCCTCGGCGAGCAGATCACGAACGCCGCCATCGAGGGCACGGGCGATCGATCGATCGTCGAGGGACTCGGTCTGTTGCCCGTCGAAACCAGCTTCTCCCGCGAGAAGCGCGTCGAACGCGTCACTCGGGACGTCGACGGCTCCGGCCCAATCGATGGCGCGAGCGGTACCGTCGCAGGCTACGAAATCCACATGGGTGAGAGCACCGCCACCGCGGCCGTCGAACGGCCCATCGGTAAGGGAAGCGCCGCGACCGATCGCGTCCTCGGCACGTATCTTCACGGGCTGTTCGAGAATCGGAACGTCCGCAACGCGTTCGTCGAGAGCGCTTTTCGGTGCGCCGGTAAACGGCGTCCCCGACCCACGAACGAGGAGCGCTCGCCATATGCGAAGGCCGCGGCGCTGGTCGATGGTCTCGCGCTCGGACTGGAGTAGCCCCTAGTCGGTCGCGTCCCAGTCGCCACACCCGAACTCCGGACTACGCGTCGGGAAGTTCGTCCTGACGGGCGGTCCGCTGGACTGCCATCTCGGCGACGTTGGCTCCGTACTCCGCGGTTCGCTCGGTACTGTCGAGCAGCAAGCTCACTCGATGGATCTCCTCCGGTTCGCCGCGACCGTGGAGTTCGTGACTGAACGCGGTGATCTCATCGACGAGCGCGTCACGGTTGGCGGTTGCGTCGTACGCCATCCCGACGTGGGCGTTCGAGAGCGCGACGTCAGCGGCGTGATCGACGATCGTCCGTGCGCGGTCAGCGTACGAGGAAAGCGTCTCGTCGAGGTCGTCGGCGAGCGCGTCCTCGTTGGCGAGTCGGGCGATCTTCTCGGCGTGGTCCGCGATCCGTTCGAACTGGCGGGCGACGTAGTAGTACTCGAAGAGTTCGTCGCGCGAGTGATCGAGTTTGTCGATCACCGCGAGATTGGAAAGCGACCGCCGGAAGTACCGTGTGACCATCGCGAACAGTTTGTCGGCCTCGTCGTCGCGCTCGATCACGGTGTCTGCCAACGATCGATCACCGGTCACGAACGCTCGCACCGCATCCCGGGCCATTCCGAGCGTGATGAGCTTCAATCGTAGCACGCTCTTGTGAATCGAAACGCACCCCGGATCGAGGAGGCTCCGAAGCGTGATCTCGGTTTCGGTGGTTTCGAGCACTTCGAGCCCGCTCAACCGCCCGGCGAGACGCGTGATCGTGCTCCGGCGTTCGGTCGAGTGAGTGGTGTCGTCGACGAGTCGGATGCGATCGACGCCGACGATGTAGAGCGCATGGAGCGTCCGTGCGAGCCCGTCTCGATCGAGACCACCGCTGTCGACGGTTGTGGTCCGTTCGTCACCATCACCGTTGGTATCACCCGTGGACTCGACGAGTAGCGAGCCATTCCCTTTCGGATGGAGACGCAAGATCGAACCCGCATCGATTCGGTGTTCGGTCGCCCACGACTTCGGTAGCGAGACGGTGTACGTGGTCCCGCCGGAGAGCTGGACCTTCCTCGTCTCCATGTGTGGTCCGTCGCAAACCGTGGTGGTCAAGCTTGATATGTGGGGTGTTGTCCGCTATATATCGCTCCGTATGACGAGGGAGACGGTGCCAGCCTGCTGCTCCGGACGGACCAACAATGTCATCGAAGTCCTCACCAACCAGAAATGCGGGTTATCTATTTTAAAACCCACCGACCGAAATAAGATCAGCAAATTGGCCAAATATTGGGCCGGAATCGCCTCAGATAGATATACAACTCCATCCACCCCTTCCGACTTTGAAATAGTCGTTTCAAATTTATGGGTTGGTTTCTATAGATTGTGGCTGAATCGATCCCGTATACCGGTTCAAAACCTCTGATTTCGAGCTGTGGCCAGTACTTATAGAAGTAATATGGTTCATGAGACAATTATATCTATCCACACGTTATCTGAAGATCTATTCGACGCCCTACATCGGAACACCGTTCTCTCCTCGGGGGAGGTACTCGCGATCACCCGGCTCGACCTGGAGTTCGTCGTCCTCGACGACGACTTCGCCGCCGACGATGGTGTGGGTCGGCAGGCCGGTGAGCTCGTCGCTGTGGAACGTGGAGTAGCCGGGTTCCATCGTGTGGTAGAACTCGTCGTCGACCGTCCGGCGCTTTTCGAGATCGACGATCACCATGTCGGCGTCAGCACCCTCGACGAGCGCGCCCTTCCGTGGATAGAGCCCCCATCGCTTGGCGTTGTTTTCCGCACAGACCTCCACTACGCGCTCCATACTGAGCCGGTTTTCGTTGACACCCTCGCTCATCATCACCGGCAGGAAGTACTCGATACCGTTGTTGTCGCCAGGGATCGCGTCCCACATGTCGCCGTACTTCCCTTCGTCTTTCTCCTTGAACTCGATCTTGTGAGGACAGTGATCGGTGCCGAGGTAGTCGACCACGCCGGTTCGGAGCCCCTCCCAAAGCCGCGTCTTACTTCGTTCTTTCCGGAGGGGCGGCGAGATCTTTCCCCAGACTCCCAGATCCTCGTCGTTGGTGTGGGCGAGGAAGGCAGGCAGGGTCTCGGCGTGGAGGTTGATGCCCCGATCTTGAAATCGCTCGCAGACGTCGACGCCCTCGGCGGTACTCATATGAACGATATACGCCCGCGAGTCGGTGTACTCGGTGAGTCGGCCGATCTGCTCGATCTGCATCGCCTCGGCGACGTTCGGCGAAGCCTCCGTCCACGCTTCGAGGTCGTTGCGGCCCTCCTCTTTGAGTTCTTGGCGGCGCTCGTAGGCGAGGTCCTCGTTCTCGGCGTGGAACATCACTACACCTCCATTGACGTCCGAAACCGTATCGAGCACCTGGTACACCCGGCCGGCGTCGGAGTGGTCGATACCGAGTTCGGGACTCGCGTGCTTGTACCAGTTGAAGAACACCTTGAACGATCGGATCCCCTCGTCGACCAGTCCCTCGATCTCCTCGACGTGGTGGTCCTGGTGGACGATCGCGTGGTACGCGAAGTCGATGTAGGAGTTCTCGCGACCGACCTCACGGAAGAAGTCCATGTCGGGGAGGTACGGCTCGCGCTGGAGCAGGAAGTTCACGACTGTTGTGACACCGCCGTGGACCGCGCCACGGGTCTCGGTCTCGAAGTCGTGGGCGAGCCCCTCGTGGTAGTCCTCGAACTCGTAGCGCGAGAGCCCCCAGTGGACGTGCGGATCGATGAACCCCGGAATCAGGTAGTTCCCCTCGGCGTCGATCTCGCGGTCGGCGTCGGGGAGGTTCGTCTCGGTTCCCACTGCGACGATCCGTCCGTCCGTGGCCGCGACGCCCCCGGGTAGCGTTCCGCTCGGCGTCACCACTCGTGCGTCAACCACCCGCAGGTCTGCTCGTGTCATCGTCGTTCTCCCCTCGGCGTGCGAGAACTTAACTGTCGGGGGCGGGGCGATGTGAACTCGGTGCTGGTGCAGTCAGGACGGATTAGTCCTCGGTACTCGTCCGGACTCGTTCGGCGAGTGTCTCGTGACACTCCGCGGGATGGGTGGGATAAACCGCGATCGGTTTCCGCTCGTTTGCGACATGGATGACGAGCTCGTGGCGCTTTCGATAGCTCCAGTAGAGGCTTCCCAGACCGACGGCAGCGAACCCGATCCCGACGAGGGGGTTCCGTGTCGTGCCGACGAAGACGCCGACGCCGACGAGCACCAGACTCATCACCACGAGATCCCACTCGGCGCTCTTGAGCCCGACCTGCGTGACGTTCCCGTGTCGGATCTTGATCCGTGTCTCGTCGTCCCGGTCGACGTAGACGCCCTCCTCGTTGTAGCCGATCCAGCCGCCCCGCCGGAGCCCCATTCGGGTGATCGTCGTCTCATCCGTTCCACCGCCGCGATCGTTCATGCGGTTGCGTGGTGGCACGGTCACTTTCGCGTTGCGGGAGTCGATCTCGGATGAGGACACGAAAAGCGAGACTCTGTAGCGGCGATCAGTCGTTGGCGACGTCGGGTTCCCTCGACTCTCCGCCGAGGAATCGTGCGTGATACGGCGTGAACGCGTCGTCGTCCTCGGTGATCTCCTCCCACGCCGTCAGGCCGCGCTCGTCGGCGGTACCGGGGATCGTGTTGTCGAGCACGAACGCGGCGATGCCGCCGACGGCGATCGGCGTGCCGAGGATGATCCCGATGGTCTGGGCGACCGTGGGGAGGCCGAGCACCGCCCCGAGTACGGGGACGCTCGCGAGGCCGGCTTCGAGCGAGATGTCCGAGGCGTTCTGGACGTTGGTGACGTACTCCGGAATCGAGAGCCCGGCGAACAGCCCGAACCCGAGCACGAACACGTTCCGGTTCTGGTTGAGATCGACGTACTGGAGCTGCGAGAGCCCGACGCCGACGATCTGAGCGAACATCGCGAGGAACAGTCCGCCGACGATCGCGCTCGGGATCGTCGTCACCAGCGCCCCGAAGTAGCCGACGAATCCGACGAGGATCATCACGACCGCGCCGACCTGGACGACGTACCGCGAGGCCACGCCCGTGATGCCGATCGCGCCGATGTTCTCGGTGTAGGAGGTCGAGCCGTTGCCGGTCCCCATGATGCCCGCGAAGACGTTGCCGAGCCCCTCCATCCCGAGCCCGTGGTTGACTCGGCGTGCGTTGGGCGCGCCCTCGCCCGCCATCCGAGCGACCGAGTGATAGTCCCCGAAGCTCTCGATAGCCGAGGCGAGCATCCCGGCGATCATCCCCGCGATGAACGAGGTCGTAAAGAGCGGGAGCCCCCACTGGAACGGGACGATCACACGGATCGGGGGTGCGTTCGCGACCGGACTCAGATCCACGAGGCCGGGAACGAGCCCGGTGATCGAGAGGGCGAGAGCGAGCAGATACGCCCCGCCGAGACCCAGGAGGACGGGGAACAGTTTGAAGATCCGGGAGTAGCCGTCGAGATACTGCGAGAACAGCACGATGAGCGCGAGCGTCAGCCCGACGAGATACCAGTTGTTCGTCGGACTGGTGATCTGCGGCACGGTGAGGAGTGCGAGCCCGATCAGCGCGATCACCACCGCGATGACGAGCGGCCCCACGTACCGCTTGAGCCGACCGAAGATTCCGAGGTAGCCGATCGCGACCTCGACGAGACCCGCGACGATGACTGCGCCCTGGAGCTCGCGGATCATCGTAGTCGGGGCGGCGTCACCCGCTGCGAGCACCGCGACGATCGCGAGCGCAGGCCCCAGCATCGAGAACGTCCCGCCCTGGACGATCGGATAGCGGTTCCCGATCGTGGCTTGTGCGAGCGTCGCGACCCCCGAGACCACGAAAAAGGTCGCCACGAGCTGGGCGGTCTGTGCGGCGTCGAACCCGATCGCTCCCGCGAGGACGAGCGGGATCGCGATCGTCGAACCGATCATCGTCAGCCAGTGCTGGACGCCGAGCAGGGCCGACTGGCCGAGCGGTGGCTTGTCGTCGATTCCGTACTCGACCATGCTGCTCTCGTGTGCTCCCGCTCTCTCGGTGCTGGTGTCCCCGCTCATGACTGCCACCAGTATGGGCGTCGTCTGTGGTATGTCATATCGTACACTCCTTGCACATCGTTGTCTAATGAAGACATAAATCTATGGGTTGTCGTCACGACTACCGGGAGGAACGCAATCCGGACTCTCGATCGTCGTCCGTCGTCTCGTCGTTGGTTCTTCGGTGGCGACGGCGCACCGGACCGGACGCAAGTTACTTGGTACCATTGTGAGAGGGAGTCTGTATGGGTAGTCAACCGGAGTACGGCGTCGCCGCCGAACTGAACGTTCCCGTCGAGACCCGCGACGGGATCGAACTCGCGACCGACATCTATCGGCCGGCGGATCCGACGACTGGCGAGCCGATCGACGACTCGAAACCGGCGCTGCTCGACCGGACGCCGTACGGCAAGCGGGGACGGATGGAGCGCCACGGTGAATGGTACGCCAAGCGCGGCTACGTCGTCGCGATCCAGGACTGTCGCGGCCGGTTCGACAGCGAGGGCGAGTACTACATCTTCGTGAACGAGCCGGAGGATGGATACGACACCGTCGAGTGGCTCGCCGACCGATCGTACTGTGACGGCCAGGTCGGCACGATCGGCACCTCCTACGGGGCGTGGGTCCAGAGCGCGCTCGCGACCCAGGACCCACCCCATCTCGAAGCGATGTTCGTGAACCAGGGGGCGGCGAACGGCCGAGAGGCCACCTTTCGCCACAACGGCGCGTTCGAACTCCGCTGGCTGTGCTGGGCGCTCACCCTCGGCGGCGGGTTCGCGAAGCGCGCGCTGGAGGATTCCGACGTCCAGGCGCTCCTCGCGAACGTCGACGTCCGGGACGTGCTCGCCGACGGACCGATCCACCGGGGTCAGTCCCCGCTCCGGCACATCCCGAACTACGAGGAGTGGGCGTTCGACATCATGACCCAGGGGGCGGCGAGCGACGAACTCTGGCAGTCGCCAGGCATCGACTTCGAGCGCCACTACGACGGGATGGCCGACGTGCCCACGGTGTACGCGGGCGCGTGGTACGACTCCTACACGAAGGCGACCTGCGACAACTTCGCGGCACTCGCCGATCTGAAGGACGCGGATCAGTTTCTCCTGATGGGGCCGTGGACCCACGGCTGGAACGGATATCCACTGCCGTCGTGGAACAAACCATATTCGGGGGAACTCGCCTTCGGCGAGGCCGCGCTTCGGAATTACCAGAAAACCCGCCTCCGATTCTTCGATCACTACCTCAAGGGCGAGGACTCCTGGAGCGACCAGGCCACAGTGGAGTTCTTCCGGATGGGGACCGGCGACGGCGGCCGGACCACCGACGGGCGACTGTTCCACGGCGGGGAGTGGTCGACGGCCGACGAGTGGCCCCCGAGCGATGTCGAGCACACCACCTACTACGCCCACGGTGATGGGACGCTCGCGACCGCGGAACCCGACCCCGAGGGCGGCGCGACGAGCTACGAGTTCGATCCCCGCGACCCGGTTCCCACTCTCGGTGGCAACTGCTCGTCGTACATCACCTACGAACCTCGTGAGGAGAATTTGATCGAGTACCCGCTCGCCGAGCGCAATCTCCACGACATCACCGGTCGCGGCGGGTTCGACCAGCGCACCCGCGAGGACACCTTCGCCACGGAGCCGCCGTACGGCCCGCTGGAACACCGCGACGACGTGCTCGTCTTCCGCACGCCGCCGCTCGACGAGACTCTCGAGATCGTCGGCCCGATCCGGGTTCGGGTTCACGCCGAGACCGACGCTCCCGACACCGACTTCACGGCGAAACTGATCGAGGAGTACCCACCCAGTGAAGCGTTCCCGAACGGGTTCGCGCTAAACCTCGCGGACTCGATCTGTCGGGCACGGTACCGGGGCTACCGCGACGAACCCGACTTCGTCGAACCTGGCGAGGTCTACGAGTTCGCGATGGAGCCGTACCCGACCGCGAACGTCTTCGAAGCGGGCCACCGAATCCGGCTCGACATCTCCTCGTCGAACTTCCCCCGGTTCGACGTC
This sequence comes from Halococcus saccharolyticus DSM 5350, assembly GCF_000336915.1. Classification (NCBI taxonomy): domain Archaea; kingdom Methanobacteriati; phylum Methanobacteriota; class Halobacteria; order Halobacteriales; family Halococcaceae; genus Halococcus; species Halococcus saccharolyticus. The sequence goes on along the minus strand of NZ_AOMD01000021.1, from coordinate 192,872 downwards.
AATCACAACACCGGCGGCCCGCTCTACGACGACCGCGAGTACCAAGTCACGACGAACACCGTCCACCACAGCGCCGCCCACCCGACACGAATCGAGCTACCGGTCCGAAACGGCTGAGCGGACCTGTCCTGAATGGATTTCACGGCAACACTTATACCCACGGTGGGGCTACGGGAAAACCGTGTTCGTATGAGACACACGAACAACCGACTCGAAGTGGATCGGTCGCCGGCGGGCGGTGACGACGGATGAAACCGGCTGCGTTTCAGTACCACCAGCCGACGTCGGTGACGGAGGCGACCGACCTCCTCGCCGAGTACGAACACGACGCCGAGCTGATGGCGGGCAATCAGTCGCTCGGCATCGTGATGGCGAACCGGCTCGCCACGCCGGAGCATATCGTCGACATCAATGGGCTCGACGACCTCGATTACGTCGACGTCTCCACCGAACGAGTCGAGATCGGCGCGCTAACGAGCCACCGTACCATCGAGACCTCGACCGCTCTCGCCGACGCGCTGCCGATGTTCCCGGCGGCTGCCGAGCAGATCGCGGGACCGAGCGTCCGCAACCTCGGGACGATCGGCGGGAGCATCGGCGAAGCCGACCCCGCGGGGAACTATCCGACCGTCCTCACCGCGCTCGACGGCGACCTTCACGTCGCCTCGACCGACGGGGAGCGCACCGTGGCGGCGTCGGAGTACTTCATCGCGTATATGTTCACCGACCTCGCCGAGGACGAGTTGATCACCGGCGTCTCGGTCGATCGGGAGCCGTTCCCCATCGACCGGACTGGAATGGCCTTCCTCGAACAGAAGCCCGCGGCCCAGACGTGGCCGACGATCAGCGCAGCCGCGGCCGTCCGGGTCGACGACCCCGACGCGGACGCGCCCGCCGTCGACGAGGCACGACTCGCGCTCGCAAACGCCGCCGACGTGCCGCTCCGGGTCGAGGATGCCGAGGCGGCCGTCGAGGGCGAATCCTTCGCCGAGACGACGCTCGCGTCGGCCGCCGAGGCCGCGAGTGAGGCCGCCGAACCGGGCGAGGAGATGCACGCCGACGCGGCGTACAAGGAGAAGTTGGCCGGCGAGTACACCCGGCGCTCGCTCGAAACAGCGTACGAACGTGCGGTCGACACCACGGATACCACGGGCATTACGGATACCACAACACCATGATGGAATTCGACGGCGAGTTCACGTCCGATCACCCCCGCGACGAGCTCTGGAACTACTTCACCGATCCCGCGATCCTCGCCGACTGTGCGCCAGGCTGTGACGAGATCACGATGGAGTCGCCTGGCGAGCTGTCGGCGACGATCACGGTCGGCGTCGGCAGCGTCAAGCCGACGTTCGACGTCGACATGACCGTTACGCGGGCTGATGCGCCCGAAATCCTCGAGATGGAGGTCGGTGGCGACGCGAGCCGGAACTCCTTCGAGGCCGTCACCGAAATGCGCCTCATCGAGGACGACGACGGGACGACCGCCACGTGGGAGGCCCGCACGAACGTCGCCGGACTCATCGCCAGCATGGGTCAGCGCGCGCTCGGCAGCGTTGCCGCCCGGATCGTGAACAACTTTTTCGAGGATCTCGAAGCGAAAGCCGACGAAGGCGTTCCTGCCGAATCGCAGCTCGAAGCCAAACCCGAGGCCGAAGCCACGCTCGAAAACTGACTCGTGAGGCGTGAAGACAGGCGAATCGGTGCCGGCAACCGTCTCGTTCTCAGCGCGAAGCTTCGTCGGAAACGCCACCGTCGGTCTCGTTTCGCTCGCACTCACTTCCGGAAGACTCGTTTCACTCGTCTTCCAACGTTCGCAGGCCTTCGGCCTGCTCATCGCCGCCAGACCGGAGGTCTGGCGAGGATCGCGCGCCTCCGGCGCGCTCACCGCCGTCGGTCTCCGCGCCCGTGGCGTCCTCGGATTCGGCGGTCGTCGGCTCGCTACTCGACTGCTCGTCGCGGACCCAGTCGTGAACCCGGTTCGGCGTCGCGGGGATCCGGTCGACGACGACACCGAGCGGTTCGAGCGCCCGGTTGATCGACGACGCGATGCTCGCCGGCGCGTCGATCATCCCGCCCTCGCCCGTGCCCTTCGCGCCGGTCGCGGTGAACGGTGATGGGGTTTCGGAGTGGTCCATGTCGATCTCCGGCACGTCCGAAATCGAGGGTGAGAGATAATCGAAGAACGTGACTGCCTGGGGCTGACCCGACTCGTCGTAGCCGAACTCCTCCATTAGGGCGGCCCCGATGCCCTGGGCGATGCCGCCGTGGGCCTGACCCTCGACGATGACGGGGTTCAATTGGGTCCCGCAGTCACGGAGCGTGTAGAATTTCAGGATCTCGACCTCACCAGTCCGGGTATCGACCTCGACGATCGGCGCGTTGACCGCGAACGCCGCGGTCGGATACACGGGAAACTTGCCTGCGAGCGCCTCGTCGAACTTCGATAAGACCGCCGCCGGGTGCTCGTAATCGTAGCTCGCCCGCGTCAACCGGTCGCTGCCGCGCCCGCCAGTAGCGTCGACCTCCGCGAGATCCGCGAGTTCCAAGATGCTGTCGCCGTCGCGGCGCTCGACCACCCCGTCGCGGTACTGAACTGCGTCCTCGTCGACGCCCCACTCCTCGGCGGCGAGGGTTTCGAGGTTCTCCTTCATCGTCGCGCCGAGTCCCTGGGCCGCCCCCGAGAGCATCACCGCCATCCGAGAGGCAGCGCTGCCGTACTCGGTGGGCGCAGCCACGCTGTCGAGGTACTCGACCTCGATCGCGCTCGGGAGGACTTCGAGCTCGTCGGCGAGGAGCTGGGTCACGATGGTCTGGTGGCCCTGGCCCGACGAGTCGGTCGCGAGGAACGCGCGTACGGTCCCCTCGCGAGTGATCTCGGCCCGGAGGTGCTCGGGGAGTTCGGCGACGTCCTCGCGGTCGCGCTCCGCGAGGGCGTCGCGGTCGGAGCGCTGGCGGTCGGTCCAGTCCGAGCCGCTCACGCCCGGCTCGATGTGGAGGGTGTAGCTCACCCCACGATACAGGCCCTCCTCCCGGCGTTCCTCGATCGTGTCCGGATCGAGGAGACCGCCGTCGATGGCCTCTCGTTCCTCCACGCGGTCCCGAAGATGATCGAGCGCCGCCGGATAATCCCCCGAGTCGTAGATGTTGTGCGAGGGGATCTCGTGAGGCATCTGCTCGGGCGTGACGAAGTTCATCCGGCGGAGTTCGGCAGGGTCGAGATCGAGCTCGCGGGCCGCCTCGTCGACGATCATCTCGATGGCGTAGAGGTGTGGCGGGACGCCGAATCCCCGATACGCGGTCTGTGAGGTCTTGTTTGTCAGCACGAGATCGTAGTCGTACCGGACATGAGAAATGTCGTAGGCGTCGGTGAGTACCGAGAGGGGTTTGAGTGCCTGATTCACGGGGTAGTGCGGCCACGCGCCGAAGTCGTCGACGAACCACGTATCGAGACCCTGGATCGTACCGTCGTCGTCGACCGCGAGCCGGACCTCGTACTCGCGCTGAGTGGAGTGCATGTCCCCGCCCTGAAGATTCTCGACGCGATCCTCGACGAACTTCACGGGGGTGCCGTCGAGCTGCTGGCTCGCCATCGCCGCGAGACAGCAGTACCGATGGATCGCGATCTTCGTCCCGAAACTCCCGCCGACGTCGGCGGGGACGTCGAGCGAGACGCGTTCGGGAGGGTAGCCGAGCGTCTCGTACACCGTGTCGTCGACCAGCGTGTGGAGCTGGATGTTGCAGTCGATGGCGAACGAATCGTTCTCGGTGTCGTACTCCGCGACGACGCCGCCGGTTTCGAGGGGGACGCCCGAGATCCGGCCCCACGAGTATTCACGTTCGATCACGCGGTCGGCGTCGGCGAAGGCATCGTCGACGTCGCCGAAGACGAACTCCTCACCGTCGGGGACGTTGGTGCCCACGTCCTCGTGGATGATCGTCTCGTCGTCAAGCGCGTCACGGGGATCGACCACGGGATCGAGGGTTTCGTACTCGACACCGATTGAGTCAACCACGTCCTCGGCGACGTACCGATCGGTGGCGACGACCGCCGCGACGGGTTCACCGACGAACCGCACCCGGTCGACCGCGAGCGACCACTCCTCGAACCCGGGGAGACCGCAGGGCATCGGATGGTATTCTTCTTGGAGATCCGCGCCGATCAGCACGAGTTCGCAATCGGGATGGTCCTCGGCGGCGCTCGTGTCGATCGATTCGATTTCGGCATGGGGGTGGGTCGTCCGCAGTAGCGCCATGTGGAGACAGCCCTCTGGCGCGATATCGTGAATGTATTCGGCCTCGCCGGTAAGGATACGGTGGTCCTCGACGCGTTCGAGTCCCGACCCGGTAAACGACTCCGAGCGCTCGTCCGCACTCGCGTCGGCATCCGGCTCCGGAGCGGACTCGGGACCGGTTTCGGCTCCCGACATCAGTTCTCCTCCGCACTGGTGTCCGTCGCGTCGGTCGGTTCCGTGTCCATCTCGTCGGCGGCCCGATGAATTGCCTTGTAGATGTTCTGGTAGCCCGTACACCGACAGATATTGTCCGCGAGTCCCTTTCTGATCTCTTCGTCGGACGGGTCTGGGTTTCGTTCGAGGAGATCGTGAGTCGCCATCACGAATCCGCTCGTACAGAACCCACACTGGAGCGCGTGTTCCTCGTGAAACGCCCGCTGCACGGGACCGAGTTCGCCGCTCTCGGCGAGCCCTTCGACGGTCCCGACCTCGCGACCGTTGGCCTGGACCGCGTAGACGAGACAGCTCTTCACGATGTCGCCGTCGAGACTCACCGTGCACGCCCCGCAGACGCCGTGCTCGCAGCCGACCCGGACCCCGCGGAGGCCACAGTGGTTCCGGAGGAAATCCGAGAGCTTCAGCCGGGGCTCGACTTCGGCTTCGACCGTCTCGCCGTTCACCGTGAGCGAGACCTCTCGCGTCGGTCGACCCGCGGCGTCTCCGGGTGTATCAGCACTCATGATCGACCATGACGTGCGTGAGGGTCGATATCGTGTTAAAGCTTTCCGCGGTAGCAGTTCCCTTCCTCTTCCGGTGGTTCGGATGGGCGATCGGAGCCGTCGGCGGAGGCGATGACGGTGGACGGGCGGCGGTGCCGACTCATCCCGACGTGTCGGTCTCGCTGCCGACGACGCCGCGCTCGAACAGTCGGTCGATAGTCGACTCCTCGTAGCCCGCCTCCCGGAGGACTTCGCGGGTGTGCTCGCCGAGACGTGGCGGCGGCGACCGGAAGCCGCTCGTCGCGTGGCGGAAGTTGAGTGGGTGTTCGATGACGGGCACTTCGTCGTCATCGTCCCTCGTGACTGTATCCACGACGTCGCGTTCGGCGGTCTGTTCGTTGTAGAGCGCGTCCTCGACGCCCTGGACCGGGGCTGCGGGAATCCCGGCATCGACGAACCGATCCAGCCACTCGTCGGTCGGCCGGTTCGTCAGTGTGCGCTCGATCTCGGCTTCGAGTTCGTCCATCGATTCGACTCGGTCGGCGTTGGTCGCGAACCGCTCGGCGTCGGCGAGGTTCTCGCGGTCGATCGCTCCGCAGAACGCTCGCCAGAGTTTCCCGTTGAGGCAGGCGACGTTGATGTGGCCGTCGGCAGTTCGAAAGGTCTGATACGGTGCCAACACCGGATCCTTGGTCCCCATCCGCTGGGGCTCTTCGCCCGCGAACACCCTCCCAGCCTGTTTGGTGAGCCACGGCAGGGTCGCGTCGAGCATCCCGAGGTCGATGTACTCCCCTTCACCGGTAGCCGAACGGCGGTAGAGCGCGGTGACGATCCCGAACGCGGCCCACATCCCCGTGATGAGGTCGGTCATGGGCAGGCCGACCTTCGCGGGCCGACCGTCGGGAGCGCCGGTGACGTCCATGATCCCGCTCAGCCCCTGGACGAGCAGATCGTAGCCTGGTCGCTGCCGCCACGGGCCGGTCTGGCCGAACGCCGAGATGGCACAGTAAACGATCTCGTCGTTTTCGGCCGCGATCCGGTCGTAGTCGACGCCGAGCCGTTCGGCGGTTCCGGGGCGGTAGTTCTGGATGAAGACGTCGGCCTCGCGCGCGAGATCGTACAACGCCTCACGGCCCGCATCGGATTTCAGGTCGAGTTCGATGCTCCGTTTGTCGTAGTTGACCGTCCAGTAGTACGGTGATTCGCCGTCGATAAAGGGCGGTCCGGAGTGACGGATGTCGTCGCCGGCACCGGGCCGTTCGATCTTCACTACGTCCGCACCCTGGTTTGCGAGCATCAGCGAGCAGAACCCACCGGTCACGAACGTCGACAGGTCGAGCACGGACACACCCTCCAGTACGTACCCGGAAGCGTCCATGCAAGTACTCGGCGCGCCGCGGTGTGAAAAGCGTTGCCCGCCGGCACCCGTCGTCCGCGGACGAGGCAGCGGGAAACCGCTCAGGCCTCGGTGAACGCGACGCACCGACAGACGCTCGACTCGCCGCCACGGAACCGCCACGGGAATGTCCCGATCTGCACTCGTTCGTTCAGAAGTTCTTCAGGAACCTGGGCGTTCTCGACGTGAACGATCCCCTCGGGGAACAGCTCGGTGTGCATCAGTTGATACCCCTCCGGCGGAAAGATCTCGTCGAGGTCGTCGACGCCGAGGTGGTCGGCAGCCTCGTCGGCGAGTTCGGGGCGGACGTCCCGGACGACGGTGTTCATCGGATGGTCGGCGCTCCCGCAGTCGAGGATCAGGTAGTTGAGTCCCTTCTCCGCGCACCACTCGGCGAACTCCGCGTTCGGGCCGGGGTGCTTGCAGAAGAACTTGTGTGGGTCGGCGTCCTCGCGGTGCCACGCGTGCTGTTGGTACCCGGTGTGGATGAAGAGGATGTCACCCTCTCGAACGTCGACGACGTCTTTGATCATGTCGCTTGTGTAGACGTCGTAATCCCCGACTTCGTCGGAGATATCGGCGACGACCGCCTCGCCGACAAGTTCGTCGAGCGGCATACTCTCGATGTCCCGGCCGCTCGCGTCGAAGTGTTTCTCGCCGTCGAGATGAGTTCCTGTGTGATTCATGAACTCGATCTTCTGGCCGTTGACTTTCTCGGTGTCGAGGCTTTTTTCGTACCAGATCTTGGGGTTGTCGTAGGTCGGCCACGCCGGCGTGTGCTCACACCACGGCTGGGTCAGGTCGTGCATCTCGTACCCGTCTAGCATACACTCTCCCGGTTCTCACCCCTCCTATAAAAATCCGTGCCGTGGCTCGTGCAGCGTCGTCCCCGGTCACTGGTAGGCGATGTTGAGTTCGAGTTCGTTGGTCGCACCGAGCAGGAGTGAAGGAATCCGCTCTTCGAGCCGCTCGCCCTCCATCCGGTGTAGGGGGCCGGAGATACTCAGCCCGCCGATCACTCCTCCCTCGGGTCCCGTCACCGGCGCACCGACAGCACGGAGCCCTTCGATGATTCCCTGATCGTTGATGCTGTACCCCCGATCACAGGTCGCCTGAAGTTCTCGCTCCAGCGCCTCGCGCGTCGAGAGCGTCTTCGGGGTGACGGCTGAGAGCCCATGGCGGTCTGTGATCCGATCGATGGCCGCCGATGGAAGCTCCGAGAGGATCGCGAGCCCGGCCGCACTCGCGTGGATCGGGACGCGCTTTCCGGGGTGGGTGTTGGCCTCGACCGCGTGGCGACCCGAGTGCTGGTGGACGTAGACGGCTCGCCCGTGTTCCTCGACCATGAACTGAACTCGTTCGTCGACCTCGTCGGCGAGCTCGACCACCTTCTCCTTCGCGAGACGATATTCGGGCCGACACCGCCGGGTAAACTCGCCGAGGTCGAGGAATCGAAGCCCGAGGTGGAACCCATCGTCGTGCTCGACCACGTATTCCCGCCCTTCAAGCGTCCGGAGGTGTCGGTGGGCCGTACTCTTGCTCACGTCGAGTTCGGTCGCAACGGTAGACAGCGTCGCCGCCCCGTGTTCGCGAAGGAACTCCAAGACGTCGAGTGTCCGTCCGACCGCGCCGATCGTTTCATCATCCGTTGCCATGCATGAGGTTATTTCCCACTATCTACCTAAATGTACCGCATTGCGGGACTGACGACACTACCGATACGAGCGACGAAAACCAGCAGGTCTCCACTTTGGCTCGAATTCGGCCGTCACATAGCGTTCCGTGATGAAGAACAAAGCGATCGAACCACCGATTCCGAGCCGTCGCCGGAATTATTCGTTGGCCTCTACTCCGACATCGATCGAACGGACGTAGAAACCGCGAAAATCCCACTCAGCAGCACTCGGGATCGAATCCGTCCGAAAGGCCGTGATTCCCGTCCTCCGGAACGGTGAGCGTGAACAAAGAACATGAATATCCAGCGCCGACTGAGAACTCGGTGGAGTCGTCTCGAACGGCGCAGAGCACCCTCCAGAAGACCGAGCGACGCTCATCGAACACAGTCGGCGGACGAGTTCGGTTGCCGGGGTCGGCGAAGGCTCCGTGACGAGCGAGATCGACGATGAAACGTTCCACAGTGCGATATCGAACCGCTCGGAAAATCCGACAGCGCGCCTTGCGCGAAATCGACATCACGGTCCGGCCCTTTCTGCCGTCCGCAGTCGGACGACGATACGCCGGTGCGGCGTCCGCTGCATAACAGGGGTAGGATCGTTACAACGTTGGATACGAATCACGCGGTTCGACGGCAGTAGGTTCGGGATGTCGACGCCCGAAACAGGCGCAATCGAACGAAACGGGAACACTAATCGGTTCACAGCAGTCAAAATAGATCATAACTGACTGCACGTTATCTCGGGTCAAGATAGTGGTGAGATCCTGCGTTTGTCCGCGCCTGTCCTCGGTCAGGTGGCGATCGCTACGGATCGGTCGGGTCGTCGATTTCGGCCTCGGACAGTCGGACCCCTTTGCCGGCGAGGTGACGGAGCTGCTGGCGAACGAAGTCCTCCTCGCGGGTGCCTCGGGTCGCGAGTACGTATACCCGAGAATTCCCCGCCGGCCGCATCGTCCGACCGGCACGCTGGGAGGCTTGGCGGCGCGATCCACCCAGCCCGGAGGCCATAATGGCGACCTCGGCGTTCGGCAGGTCGATCCCCTCGTCGCCGACCCGCGAGACGATCAGTCGCGTTCGTTCGCCACGCCGAAACTCGTCGAACAGCCGCTCGCGCTCGGCGTGGCGGGTTTCACCGCTGATGAAGGGAATGCCGAGCGCTTCCGCGTACTCGCGGCCCTGGTCGAGCCACTCGACGAACACCAGCGCTTTCGCATCGGCGTGATCGTCGAGTAAGGAACGGATGGCGTCGAGTTTTGCTGAGTTCGTCCCAGCGACCTGCCGACGTTCGTGACCTTCGGCGCTCGCGTACTCCTCGCGGTCGATCTCGCTTCCCCACGGTACGTACCGGAGTTCGACCTCGGGCTCGGCGACGAACCCCGCTTCGAACAGCTTCGCCCAGTCGGTGCCGATCGGTGGGCCAATAAGAGTAAATATTTCTGATTCTTTGTTGTCCTCGCGGACTGGCGTCGCGGACAACCCGAGCCGGTGTTTGGCCTGGAGATCCGCACTCCGGCGAAACACTTTGCTTGGGATGTGATGTACTTCGTCGTAGACGATCAGTCCCCACCGGCGCTCGTCGAAGAGTTTGCGATGGCGATCCATCCCGGCCGTTCGGTACGTGGCGATCGTCACCGGCCGGATCGATTTTTCGCCCCCGTGGTACTCGCCGATCTGGTCCGGATCGAGATCGGTGTGGGCGAGGAGTTGGTCGCGCCACTGGCCGGCGAGTTCGCGACTCGGTGCGAGCACGAGGGTTTCGCCACCGACCTCAGCGAGCGTGGCGAGTGCGGCGATCGTCTTCCCGCTGCCCGGTGGCCCGACCAGCACGCCCGCACCCGAATCGAGGAACTGCTCGACCCACTCGCGTTGATACTCTCGAAGTTCGAGCCCGAGCTCGACGTCGAGTTCCGCACCACGTTCGAGATCGCGTTGGTCCTGGACGGGGTAGCCCGCGTCGTAGAGCGTTCGCTTGATCTCGCTTTCACTTCCTTCGACCACCCAGCTCTCGGTGTCGGTGATCGGCGCGTGGAGGTGCTCGTCGTCGAGCTGCTGACGGGCGATGTTGCCCATCAGCGACGGGTTCGCGGCTTCGAGCACGGTGTACCCGTCGGGATGGGTTGTCAGTGCGAACTGTCTGGCGCGATCCCACTGGCTCGTGATCCACTCTTCGAGGTCGGGCGCACGCTCTGGAAGCACGTCGCGGATCGTGCCGATGAACTCGTCGAGGTGGTCCTGTGGCGACCACCAGACATCCTCCTCGCGGATTTCGTAGATGTACGCGCCCTCCCCCGACGAGTCGACGAGGTGGGCGAACTGGGTAAGCTGAGCGCGGGTGAACTGTTCGGGATGTTCGACCACGATCTCCCGACGCTCCGGAAAGACGACGACGTGCTCGCGATCGACGAACGCGGCGAACTCGGCCGGATACCAGACCACGGGATCGTCGGTCACGTCCGTGCGCTCGATCCCACCCGTTCCGGCCAGTTCGTCGAGCGCGTCGCTCGCCTCGGCGTGCGTCCAGTCGAGCGTCCGCGCTACTTCCCCGGCCGTCGCGACGGGCCGACCGAGGTCTTCGAGCGTCGCTCTGAATCGCTCGGCCGTCATCGCCGGCTCGGGATGGTCCTCCGTTGGTTCGGTGTCGACGTCCCGCACCGTCGATTCGGACTCTGTCTCGTTCTCATCCGGCGAGTCGTCGTTCGCGTCGGTCACTACTCGGTGAGAGGACGACTGCGGACAAACGGTTTGCGTCTCAGCCACGCTCGTGGTCGAGGGGAAATCCTGAGCGTCGTCTCAGTCGTTCGTGCTGGGAGTTGCCGAATCGAGCGTCGACCGACTGTCGGCCCAGACTCCGTCGGAGAAATCGATGGCGTCGTTGTACTTCGCCGCGAGTGCCGTCACCGCGAGGTCGCCGGTCACGTTGTTCATCGTGGCGATCCGGCCGAGGATCGGGTCGACGGCGGCGACGAAGCCCACGACAGTCAGTGGAAGCCCCAGCGCGTTGAGGATGATCGTGAGCATGATGAGCCCCGCGCCGGGGACGCCCGCGGTGCCGATACTGACGAGGACGACGGTTGCGAGGACCGTCACCTGCTCACCGAGTCCGAGCGGAACGCCGACGACGTTGGCCGCGAAGACCGCCGTGACGGCCTGACGGATCGCCGCGCCGTCCATGTTGATCGTGGCTCCCAGCGGGAGGGAGAATCCATACACCGACTCGTCGACCGCGAGGTTGTCGCGAGCGTCGGCAATAGTCACCGGAAGCGTGCCGCTCGACGACCGAATCGAGAACGCGGTCACCATCGCGTCCTTCGCACCGGAGAGGAACGCGATCGGCGATTGGCCGAGCAGCCCTGCGGTGATGAGTCCGAGGTAGGTCACGCCGATGTGGATCGCGATCCCGAGCGCGACCACGCCGACCAGCGACGCGAGCGAGACGATGCCCGCGATCCCGTTGGTCGCGAGCGACGCTGCGGTCAGCGCGAACACGCCGAGGACGCCGTACTCCATCACGCCCCAGACGATCGCGAACAGCGCCTCGGTGCCGGCGTCGACGAACTCGAAGAACGTCTCGCTCCCCGCTCGCACCCGCTCGTCGTCGGTTCGATCCCGAACCCACGCGAGGCCGAGCCCGAACACCACGACGAAGAAGATGATCGAGAGGAGATCGCCCTCAGCCATCGCCCCGATCGGGTTGTCGGGGACGATCCCCAGAAGGACTTCAGCGATCGAGGGCGCGCTCGCTGACTCGGCCTTGCCGGGGACGAACTCCTGGCCGGCCCCCGGTTGGAGCAGGTTCGCGACCGCGAGGCCGATAGTCGCGGCGATCGCGGTCGTCACCATGTAGAGACCCACGACAGTCCCACCGACGCGACCGAGCCGAGCGGGCGAGAGGCGCTCCATGCCGGCGAGCAGCGTGAAGACGACCAGCGGGACGACGAGCATGTTGAGCAGCGAGAGGAAGAGATCACCGAGCGGTTGAAGTCGCGTCGCCGGTTCGCCGACGACCAGTCCGACGATCGCGCCGAGGACGAACCCGGCGGCGATGCGGTAGACGATAGGGATCGATCGATACGACTCCGCGATACGACGAAGTGGAGCCAAATTCACGGTATCCACAGTTGTCGATCCGGGCACCAACCACTGTCGGTTTCGTCTGAATCCGCCGCCATCTCTGACGCAGCAGCCCGAATCGATCGAATCGTTTCCGATGGTCGCACCGCACCCTACCGAACGACGGATTATAAGTACCCCCGCCACGACGGAGAGGACGAAGACACGTGATGGGGTTCGAAACCGCGCTCGGCAATCTCGGCACGGCGTTCGGCGGGAGCGCGCTCGCGGGCGGTGTCACCGGGTTCGCCGCGAAGAAGCTGGCCAAGATCGCCGTCGCGATCGTCGGGATACAGCTGGCGGTGTTCACGTATCTCGACCATCAAGGCGTGCTCGACGTCCAATGGGCGGCACTCGACCACGTGCTTGCGGGCGTCCAGCAGAGTCTCCAGACGGTCCCGCCGTGGCTCACGGCGCTCGGTACGACACTGCCCGTCGGAGCAGGGTTCGTCGGTGGTTTCTTCCTCGGGTTCAAACGCGCCTGACTGACCGAGTACCAAGTCGGTCCCATCTCATTCACCATCGGTCCGTGGATACATCGGCAGCCGTCGACGTTTTCGCGAAGAGCGGTCGAACCGACGAGATCGTCCAGCGTCTGCTCCCCGTGTACTACCGACCCCCAACCTGCATCATCGAAATCCTGTCGTCAGAATTTTCTACCCGGGGCCTGAAGACGAGATCGATGGACCACCTCGACGATATCTCGATCGAAGAACTGCAGAAAGCGCTCGACGAGGTGAACGACGCGAAGCCGGCCCAGCGCCTCCTCGCGGCGATCGCGTACAAGAACGGGATCACCCAGACCGAACTCGCCGAGTGGTACGGCGTCCAGCGACGGACGATCTACAGCTGGCTCAAGCGCCTCGACGACGGGCCGCTTGATCAGGCCGTCGTCGACGCGCCACGCTCCGGCCGACCGCGAAAGCTCACCACGGAGCAGCGCGACGAGTTCGAGGCTGCGCTCCACGGATCTCCCACCGAAGTCGGCTACGACGAGCCGGCGTGGACGCCGGCGCTCGTCGGCCGGTTCGTCCGCGACGCGTTCGGCGTCGAGTACTCCGAACCGAGCTGTCGCCGGCTGATGAAAGAGGCCGGCCTCGAATACCGCGTGCCGCCACGGCCGCCGGCCGGGCCGGAATCGGAGAGCGACTCAGACGACCGCGGCAGCGGACAGTGGACGCCGTAGCTCCTCCCGGCGTAGTTCCTCCAAATCGACGACTGTTCGGATCGAATCGATACCTCCAGGACCGTACGAGTCGGTTCGGCTGCATGCTGTCACACGATGCGATTAGTTCTGCTGGATCTTCGATCGACACGCTACCATCGGTTCCGGCGGCAGTCGAAACCCGAAGGCGTTATATCCGATTAGGGCAGCCTAAATCGTATGACAAACGACGAGCGTCCGTGTGTCGATTTCGGTGGCGCTACACCGCGCTCGGGCAAATCGGGTGATCGCTGGTCCGCATGACCGAGATCACCAGCCAGGACGACAAGACGGCGGACGAGCAGGGGTGGCTCGGATGGATCGATAGCTCGCTCGCCTCGCTCGTCCTCGGCAGTATCGGAATCGTCGTCGTCGCCGGGCTCGTCCAGGTCAGCTTCGGCGCGTACTCGATGACGATCGCACAGGCGTGGGGGGCCGTCTTCAACCCCGACGTCATCCTGAACCCGGCAGCGCTGGAGGCGTTCCTGCTCGGCGGCGAGGTGCCCGAGATGGGGCGACGGAGCCTGATCGTCTGGAACATCCGTCTGCCGCGGGTGCTCGTGGCTGTTCTCGTCGGGATGAATCTCGCGGTTTCTGGCGCGATCTTCCAGGCAGTCACCCGCAACGAGCTCGCGAGCCCGTTCATTCTCGGCGTCTCGTCGGGTGCGGGGCTGATGATCCTGCTCACGCTCGTCGTGTTCAGCGGACTGTCGGCGTTTCTGCCGTTGATCGCGTCGCTCGGCGGGGCGATCGCGTTCCTACTCGTCTACGCCATCGCGTGGAAGGGCGGGACCTCGCCGGTGCGGCTGGTGCTCGCGGGCGTGATCGTCTCGACGATGTTCGGCTCGCTCCAGACGGCGCTCTTTTTCTTCGCCGACGACATCGGCGTGGTCCAGGAGGCGATCGCGTGGACCACCGGTTCGCTCACGGGCACTGACTGGGCGCAGGTCCGGATGGCGCTGCCGTGGTCGGTGGTGGCGATGTTCCTCGCGCTTGCTGGCGCACGCCAGCTCAACGTCCTCCTGCTCGGCGAACGGACCGCGAAGTCGCTGGGAATGAGCGTCGAGAAGGTCCGCTTCGCGCTCTCGGGCGTCGCGATCCTCGCGGCGTCGGCGAGCATCGCGGTCGCGGGGATCGTCGGCTTCGTCGGCCTGATCGTCCCGCACGTCGTTCGGAACATCGTCGGCAGCGACTACAAGCGTCTCGTCGTTGGCTGCGTGTTCGCCGGCCCCGCGCTCATGGTCGCCGCCGATGTCGGGGCGCGACTCGCGCTCAACCCGGTCCAGATCCCTGTCGGGATCGTCACCGGCCTGATCGGCGGTCCGTACTTCCTCTACTTGATGCGAAAACAGCAGGAACTCGGCGAGCTCTGACCGCGGCGGAACGGCCCTGATACCGTCATCACCCTCGCTGTCTCGCTCAACCCACTGGCAGAGGTGAACACTCGTCCAACAGGCTCCTATACGATCCCAAAGCGCTGATCAGCGGTTTTCCTCGTGGATTCGTTCCAGCAGATCACCCATTGCGTCGCCGAGTCGGTCGTGGATCCGTGCGCCCTTCTCGGCGGTCGCGAGCGTCGGATCGCCGATCGCACCGGACGGCGAGTAGTCCTCGAACGGCCGGTACACCGAGAGCGGTCCGCCGACGAAGAGGTCCTGCTGGCTCCGATCGTACGGTTCCTCCTGATACGTCCCCTCGCGGTCGTCGTGTACCAGTTCGGGGCGGAGATGCAGCATGAGCGACGTCTCGAACTCGCCGGCGTGGGCCATCCCCCCGATCTCGCTCTCGCGGATCTCGTCGATGAACGGCTCCGCCAGTTCGAAGTACGTGAGTCCGAGCACCTCGCTATCGGGCTGGTCGACGCCGATCGTGCTCACGGCGCTGTCGATCAGCGAGGCGTTCCCGCCGTGGCCGTTCAGCAACAACAGCGCGTCGAATCCGTTGTCGAGCGCCGCATCGGCGATCTCTTCGAGCGTCTCGCGGAGCGACCCGTGCTCGCGGGTGATCGTGCCGCCGAACGAGCGGTGATGTGGCGAGTAGCCCGCCCAGACCGGCGGCGTGAGGAGCACCGGAACCGAATCGTCGGCGTGCTCCGCACCGGCCTTCGCTACCGCATCGGCCAGGATCGTATCGGTCGCGACGGGCAGGTGATGACCGTGCTGTTCGATACTTCCAACTGGGACGACCAACACGGATCCGTCGCTCGTGGCGAGTTCTTCGATTTCCCGGTACGGTTTCCCCGCCCACGACGCCGGATGCGATCCAATTGTATCGGACATGGTGTGGGTACCGATACGGGGGGATATGATCACGTTGTCGGTGGACAGGATCTACGGAACGATGACGGTCCGCTCGATACTCCTCGGTTGCGTGTGTCGAGCGCTGCTCGGTTCAGTCGTGGTCGACTCGGTATTCCTCGACTTTCGCCGGATCGATTTCGACACCCAGTCCCGGACCGTCCGGGACGGCGATCGATCCGTCCTCGACGGCGAGCCGCTCGGTCAGTACGTCGTCCTCCCACGCGTAGTAGACCGTATCCGGCGGAAGGGTGAACCCCGGGATCCCCGAAACGGCGTGGAGAACGGCAGCGGTTCGGATTCCGAGGTCGAACGCACAGTGGTGGGCGGCCGGGACGCCGGCGTCCTCGGCGATGCCGGCGAGCTGGCGGACGGCCGCGATGCCGCCGGCGGGGGTCATGTCGAGCACTGCGACGTCGAGCGCGTCGCGCTCGATCAGCTCGCGGAGGTTGTGCGCGATGTAGGTGTCCTCGTTCGGTCCGATCGGTTGGGACGTTCGCTGGCGGAGCCGCGCGAGCGTTCCGTGGGCGTCGACCCGGATCGGCTGCTCCATGTACTGGAGGTAAACCCCCGCATCTTCGAGCGCCGCGGCCACTCGGACTGCCTCGTCGAATCGCCAGCCCTGGTTCGGATCGAGCCGGAAGTCGAGTCGTCCGTCGACTTCGTCGTGCATCGCCACGATCCGGTCGACATCCTCGCGCCAGTCGCGTCCTGCTTTCGTTTTCAGCACGCTGTACCCCTGCTCGTGGGCGTGTCTCGCGTGTTCGCGCGACTCCGCCGGCGGGAGGATGCCGAGACAGTACGCGACGTCGACCCGCGACGTTTCCTGCCTGTTCGGATCGATCGTCCGTTCAGTGAGACCGGGTGCGGTCCGCCCGCCCAGTAGCTCGTCGATCGGTTTATCGAGGACCTTCCCGACGATGTCCCAGCACGCGATCTCGATCGGCGCGAAGAACATGTCCACGTTCGTGTACTCGATGAATACCTGACGACGGAGTGACTCGGTCTCGAACGGCGAATGGCCGACGACCCACGGCGCGATACCGTCCTCCAGGATCGTTTCGGTCGTCCGGGGCGAGAGAAACACTCGCATCTCACCCCAGCCGGAGATCCCCTCGTCGGTGTCGACGCGGACGAGCACCCGCTCCATCGACTCGACCTCGCCGTGGTTCGTTACATACGGCGCGAGTCCGCCGTCGTCGAGCGGGACGACCGGCACCGAAACCGTCTCCGCCGCGACGTTCGTGATTTCCATACGCTCGCGGCTCGGACAGAACGAATAACAGTATCGATCGCTCGTAGCTGTCGGCTCGCAGCCGTCGATTCGAGAACGCTACGTCCCGAACACACCTCGACAGGGGCTGTATTAGAACGGATACTCCCGGGGCTCGTTCTGGACGGAGATCCACTTCGATCGAGTGACCTCTTCGAGCACGTATTCGCCGTTGAATCGACCGATACCCGAGGCCTTGTAACCGCCGAACGGAACGTGCGGCTCGTCGTTCACCGGCTGATCGTTGACGTGGACCATTCCGGCGTCGATTCGGTCGGCGATCTGCTGGGCGCGACCGACGTCGTCTCCGTACACCGACGCGGCGAGCCCGTACTCGGTGTCATTCGCCAGTTCGACGGCGTCGTCGGTGTCGGCGAACGGAATCACCGGTGCGACCGGTCCGAAGTGCTCGTTACACGCTGCTGCCATCTCGTTCGTCGCTCCCGAGAGCACCGTCGGAAGTACGAACGGTCCTGTGGCATCGCCGAGTGCGGTCTCCGCGTCGAGCTCCCCCGCCCGTGTCGTGCCCTCGATATCGTCGAGCGAGACGGCCGCACCGCCGGTTTCGAGCGTCGCACCTGCCTCGACCGTCTCCTCGATGTAGCCGAGCATCTGATCGCGCTGGCTCTCATTGATGATCGGCCCGATAACCGTGTTTTTCACCGTGGGGTCGCCGACGGGGAGAGAGTTCGCCTTCTCGGCGAGCGCGTCGACGTAGTCGTCGTAGCGTGACTCGTGGACGAGATGGCGGTTGATCGAGATGCAGATCTGTCCTTGATGGAGGAACGTGCCGAACGCGCCAGCGTCGACCGCTTCCTCGACGTCAGCGTCCTCCAGCACGACGTGCGGACCGTTCCCACCGAGTTCCATCGCGGGATACGCGAGGTGATCGACCGCCTGCTTTGCGACCCGACGGCCGACGGCCGTCGATCCGGTGAACGCAACGACGCCAGCGGCGGGATGGCCAGCCATCCGATCACCGATCTCCGACCCCCGCCCCGGAACGACGTTGAGGAGTCCATCGGGCAGCCCGGCCGCCTCGAAGACGCGCGCGATGAGTAAGCCGCCAGTGATCGGCGTGTCGGATGCGGGCTTGAGAACGACGCCGTTTCCGGCCGCAAGCGCCGGCGCGACCGCCCGAATCGAGAGATGCAGCGGGAAGTTCCACGGCGAGATGACCCCGACGACGCCGACCGGCTCGCGTTTGACGAAGTTCTGCTTGCCGTCGATGTTCGATGCGCGGTGGTCGCCGGAGATCCGCGTCGGAAAGCTCGCTGCCTCCTGTGTGATGCCGACGGCACTCTCGAACTCGCTCGCCCCCTTTATCTTCGCTGCCCCGGACTCGACGGCCAGTAGTTCGATGATACTCTCGCGATTGTCCCGAAGTACCTCTACCGCACGGGAGACGACGGCCGCGCGTTCGCCGGGCGACCGCTCCGCCCATTCCGCCTGAGCAGCTGTGGCGGTCTCGTAAGCCTCGTCGATATCGTCGATGGTTCCTTTCGGTACCGTGGCGATCTGTTCGTGTGTCGCCGGGTTTTCGACCACGAACGAATCGTGGCCGGTCGGCGAGTGTTCACCGTCGAGATAGAGTCGGTTCCACTCCGCATCGACCGAAATATCGGGCCTCTCTGCCTGTGTCGACTGAGACATGGAATCATCTACGGTACGGGTTCGACGTGGATGTACGGGCGGAATGCGGCCCGTGTTGCTCGTTCCGACTCGTATCGCTACGTCCAGATCAAAACGGGGAGCGATGCCGCCCCCACGACGATGAAACCGTGCTTGCGAGGGGGATCTGTGACTATTCGCGCTCGTTTATCCAGTTGGTCGGTGCTGATTTCGCCGGACGAAACAATTCGAAAATTGTCATTTTGAGCCCAAAGAGTTCGTATCGCAGCATATAGTTTATGGGTTGTAGTTCGAACACTCGTGGATCGGGAATTACTCGGATTCTCGTTGGGCCTGGTTCAGGATCGCCTGGGTGACGAAATGGCGCTTCGAGACTGGCGAGTCGAACTCGTAGTCGAGGTCGTCGAGCGTTGCCTCGACAGCGGTCGCAAGTGCGAGCGCGTCTTTGACCGCTGCCGAGCGCGAGCCAGCGTGCTCGGGACCACAGTTGAGTGTATCGTCGAACTCGTCGAGAACATCGTCGTTCGACCCGATCCAGACGCCGATCGTGGTGCCGTCGTCGCTTGCCATGTCGACCGAGCGACCCACACGGAGAAAATCCCTGCGAAGGTGGTCTCGTAGTCACAGATTCGGAAAGGGATCCTGACAGCCGCAGCGGTCATGGACTCTTGGCAGTGCACGTACTATCGGTAAACGCGACGGGCTACAGCGAGTCCACGATCCATCTCGAATAGGTGATGTGTTTCGTTACATAGAGTGGAACGATCAATTGCGAGCGTCAGATAGTGCGGCTGCACTCAACGTTGTCAGGACGTGTCGAATATATAATCAAATCACCGCGGCAGTCGGTACGGAGACAGGTCTCCGCTATGCACTTCTGACCGAGAATACTGTCAGAGAGGACCGTTCCAGTTGGAGACGATAACGAGCAGCTCGCCACGATCCGCAAAGCGGAGACACCTGTTCACAACGTTCGATGTGGCCGCTGAGGACGCGACAAACTCGTGAAGCGATCGTCAGTCCATGGTAGAGGCTCTCGAAAGTTCCTGATTCCCCGGTAGTGTTCAGATAAGCAGGGAGTATTGAAGTAGCGACAGCGACTGCGGCCGACTCGAAAGCCCCTGGCCGACTCAGGTTCTGCTCGCACGGCCCGAGGGTGCTTCGCTCCCTGACTGTCCGGGACTCGCTGTCGTTCGAGAGAGCGAAGCCCTCTCGAGATGATGAGAGACGCCCCCGACATCTCTCGAATCACGGTCCTCAGTCGTGTCGTCCCTTCCAGTCCCTACCTGGCATGGTCTCCTCAACCAGCACCGCTTGACTAAACGTCGCCGACTCCGAACCGTGTGGTTTAATTGTCTGGGTATTCAGCACTCCGTGACCCCTCACGGTACACCCACCACGAATCGACACACAATCCTGCAAGCCTGCAAGGGTAAGCTGCAAGAAAGCTCGTTTTCGTCCTGCAAGGGCGCGTGAGAATCGCAGTACGGCGGTGAGATAGTTGTTTCCACCACGTGCGAGATAAGAGACTTTATCGACTGAGAGACGGAACTTTGATGACGGAAGCGATTCGTTGTTCAGCCAATGACCGACGGGACGGATACCGACCAGAAAGAAGTCAGGGTGAGCGTTTCGGCACACCAGAAAGCGCAGTGGCGCGAACACGCCGACGAACTGGGCATGAACCAAAGCGAATTCGTCCGGACGATGACACAAGCCGGTCGACGTGGCTTCGCCGTCGACACCGATGAAGCAGGACAAGCAGGTTCTGAGGACGAAACCCCAGGGGTCGACGGCCTCGAAGACCGGGTCTTCGACGTTCTCGACGACGGCTACTGTTCGTGGGATGAACTCGTCGAATCGCTCATCGAGGACATCAAGGGGGACCTCGAAACCACGCTCCAGCGCCTTCAACGCGAGAATCGAGTCCAGTACAGCGGACGTCACGGTGGCTACACCCTCAGGAATGTCGATGGCGATTGAAGCAACCGGTGTAGATGACCCGATCGGTTACTTCCTTCAAGACCTCGAGTATCATGGACGTTCGGAACGCACACAGGAGGCCTACGAACGCGTTCTTCGGCGGTTCGAGACGTTTCTCGCGGATCCCGATCGGTGTCCAGGTGGTCCATTTACGCCGGCAGAAGCCGGACGGCGCGAGTGTATGGCCTGGATCCACTCGATTCGCGCCGAGCACAGGCAGAGCACGGTAGCGACATACGCATCGTATCTGCATCGGTTCTACACCTACATGATACAAGTCGAGGTGTTCGAATCGAACCCGATGGCGCTCGTCGTCGAGGAGATGGACGAAACCATCGAGAAAGACCCCCAGCGACGCGATATTTCGGTGTCCGAAATGCGTCGATTCGTCGATGAAATCGTTCACCCGCTCGATCGAGCGGTGATCGTATCGCTACTGAAAACCGGAATGCGCGTCGGTGAGCTCTGTAACCTCGATTTACGGGACCTCGCGATCGACGACGAGGATCTCGAAACAGCCTACACCCTCGGCGGACGGGGGCAGCTGAACGGACGGGTCGGATCGATATACGTCGCGAACGACGTGAACCGCGGGGACAGCATCAACGGCGAGCGACGGCGCGCGGCAAACAAGCGTCGACGTGCGACGATACTCCCGGTCGACGACGAACTCCACGGTACGCTCCGGCGGTGGCTCGCTGTTCGGCCGGACGCCGTCTCAGACGCCGAGCCGCTGTTTCTCAGCACACGAGACGACTGGGGGCAACGTCTCACACCACCCATGGTGCGTTCGATCGTGTCGAAGTACGCGCGCGCGATGGACTGGTACCACACCGGCGGTGACGCCACCGAGAACGTCACACCACACTATTTCCGTCATTTCTTCACTACCCATCTCCGGGATCGCACCGGTGACCGCGGCATCGTGAAGTATCTCCGTGGCGATGTCGCCGGCGACATCATCGATACCTACACCCACAACTGGGGAAATCGCGTCCGTGAGGTCTATGAAGAAAATATCTATCAGTTAGTGTGAGAATTTTTAGTTTCCAGCGTGCCCGATGGACAACGCATGAATCTTATATTGCTATATCAATGGAGTGGGGCTGCTCAAAGGAGTTCGATGTTTGGATTTCCATGAAATACCAGATTACTAAGAAATTTGGATGCCAACAGTCTTGTCACTGTCGTCATCCTCAGTAGAGTATAGAGTTGTGGATAGCTGTGATTGATCGCGATGCCTGACCGCTACTGAATCGACCAGATCATCTACGGTTCTCGGTGTCTCAGAAATCTATTGTCCATCCCTCGTTCGTCACAAAAACTGGCGATGTAACACAGGTATTCCCGTTACGTAGTACTCAATCATCCCATGAAAACGGGTTCTCCTTGTGAAAATCCCACACACATTGAAATTCAATGATAAGCTGGGCAAAAATTACTGAATAGTTATATGTGTGTCTGATTCCATCGGCATGCATGAGTCTTGAGAGGAATACGGGAGCAGAGAACGCGCCGAAACCTCCAACGACAGCAAAAGAGGAGGTCTCATTCACGACGCCTCAAACGGACTCCGACAGCATCTCGTTGGTTGCGCGGGATGACGAACAACAGCCGACAGTGAGTGTTGTCATGCCGACGCTCAACGAGGAGGAAGGTATCGGGGAGTGCATCGCGAGTATCAAACATGCACTCAGTGAGCTAGAGATCACGGGCGAAATCATCGTCAGCGATAGCTCGACCGATCGGACCCCACAGATCGCTGCGGAGATGGGTGCGTTCGTCGTTACACCGGATCGATCGGGGTACGGGTACGCCTACCGGTACGCGTTCGAGTACGTCCGCGGCGAGTACGTCGTCATCGGGGACGCAGACACGACGTACGATTTCGAAGAGCTGCCGGACCTTTTCGAGATCGTGGCTCGCGGCGATGCCGATGTCGTGATGGGGAGTCGGTTGGCAGGCAACATACTGCCCGGATCCATGCCGGCATTGCACAAATACGTCGGCAACCCGCTGTTGACGAAATTCCTGAACCTGTTCTACGGAGCGGGCGTGAGCGATGCCCACAGCGGTTTTCGGGTGTTTCGAAAGGAGGTGATCGACACACTCTCACTTCGAACGAACGGAATGGAGTTCGCCAGCGAGATGGTGATGGCGGCCGGAGCGAACGATCTCCAGATCGCCGAGGTTCCGATCACCTACCACGAACGTCAGGGTGAAGCCACACTCAGCAGTTTCCGTGACGGCTGGCGGCACGTCAAGTTCATGGCGATGAACGCCCCAGGACTCCTGTTTTCTGTCCCGGCGTTCGGATTGTTTTCGGCCGGGGTTCTCACGATGGCGGCGTCGCTTTTCGGTCTCACTCTCGGTGGAATCGTGTTCGGATCACATACGGTAATCGCCGGGAGCCTCTTGACGATCGTCGGATACCAGATCGGCGGTCTCGCCGTGTTCAGCTCAGTCACCTCGAGTCCAGTGAGACCCCAACGTGACCCGATCACAGGGTGGCTCAAACGTCGCTTCCAGCTCGAATACGGTCTCGCGATCGGCCTTGCACTGATCGCGCTTGGCGGTGGCTACACCGTCTTTCTCCTCGGCGGATGGATCGCGAGCGGCTACACACAGCGTCCGCTCATCACCTCCGATATGCTTGCGTTCACGACGCTCGTTCTGGGAGCCCAGACGTTCTTCAGTTCGTTCTTTCTCGGACTCCTCCATCAACCGCGATCCACCGCCAGCCCTGAGGATGAGAGTATCGATAGCGACGAGACGGACCGAGAGGGGTACGGTGCATGAACCGTCCTAACGGAAAACCCCCGGAGAATCCAACCGAAAACCCACAGCAGAGGGTACAGATCGAAACACAGGGGGACCACAGTGACGATCGACCACACGCCATCGTCACGGGCGGAGCGGGGTTTCTCGGGAGTCACATCGTCGATGCGCTTCTCGATGACGGGTATCGCGTGACGTCGCTCGACAACTTCTCGTCCGGTCGGCCCGAAAACCACGCCCACATCGAGACCGCCCGCTTCGAGAGCGTGCGACACGACGTTACGGAGTCGTTCCCCGATTTCGATCGTGTCGATCAGATCTACAGCTTCGCCTCCCACGCGAGTCCGATCGATTTCAGAGCCAATGCGATCGACATCGCGCTGACGAACAGCGTGGGAACTAACCATGCGCTACAAACCGCACGGACTCACGATGCCACGATCGTCCTCGCGTCGACGAGCGAGGTGTACGGCGAGCCGGAGATCCATCCACAACGAGAGGAGTACCGCGGACGCGTGAACCCTCGGGGCGTGCGGGCTCCATACGACGAGAGCAAACGGTTGGCCGAGGCGCTGGTCTCGGCCTATCACCGCCAGCACGACGTCGACGCCAGAACGGTCCGTATCTTCAACACGTATGGCCCCCGTATGCGACGAAACGACGGACGGGTCATTCCGAACTTCGTCGATCAGGCACTCAGTGGCGAGGATCTCACCGTGTACGGTGACGGATCACAGACCCGGAGTTTCTGTTACGTCTCGGACCTCGTTAGCGGGATTCGAGCGCTCGCAGAGGCACCCCGTGAGCGTGCCGCTGGTGCGGTCGTCAATCTGGGTAGTAGGGAGGAAGTGACGATCTGGGAACTCGCAGAGACGATTCTGGCGGCGCTCGACACTCGCGCGGGGATCAGCTATCAGGAGCTGCCCGAGGACGATCCCAGCCGACGACGACCGGATCTCACGCGCGCGGAGACGATGCTCGATTGGACGCCGAGCATCGACCTGGAAACCGGGATCCGGTACACTGTGGATTCGTTCCGTCAGCAGGACGAACTACGCCAGGTTCCCAGCGGTGATGTGTGATCGACTCCTGTCGGTTGCTGATCGCCATCGAACGTCGCGTTGTCGATCCGCTGCATTCGAAAAACAGGAGTGGGAACGTCGTTCCCGTGTATCCGACCATGAAAAGGAAGAGTGTGACTGACGGATGAGGATCGCGTACGTATATGACGCCGTGTTCCCGTGGGAGACCGGCGGCGTCCAGAAACGCGTCTGGGAAATCGGACGACGTCTGGCTGTCCACCACGATATCCACTGGTATGGACTCAAGTACTGGGATGGTCCGGCGGTTGTGACTCGCGATGGGGTGACACTCCATGGCGTTATGTCCCCGACCGATCTCTACGTCGATGGCAGGCGGTCGATCACCGAAGCTCTCGCCTTCACTGCACGTCTGGTGCGGCCGCTTGCGGACGAATCATTCGACGTGATCGACTGTCAGGAGTTCCCGTTCTTTCCGGTGTTTCCGAGTAAACTCCAGTCGGTTCTGCGGCGCTCGACGTTAGTACTGACGTGGCACGAGGTCTGGGATGACTACTGGATGGAGTATCTCGGCTGGAAGGGAACGGTCGGCAGAGTCATCGAACGGCTGACTGCAACGCTTCCCGACCGACATGTGGCGGTTTCAGGGCGGACTGTTCGTGACCTCCGCCGTCTCGGCGTTGCGGATGCGAGCCTCGTGCCGAACGGGATCGATGTGGCGGAGGTCGAGACCGTTCCACCCGCCGACAAGCCGGTCGACCTGCTCTACGTGGGGCGGTTGATTGAGGAGAAAAACGCCGGCGTACTCGTACGAGCGGTCGCACAGCTCAGACAAACTGAGTCTGACGTCAACTGTATCATCGTCGGCGACGGTCCGGAGCGCGCTCGTATAGAATCGCTGGTTGCACGCCTCGGGCTCGCTGAAAACGTAACCATCGTCGGAGAGATCGATCGATACACCGACGTCCTCTCGTTGATGAAGACCGCGACAGTCTTCGTCGCCCCATCCCGCAGAGAGGGGTTCGGCATTTCCGTTCTAGAGGCGCTGGCTTGTGGCACGCCGGTCGTGACGGTCGATCATCCCCAGAACGCCGCCCAAGAGCTCGTCGACGATGGCGTCACGGGAGCTGTTTGTGACAGGACTATCGACGGACTCGTTGCGGGCATCCGGCGGGCGCGTTCGAACGCGTCGGCGACGGCATGCAGGGACACTGCTCACGAGTACGAGTGGGATCGGATCGCCGAGAGTACCGAGACGCTCTACGCGAGCGTTGTGGGAGCACGCACCCACCCCGAATCGATCACGACCTACTGTCCCTGACTGACCGATGGACGGTGCCGTCGGCAGTGTTCCCCAGTGGGGGTGACCGCTCACACGAAGTGATCGATGGTTCGTTCGAGCCCCTCGTCGAACGACCACTGCGGCTCCCACCCCAGTGCCGACACTTTCTGAATGTCGAGTGCGTACCGCTGATCGTGGCCGGGACGGTCCTCGACGAACTCGATGAGGTCGTGGGAAGCACCGACGGTGTCGAGGACTCGCCTCGCCACCTCGATGTTCGGGATCTCCACTCCGCTACCGATGTTGTAAATTTCACCTGGTGTACCATCCTGGAGAACACGATGGATGGCTCGGCAGTTGTCCTCGACAAACGTCCACTCGCGCACGTTCGATCCGTCGCCGTAGATGGGAAGCGATTGTCCCGCAGTGGCCCGTGAGACCAACTTCGGAATGAGCTTCTCGGGATGCTGTCGAGGTCCATAGTTGTTCGAGGATCGCGTGACGAGTACGGGGAGATCGTAGGTGGTCTCGTAGCTCAGGGCGAGGAGGTCCGCTCCGGCTTTGGTCGCTGCGTACGGGTTCCGAGGATCGAGCGGGTCGTCTTCGTTGAAGGTGCCATCGAGGACTTGTCCGTACACTTCGTCCGTCGATATCTGAAGGAATCGCTCGATATTACCCTCTACTGCCGCGTCGAGAAGCGTCTGCGTCCCATGGACGTTCGTCGTGACGAACGGCTCGGAACTTTGGATCGACCGGTCAACATGTGATTCCGCGGCGAAGTTGACGACGGCATCGATGTCTTCGAGCAGTTCTGTGACCAGTGTTCGATCTCGAATATCACCCTCGACGAACTCGTGGCGAGGATGGTCGATGACTGCTTCCAGGTTCTCCTTCGTACCAGCATAGGTGAGGGCATCCAGCGTGACGACTGTGTCATCGGTGTTTTCGATGAGGTAGTGAACGTAGTTCGAACCGATGAATCCGGCACCGCCGGTGACGAGTATCCGCATGCGTCGATCTACGCACACTGTGTATTTATAATATTGCCTGTTCTATAATTCGGCAGAATATGCACCTCCTCGTGCTCGGGGCCGGTGGCCTGGTCGGGAGCAACGTCGTGACGGCAGCCGTGGCTCGCGAGTGGTCGGTCACTGGCACCTATCGTTCCGAACCACCCACGCTGGATGTCTCGCTCACCGAGCTCGACATCCGGAACCGAAAACGAGTCCGATCGGTGGTCCGCCGAACCAGTCCGGATGCGGTGGTGAACTGTGCCGCACTGACCGATGTCGATGCGTGCGAGCGCGAGCCGGACCGGGCTCGGACAGTCAACGCTGACGCTCCAGGCGCGCTTGCGGCGGTCTGTGAGGAGGACGCGATCCCGTTTGTCCACCTCTCGACGGACTACGTGTTCGACGGACGGGCCGATACCCGGTACGACGAGTCGGCGACACCGAACCCGATACAGGAGTACGGCCGGTCGAAACTCGCCGGTGAACAAGCCGTGAGACGGCAACACGACACACCTCTGGTGGTGCGACTGTCGTTCGTCTACGGGATCGGCCGCGCGAACCCACCCGGGGTAGTGGCCGGCTTTCCGGCGTGGGTCCGGGACCGACTCCATGCGGGCGAGTCCGTTCCGCTCTTCACCGACCAGCGAGTCACGCCGACTCGCGCGGGCCAGGCGGCCAAGACCGTCCTCGATCTCCTTCGGGAGCGGTGTACGGGGACGTACCACGTCGCGTGCCGGTCCTGTGTGACGCCGTACGAGTTCGGTGTGGCGATTCGCGAACGAGTGGATGCGCCAGCGACACTGCTCGAACGGTCATCCATAACGGCTGTCGATCGGCCCGCGAGCCGTCCCCGTCAAACGTGTCTCGATGTGGGGGAGATCGAGAATCGTTTCAGCCGGAACCAGCCGTCGCTCGCCGACGATCTCGATGCGCTCGACGATCGACTCCACCGGACGGACGATGGTAGCTGAAACGACGATACCACAGGACGGCTCATCTCGCAGCGATCAGAGCCGGTATCGGTCCCGGTTCGCCAGAAAGTGCTGTCGCTCGTGCTCGGGGAGATCGTCGAACTGGAGCACGTGTTCACAGTCCACCCCGGGACATTTCTCGACACGGGTTGACTCCAGTTCGTTCGCCGCGACGACGGTTCCACAGTCGGGACAGGTGTGGGTGATGATACGCATGGTTAGAGTTTGAGTGTCGAGTTCTCGCCGACGACGAGGCGGTGGCCTTCCGGACGGAGATCCGCCGCGCTCCCGACGACAGCTCGTCGACCGATGAGACTGTCGACGATCGTCCCACGCGTCTCGATCTCCGCCTCGCCGATGACGACGCTGTTCTCGATGTGGGCCGCCCGGATCGTCGACCCCGGGCCGATCGAGGTGTACGGGCCTACGTAGGTGTCGCTCCCGATCACGCTGTTGGCGGCGATGGTGGTCGGACCGCGAACGACCGCTCCCGCTTCGATCACGGCCGATTCGGCGAGATCGACGCGACCGGTGACGTCCGCGCCGTCCTCGATTCGACCGTCGATCGATGGTCGAACGTCTTCCAGAACGAGCCGGTTCGCTTCCAAGACGTCCTCCGGTTTTCCCGTATCCTTCCACCAGCCGCCAACCACGTGTGAGTCGATGGTGTGTCCACCATCGAGCAGGGCCTGGATCGCGTCGGTGATCTCCAGTTCGCCACGCCACGACGGCGAGAGGCGCTCGATCACGTCGAAGATGGCCGGGGAGAACACGTAGATCCCGATCAGCGCCAGGTCGCTCGGCGGTTCGTCGGGCTTTTCGACCAATCGGACGACTCGTCCGTCTGCCGTGACGTCGGCGACGCCGAACTGCTGTGGGTTGTCGACGTGCTGGAGCGCGATGCCGGCCGCGTGGTCGCTTTGCCGGAAGCTCGACACCAGTTCGTCGATCCCCTGTTTCAGGATGTTGTCCCCGAGATACATCACGAAATCCTCGTCACCAACGAAATCTCGGGCACAGCCTGCAGCATGGGCGAGTCCCAGTGGATTCCCCTGTACGATATAGGTAATGTCGACGCCGAACGCAGAACCGTCACCTAAGAACGACTGGATCGCCTCCCGTCCCAGGTTCCCGAGTACAACGCCGATCTCCGTGATGCCGACCTCCCGGAGGTCTTCAATGGCGTATTCGAGAATGGGTTTGTTCGCCACCGGCACGAGCTGTTTCGGACCGGTATGCGTGATCGGTCGCAGCCGCGTTCCCTGCCCGCCTGAAAGTATGAGTCCCTTCATCGTCTGTCACCTTCGTTCAGCCATGCGGATCCGCTTCCCAGTCGAGCGGAATCTCATCCGTGTCGTGTGGGAGTCGCTCTTCGTCCGGGTCGTCGTAATCGTAGAGATTCGTCGGGAAGTTCATCAGTATCGCTGGAGTGTCGCCGATTGCCTTGAACCCATGCCAGCAAGCGCCAGGGATCCTGACGAGCCGTTGTTCGTGTTCGCCGACGACGTATGTCTCGACCTCGCCGAAAGTGGGCGATCCCTCGCGGTCGTCGTAGATTCCGATCTTGATGCGCCCGCTGGGGCAGGTGAAGTGATCGACCTGCCCACGTATGTGTCGATGCCACGCCCGGATCACTCCGGGATACGTCATCGAGTAGTAGGCCATTGCCGGCTCCGGGTCGTACAGCTCCCAATCTTCGCGAAAGACCTCTACTAGATGGCCACGCTCGTCGGCGTTGACTCGAAGGTCGCGCACCTCGACTCCGTCGATCATCACAATACACTAATTGCTATCGATAGATAAAACTCTTTTTAAATATTTTTTATATTATTGGGGTCCCGATCGTTCGTTCGTATGGTCCATCCAGCTCGGCGCGGTTTGCAGCCCTCGTCGGCGGGAACGAACGCTTCGATCGAGCGGTTTCGATGGTATGTGGTTGTGGTGACAGAACAATGAATAGGAATATATCTGTGGGAACTGTTGACGAGTTATGGGAGCGATCAACCGCGTTCTCGTCACCGGTGGAGCCGGGTTCGTCGGCAGCCACGTCGCCGAATACTATGCGACCCGGGGACCTCAGGTTACGGTGCTCGACGATTTCTCGCGGGCCAGCACGCTCGCAGCGACAGCGGAGGGCCGCGACACGGCGGCGTACAATTACGACTATCTCCGAGAACGGTACCCGGATATCGATTTCGTCGAGGCCGATATCCGGAACAGCGATCGCATCGAATCGATCGTCGAGGGGCACGACGCGGTCGTCCATCTGGCCGGCCAGGTGGCGGTCACTGCGTCGCTCAATGACCCCCGGACGGATTTCGAGGTGAACGCCCAGGGGACGTTCAACGTCCTCGAAGCAGCCCGAAAGGCCGAGAGCGATCCCGCTGTCGTCTTTGCGTCGACCAATAAGGTGTACGGATCGAACGTCAACGAAATATCGGTTCGAGAAGCGGAGACTCGGTACTGGTACGACGACCCCGAATACGAACGTGGAATCCCGGAATCGCTGTCGATCGATGACTGTGAACACACACCGTACGGGACGTCGAAGCTCGCCGGTGACCTCTACTTGCAGGATTACGCAGCGCGAAACGAGATCGACGCTGCTGCGTTCCGGATGAGCTGTATCTACGGTCCCCGGCAGTTCGGCATCGAAGATCAGGGATGGATCGCACACTTCGCCATCAGCACGCTCGAAGACGAACCGCTGACCGTCTACGGTGACGGCAAACAGGTTCGGGACGCGCTATACGTTACTGACCTCGTCGAAGCCTACGACGCCTTCCTCTCGAATCCGACGGACAAACCGGCCGTGTACAACATGGGTGGTGGTCCCCACACCACGACGAGTCTGATCGAACTCTTTGATTTGCTGGAGGCACAGACAGGCAGGCGGACGGCCGTCGGGTTCGACGACTGGCGCGAGGGTGATCAGAAGGTGTACGTATCGGACATCACCCGAGCCGAGGAGCACTTGGACTGGACGCCGTCAGTGGATCTCGAAACCGGACTAGAGCAGTTCGTCGAATGGTACATCGACCGTTGATGTAGATATGGGCTCAGTATCGACGATCCGATTCACCAATCCAGTGTGAGGTTACCGGCTGGGGATGTTCACACTACCTGCCTTGGTCGGTGCCGCCCAGTCTGGAGAACGTCCGTCGCTGGTCGTTAGTGGAAACCCAAGACGAGAGAAGATCCTCGGACTGTGCTCTCGACGACCGATGCCTTGATTACCACTCTCGCCAAGATGTTCGATAGATTGTCGCTCAACCAACTGCTGGATTTTGTCAAGCGGACGCTCGTTCCGGAAGGAGGGGTCAAGGAGCGCACGGTAAAAAGCGGTATTTGGGTCACGTTGATCAACGTCTTCGACCGCGGACTACAGCTCGCAAAACTGATCGTCCTCGCCCGTTTGCTCTCACCTGCCGCGATCGGTCTCATCGGGATTACTCTCCTCGTTCTCACTGTTCTGGAGCAGTTTTCTGAGTTCGGTGTCGACAGAGCTCTCATCCAGCGGAAAGAACGCAATATAAACGAGTATCTGAACACCGCTTGGAGTTTGCAGATCATCAGAGGCGTTCTCGTTGTCGGTATCGCGTACGTCGCGGCCCCGTATGCGGCCGTGTTCTTCGGCGAACCTCGATCGACAGATCTCATCAGGGTGCTCGCGCTCACGTCGTTGCTCACTAGCCTACGGAATCCAGGGTTGATCTATTTCCGGAAGAATCTGGATTTTCACAAACAGTTCGCTTATACCCTGACTGGCTCACTCGTGAACGCGGCGGTGACGATCGCTACAGCGTGGATTTTCCGGAGTGTATGGGCGTTCGTGTTCGGGCGGCTCGCGGGCAATATCGTCACAATCGTTCTGTCATATCTGATTCACGAGTACCGACCGTGGCCAGCGTTCGACAGGGCACAGGCACGCGAACTTCTCGGCTACGGGAAATGGATTTTGGGCTCGGGCGTTCTTGCTTTTTTGCTCAATCAGGGCGATGATGCTTTCATTGGATGGTTTCTCAGTGCGAGCGTGCTCGGGTTTTATCAACTCGCGTTTCGCTTTTCGAACGCACCGGCGACGGAGATCACACATACGATCTCGAACGTCGTGTTTCCAGCGTACTCACAGCTACAGACCGATGACACGAAGCTCCGGAAGGGATATTTCAGAACGATTCAACTGACAACGATGGTCTCGTTCCCGATGGCGGCAGGAATTTTCGTCACCGCCCCGGTGTTCGTCCAGGGGTTTCTTGGCGAGCAGTGGTTGCCCATGGTATGGCCGATGCAGATACTCACCCTGTGGGGCGCTATCCGCTCACTCGGATCATCGACTGGCCCATTGTTTGAGGCCGTTGGACGGCCGGATTATAACACGAAACTACAGGTTCTGGAGCTCGCTATTGTCGTTGTACTGATCTATTCTGCTACTGATCGCTGGGGTATCGCCGGGACAGCATTCGTGGTCGTCGTGAGCGGGATCGTCGCCAGCCCGATAGCCAACTATCTCGCGGTGAGACAGGTCGAGGGAAGCTACTTCAGACTCATCCGCGTTGTTTCGTACCCTGCCGTTGGTAGTGCAGTGATGGCGATCGGGGTGTGGTTCGTCCGAACGAACGTGGCGATTGGCTCATCGATAGTGGAGTTCCTGTTTCTGGTTACTGTGGGAATCGTCCTCTATTCTCTCGTCATGGTCGGCATAGAGCGACGGTTCGATATTGGTATCAGCACGGTTTTCAATACGGTTATCAGCTCCTTCAGATGACGGCGGTTACCCGCTGTGGAGCCAGTACGAGGACATTTCCGATGGTGTCTGAACTGAACAGAGTGTATTTCATCCAACGCTTTTTCTCATGCTGTACAGACGGTTGTACAGACGATGCCCACAGATTGAGGCGGCAAAACTGGCGAGATACAACGGTCGGAACTCGGCCGAAAGTGCTTCTCGTAGGTTTCTTCGACCCTGGTCGACATTGTTCGTTTTCATGAACCCATGTCCAGACCAGAACAGATGTCGGGCTACCGACTCTTCGTCGAACGTGTGTCGGTGTTTGCGAACGATGGCGTCTCTTGCTACCGCAAGCGATTCATAATCGACACTCATACTATCCTCGCTGATGTGCGCTGTCGCCAAGGCTTCATCGACGTGCTCGAATTCAAATGTCTGCGCGACTCTGAGCCACATCTCCCAGTCCTCAAGTGCGGGTAGGCTCTCGTCAAACCCGCCTACCGTCTCCACGCATCGTTTTTTGATGAGAACCGTTTGGGGTGAGACAAAGTTATGCCGCCAGAGTGCGGGGACGAGACTTCCGCTCGTCTGGGTTGTGTTCTCGTTTGGAACCCACCACTGCTGACCGTTCTGTATCTTCTGGACCGTTGAATACACGACGCCGACGCTTTCTGGCGCGTTTCGGATCGCGTCCACCTGCTTGGTTAATTTCGTTGGCTGCCATTCGTCGTCGTCGTCTTGAAACGCTATTAACTCGGCCCGTGCCACGTCGATACCGAGATTTCTGGCTGCTCCAAGCCCTTGTGGCTTTTGTCGCAGATACCGTATTCTCGGGTCATCAAACGAGGCAACGATTTCGTCGGCGTTGTCTGTCCCACTGTCGATGACGATGAGTTCGAAGTCCGAATACGTCTGCGCCAATACGCTTCGAATCGCTCGTCCGAGCACGTCCGCTCGATTGTACGTGGCAAGTACGACACTCACACTAGGGCAACTCATTGGTTTGGATTCTCCCGTGGTCTGCCGTCGGTAGTACGTGTTCTCGAAACCATTGTTCCTATCACATCATAAACGTTGTTGTGAACGGCTACTCTCACTATGCGTGTTGATGGTGGTCGAGCTCGTGACTCGCTACGTTTGGAGACTTGCTCCAAGCGGCACGGGGCCGTTCGTACCCATAATTTTCCAATCAATTGAACATTCTCGGAACTCTTGTTCGTGGTCCGCTGAGTGAGTACCGTTGGTGTGCTTGTCGAACTGTGTGTTCGAGGGATGAACGCTCACGTGACCAAAGAACGAAGCGATTTCGCTGCAGATATCCCTGGCTTACCGAGCAGTGAGGCGATACATGCGCCCACGAACTGAGTTGAGGGTTCCGGACGATAATACAGTGCTTTCCAGTAGGCGAGTGTTGCTTTGAACGACCAGATGCGCTCGTCGAACAACAACGAACCAGTCTGATGATGTGTGTTGCCAAGCGCCGTTCCACGGACGGCGGCAGGGAACTTTTCGTATAGTTCGTCGTATTCCTCGATGAGATTGAATCGTTCTCGGGCATTGGTCATTCCTTGACCGAGAGAGCTGTCCGTCTGCCGTTTCGTGACCAAGGACCGAGCCACATGATCGAACTCGGTTATCTTTGCCAGCTCGATCATCAGCCATAGGTCATCGACGGTCGGGCGAACCGCAAGCGGCAGGACTCGATCAAGGTACTCTCTATCGATCAGCATCGAACTGGTATAGCAGGGGAACGGATCGAGCGTGAGCGCGCAGGCTAGGACGTCACCACTGACGTCGGGGTCGGGCAACACTTCTCGGGTCTCACTGTCTCCTTTGAGGGTGACGCCGCAGTACACCACGCCAGTCGAGTCGGATACAGCAAAGGCCTCCATCTGTGCCTGTACTTTCTCTCGATGCAATCGGTCGTCGTCATCTAGCAACTGTACGTATCGCCCGGATGAGCCCTCGATACCGGTGTTCCGAGCTGTGTTAGTTCCTTTGTTCACATCATGTGGGATATATCTCACGTCGTATTCGTCCGCTACGCTTTTCGCGTGCGCTTCGCCGGAGTCGTCGACAACGACGACTTCTACTGCTGGGTAGGTCTGACCGAGCGCACTCTCAATCGCACCACGCAAGCGGTCGTTGCGATAGTAGGTAGTGATGACTACCGAAACTACCTCTCGTGTCTGTCTCATCTGCTTCTCCCTTCGTCCTTCGTCATCCCACATATAATACTTGACGGCTATCGTAGCAACTCAATATAGGATTTTACACGGTACCACTGGTTGGAATGCTGATTGAGGATTTCTCGATATGGATGTACAATCGGTGGCCGACTGTGTCGTTTCCCGATAAGATTAAAGAGAACAGAGCGCACTCTGAGTACTCATGACGTTCGCTGACTGGGTGAGGCGTACAACGACGCGGATACGCGAGAACCCCTCCGACGGATTGCGGGACAGCACCTACGAACTCTACGCCGGCGCATGGCGACACCTCGGCTGGCACGTTCCACGGGGTGTGAACGTTTACGACCGCGAGTGGGATGTCCTCATCGTACTCGACGCCTGTCGCGTCGATCTCCTCCGTGAGGTAGCCGACGAGTACGCGTTCGTGAGTGGCGTCGAATCAGTCGGCTCCGTCGGTAGCATGTCCGAAGAGTGGATGGTGAAGACGTTCACAACGGAGTACGCGGCCGAAACCCGCGAGACGGCGTACGTCACGGGGAACGCTTTCTCGGCCGAGGTACTCGACGCGGCCGATTTCCAAGTGCTCGACGAGGTGTGGCACTACGGCTGGGACGACGAACTCGGAACCGTCCCGCCCGACCCCGTCACCGATCGCGCCATCGCCGTCGGTCGGGAGTACGCCCCGGACTTTCTGATCGTTCACTACATGCAGCCACACCACCCGTTCGTCGGTACCGAAGGCGTCGACTCGTTCGCGGCGGACCCGTTCGGACGCGATGGCGGCGAGACAGTCGTCGATGCGCTGCGAAAAGGCAAAATCGACCGCGAGACGTTCTGGTCGGCCTACCGCGACACACTCAGGACGGTGCTCGATCAGGTCGAACTGTTGCTCCGGAATCTGGACGCCGACACCGTCGCCATCACGGCCGACCACGGGGACGCCATCGGCGAGTGGGGCATCTACGACCACCCCGCCGGCTGTCTCCACCCGGTCGTGAAGAACGTCCCGTGGGTGAAAACCTCGGCGACCGATCTCGGAGAGTACGACCCCAGTATCACCCCTCAATCGAGTTCGGCCTCGTCCGAGAACGTCGAAGCGCGACTCCAGCAACTGGGATACCTGTGATGTCCGTCGAACACTACCGCCGGACGGAGCGGTCGTTCACGCCTCGAACCGCTTCAAAGGATTCGTCCACAACAACGCCACCCACGACGAACGTGGCTAGACCTCTAGACAGTATATTTATTTCAATCCGTATTCATACGATGTGGTGAGTGTAATGGTTACTACTGTCGCCGTTCGAACCCGGGCTGGGTCGATGCTCTACTGGCTATCTTCGCTTCTCTGGGATAGATGGCGGTCTGCAAGTAGTATCACAGCCGATGTCACGGGGACGCACAGTCGAAAAGCCGACGAGCGGGAGTGATCTCGATGGATGCAGAGAAACGAAACGTCGTTCTCGTCACGATGGACAGCCTCCGTGCGGACCACTGTTCGTTCATGGGCTACGAGCGCGAGACCACACCAACCCTCGACGCGATGGCCGCGGAGGGCGTCGTCTTCGAGAACGCCATCGCCTCCGGGGTCCCAACGATCGCCTCGATGACGAGCGTCATGACCGGGACGTTTTCGCTCGCTAGCCCGGAGATCGGGCTGAACGAGGAGCAGCGCGAACAGGTGACCTCCCGAAAGACGCTGGCCGAGGCGCTCTCGGCGGCGGGATACGCCACCGGAGCGGTGTCACCGAACCCGCCGGCGTCGAGTTACTTCGGGTTCGACGGGGGGTTCGACTGGTTCGAGGACTTCCTCCACGAGGACCGTGGGACGGCCGAGCGGGCGTGGAACCGGATCTTCCGGCGTTCCATCGAGGGTGGCGGAGCCGCGACGTCTCTCCGACTGGCTCGCAACCTCGTCCGTCGTGAGGAGACACTCCGCCCCTGGGACGACTACTACGATCTGATCCACGACTGGTGTGAGCGGGCACCGGAGCCGTACTTCCTCTGGGTGCTGTTGCTCGATCCGCATCACCCATGGCTCCCGCCGGCAGCGAGCCGGCAGTGGAGTTCGCGGGGCGATCTCGTCCGCTCGTTCGGCCAGTACTGGCGAATGCTCAACGCAGGCTGGGAGCCTGATTTCGGCCCGGACGAACGCCAGCGATTTCTCGATCTCTACGACGACTCGATCCGGCACGCCGACCGCTTTCTCCACCGCTTGCAAGCGGATCTTCGGGACGATGACCCCGTTTTCGTCGTTCATGCGGACCACGGCGAGGAGTTCGGCGAACACGGACGGTACGGCCACCAACCACACCTCTACGAGAGTCTGGTGCACGTGCCTCTGGTGATAGCGAATGCTGGGAGACAGGAAACGGTCGACGCGCCGGTTCCTCTCCGGTCGATTCCGACGACGATCGCGGAGTTGGCCGAGGCAACTCATCGATTCCCCGCGCCGTCGCTCCACGCGGCAGCCGAACGGCCGTGGACGATCTCGAAAGTGCTGGTCGGCGACGACCGCCGGACCGCCATCAGGACGCGCGACCACAAGTTCATCCGCGATCCGAACCGACGGGAGCTCTACGATCTCAGACTCGACCCGGATGAGCAGGTGAACGTCGTCGACGACCACGGAGAGTTGGCCAGCGTGTTCGAGGCGATCCTCGCCAACCATACCGCGACCGAACGCGAGAAGCGCTCGATCGACGACACGACAGCGCTCGTCGAGGGGACGCTATGACTGACCGCCGAAACGTCGTGCTGGTGACCGTCGACAGCCTCCGGGCGGACCATTGTTCGTTTATGGGCTACGAGCGCGAGACCACCCCCACCCTCGACGCGATGGCCGACGACGGTCTCGTCTTCGAGAACGCTATCGCCCCCGGGCCGTCGACACCTGAATCAATGCCGACAGTCATGACCGGCCACGACCCGGTCGGCGGTGGGGATACGGGCGATGTCGACGAACTTCGTGCGAACATCCGCCGACACATGGAGACACGGAACACGCTGGCCGAGACGTTCCGGCGGCGGGGATACGCTACCGCCGCGTTCACGCCGAACCCGTTCACGTCGCGGTACTTCGGGTTCGATCGGGGGTTCGACCGGTTCGAGGACTACCTCGACACGTTCGTCCGCCGGGGATTCCGTCGTCTCGTCTCACAGCTAGCCCGGGAGAGCGATCTCACGTTCGCCGTGCGCATGGTCCTGAACATGTGGCAGCGCGAGGAGGTGTTCAAACCGTGGGAGGACTACTACGACGAAGTCACCGAGTGGACCGAGTCGGTTGAGGAGCCGTACTTCGTCTGGGTTCACCTCATGGACCCCCACGTTCCGTATCTGGCGAGCGAGGCGTACCGACGGTTGAGATGGTGGCGGATGGTGTACGCGAACTACCGGTTCTGGCGAGCGGACAAGGAATCCGCCTTCGATCCCGCCCTGCGTCAGCAGTTGCTCACGGCGTACGACGACTCGATTCGCTACACCGATGCGTTTCTCGACCGACTTCGGGCTGACACTGACGCCGTGATCGCGGTGCATGGCGATCATGGTGAAGCGTTCGGCGAGCACGGGATCTACGGCCACGAACCATACCTGTACGAGGAGAACGTCCACGTCCCGCTCGTCCTCGACGGCGTTCCCGACCGAACGGTGACCGAGCCGGTTTCGCTCGCCGCGCTCCCGACGATGCTGACGGACGCGAGCAACGGTAACGACCCGATGTCTTTCTCGACTACCGATCCGTTCGCCGTCGCCAGAACTCGTGCGGGAGAGCAGACCGCGCTGCGTGGACGGCGGGTAACGGTTATCAACTCTCGAACGGATATGGAGATGTATGCTCTCGCTGCCGGAGAGGAGACGCCAGTGTCGAACCCGGAGCTGGAGCGGCTGTGTCGTCGCCGGCTCGGCGTCGTGTCCGCGTCCGAACGGGAGCGAGAGGCAATAACGATGGCCGCACGGAGGCTCGTCGAAGGATGAACGTCTGCTTCTGCACACACAGGATACCCTACCCGCCGAACTCGGGAGGACGGGCAGAGACCTTCGGAATCATCGAGGGACTCGTCGATCGGGGGCACGACCTCCAGTTGATCTCGTACTGTGACGATACCGACCAGGCGCGAGCGATGGAGTCGGCGGTCGGCTGTACCGTCCAGCCCGTTGCCGGGCTGCCGAACCGGACGCCGCGAAACCTCGCTGCAAACGTCTTCACGAGGGAGCCGTTACCGGTGATGAAAGCACGCACGACCGAGTACACCGCAGCCGTCGAGGCGACCCTCGACCGGGCGGACATCGTGCATCTGCACGCACTCCAGACCTCGCATCTGGCCTCGTCTCTCGGCGACGACACGCCCACCGTCATTCGATTCAACAACGTGAAGTCCACGATCTATCGGCAGTACGCACGGTATACGAACAATCCAGCCAAGGCAGCGTACGCGTTTCTCCAGTATCGAAAGACGAGGCAGTTCGAGGGAGCTATTCCACAGGAGAGTGGCCTCACGCTGACGATCACGGCCGAGGACCGCGACCGACTCCGGCAGTACGGTGCCGGTGGGCGGATCGAGGTCCTTCCGGCGGGCGTCGATCTCTCGCAGTTCGAGCCGGCGACGGTCGATTCCGACCCCGATCGAATCACTTTCTTCGGGAGTATGGACTACCACCCGAACGAGGACGCTGCCGTCTGGTTCGTCGAGGAGGTGCTCCCACGCATCCGGGCGGAGCTGCCCGATGCAGTGGTGGAGATCGTCGGTAAGGATCCCACGGACGCAGTCGCGGCACTCGACGCGGTCGAGGGCGTCACCGTCACCGGATTCGTCGAGGACATCCATACCTACATCGACCGTGCGTCGGTGGTCGTGATTCCCATCCGCGTCGGAACCGGCGTCCGGATGAAGGCGCTGCACGCGATGGCGATGGGCAAGCCGATGGTGACCACGCCAGTCGGCATCCAGGGTATCGACGTGGAAGACGGACGGCACGTCTCCGTCGCCGAGGACGCGTCGTCCTTCGCAACCGCAACGCTCGAACTGCTCTCGGACCCGGAGCGACAGCGACGCTACGCACGAAACGCTCGACGGCTGATCGAGACGAACCACGACTGGACCACGATCGTCCGGGAGCTGGAGCGCTACTACGAGGCAGTCGCCCAATGAGTCGGAACATCGTCCTCGTGACTGTCGACAGCCTCCGTGCGGATCACTGTTCGTTCATGGGCTACGAGCGCGAGACCACACCAATCCTCGACGCGATGGCTACGGAAGGTGTCGTCTTCGAAAACGCCATCGCTCCTGGACCATCGACGCCCGAGTCAATGCCCGCGGTGTTTACGGGTGAAGGCATCGCCGACGTTCACCACGGCGTCGCCAGCCGTGACCACATCCGTGACCACCTCTCGCGCGGGCGGACGGTCCCCGAACGGCTCTCGGCGACCGGCTACTCGACGATCGGCTTCACGCCGAACCCGTTCACGTCGCGGTACTTCGGGTTCGACCGGGGATTCGATCGGTTCGAGGACTTCCTAGACACGAGCGCACGACTCCGGTCCGCAATCGTCTCGCGGTGGCTGCGGGGCCGGTTCGTCGCCGGACTCCGGTTCGGCCTCAACTTGGTCGGTCGGGGCGATGTCTCGATGACATGGGAGGACTACTACGAAGAGCTAATCGAGAGCGTCGCTGCCACAAACGACCCCTTCTTCCTCTGGGTCTTCCTGCTCGAACCACATTGGCCGTACCGTCCGCCGGATCGACACCGAAACGGCATCTCAGCGACCAGTATGTACCGCGCCAACTGGACCAGCAGTAACTTCTCGGATCGTACGCCCACCGGTGAGAGCGTTCAGACGGTGCGTTCGCTCTACGACGGAACGATCCGACACGTCGACGAGTTCGTGCGGCGGCTCACCGACGACCTATCCGAGGCGAACCCGATCTACGTGTTCCACGCGGATCACGGCGAGGCGTTCGGCGAACACGGATCGTTTGGACACGGCAGTCACCTATACGAAGAGAACGTCCACGTCCCACTGGTCGTCTGGAACGCCGGCGTGCGTGAGCGAATCGAGGAGCCGGTGTCGTTGCGGGTACTCCCGTTCCTGCTCGAAGAACTCGCGAGTTCGTCCAGAACTCTCGACCGCTCCCGGTTCACCCGGCCGCGGGTACGCACGTCAACGGCGCAGAAGGCGGCGGTGAGAGGACAGGACTGGAAACTACTCCACGACGGAGCAGGGGTGGCGTTTTCCGATCTGGTCGCCGATCCGGAGGAGTTGAACCTACAGTCGGGAGTCGACCTCTCGGACGTGTGGGACAGCCTCGAATCAACTCGCCGGCTGACGAACTCCGAACGCGAGCGGATCGCCGGAACGGCGCGGGAGATCGAGGTGGCCGAACTATGAGTGAACAACCGAACATCGTGCTGGTGACCGTCGACAGTTTCCGTGCGGATCACTGTTCGTTCATGGGCTACGAGCACGAGACCACCCCCGCCCTCGATGTGATGGCCGAGGAGGGTGCGGTCTTCACGAACGCCATCGCACCGGGACCGACAACGCCCGAATCACTCCCCGCAACGATGACGGGCACGTACCCGACCGGGGCCGGGAGCGGCGACGAACTCGCCTCAACCCGCACAGAGATCAGGGACCACGTCCTGGCTCACGACACGCTCGCGGAGAAACTGTCCCGGCGCGGCTACGCGACAGGCGCGTTCACACCCAACCCGTGGACCTCGCGGTACTTCGGCTTCGATCGGGGATTCGACCGATTCGAGGATTTCATGGGTGATGACCTGTCGAGTTCGATCTGGAGCCGGATGCTCGAAGAGGGTGGATCGAAGGCACTCGCGGCGACGCGGCTCGTGTTGAGCTGGATGCAGCGCGAAAACGTGTTCAAGCCGTGGAGCGCGATGTACGACGACATCGTTTCGTGGGCGCAACGGGCCGAAAAGCCGTACTTCCTCTGGGTGTTCCTGCTGGACGTCCACTTCCCGTACCTGACCGGCGACACCTATCGAAGCCAGTCGCGGTGGCGAGAATACGAGGCCAACCTTCGGCTCTACCTCGAAGACCAGCACACGCCCTACAGTCCGCGGGTCCACGAACAGCTGGTGACGGCGTACGACGACTCGATCCGGTACACGGATGCGTTCTTCGAGCGGCTGCGGTCGGACGTGGAGGACACAGTAATTGTCGTCCACGGCGACCACGGCGAGGCGTTCGGCGAGCACGGGACGTACACGCACCAACACCAGTTGTATCGAGAGAACATTCATGTGCCACTCGTCGTTTCCGGCGTCCCGTCCCGCCGAATCGACCGGCCGATATCCCTGCGAGCGATTCCACGCCTCCTGACCGGTATCGCCGAGACGGGAGCGGTGCCCGACATCGAGAATCCGTTCGTCGCAGCGAGGACCGACGAGACCGCTGCCATCGACAGTGGACGGGTGAAATACCTCCGGAACGGCGACGGCGAAGAGCTGTACGATATCGGCCGTGACGAGCAGTCTCAAGTCTCGAACGACCAGCTCGGCGCGCTCTGCCGGGGCGTGCTGGCGCAGTTCGACGCGTCGATGGCCGAGCAACGAACCATCGGCGAGGCGGCACGGGAGGTCGTCCGGGAGCGATGACGCGAAACATCGTGCTGGTGACCGTCGACAGCCTTCGGGCGGACCACTGCGGGTTCCTCGACGGCGACCCCGCGACCCTGACGCCGACGCTCGATACGCTGGCCGAGGAGGGAGTCGTCTTCGAGAACGCCATCGCACCGGGACCGCGAACGCCGTCTTCGATGCCCGCGTCGTTCACCGGCGAACCGATGCGACCCGCGGAAGACGATGGCGAGGATTACTGGCAGCGCCAGCGTGCCCGCATCCGTCGTCACATGCAGCGCCACCGGTCGGTTGCGGAGCGACTTCGCGACCGAGGGTACGCGACGATCGGCGTCACGGCGAACCCCTGGACGCAGGGCACCGCGTTCGACGCGGGGTTCGATCGGTTCGTCGCGGTGAACGGCGAGACGCTCGAATCGTACGGGCCGCCGCTGTTCAAGCGAATCGATCGGGGACTGCACGGTACGCGGCTCGGCGA
This sequence comes from Halococcus saccharolyticus DSM 5350, assembly GCF_000336915.1. Classification (NCBI taxonomy): domain Archaea; kingdom Methanobacteriati; phylum Methanobacteriota; class Halobacteria; order Halobacteriales; family Halococcaceae; genus Halococcus; species Halococcus saccharolyticus. The sequence continues at coordinate 150,266 of NZ_AOMD01000021.1, read as the reverse complement.
CCGCCTCTTCTGGCACAACAAGCGCGAGTGGTTCATCAGGTGGACGGATTTCTACGACACCATCACGACCGGGCTGGCGGCAGCCTCACGCCCCGTCTTTCTGTGGGTGTTTCTCCTCGACACCCACCAGCCGTACATCACACCGCGTCGCTTCCGCCGCGAGAGCTCGGCGCTCGGGATGTACTACGCATCGTTCACCGAGCTCTCCCGCGAGGGCTCCATCCCGGGACGCGTCGAGACCCGGCTCCGGCAGGCCTATCGCGACAGCGTCCGGTCGACGGACGCGTTCATCGACCGGCTGTGGCACGACTGCGCGGACGACGATCCGATACTCGTGGTGCATGGCGATCATGGCGAAGCGTTCGGCGAGCACGGCACGTACGGCCACGAACGCCAGCTCTACGGGGAGAACCTGCACGTGCCGTTCCTCGTTGCGAACGCCGGGCAGCGAGCACGCATTCGATCGCCGACCTCGCTCCGGCGGCTTCCGAACGTGATTACTGCGCTCGCGGAGCGCCGGTCGTTCGATCCGGTTGCGTTCGGTACCGATTTCGTCACGTCCACGACCGAGAACGGCGAGAAAACGGCGGTCAGTGGGCGACACTGGCGGTACATACTGAATACGGACGGCGAAGAACTGTACCATCTCGCGTCGGACCCGTACGAACGGACGAGCGTCGCCGCCCAGTTCCCGGCGGTGGCCTCGTCGTTGCGACCGCTGGCCGAGCGACAGCACGACGATCGACACGAACGGGTCACCATCGCCGACGCGGCGCGAACGACTGCGGTGGAACGACGGGAGGCGGTCGAGTGCCGTCCGAATCGGGGCGTGGTCGGCAATGAGTGATCGATCGGAGCAGTCGCTGTCACCGTCGCCCGGTGACGACTGGAGCCCGGATTCCGGACAACGAGCGCTGTGTATCGCGCACGGCGGGGATATGGGCGAACCGAGCGGCGGCACCGAGCGCGTCTCGGCGCTCGCTCAGGGCCTCGCCGAACGAGGCCACGATGTGACCCTCGTCGTTCCCGAGCCATCGGGGGCCCTCCCGGAACGATTGGCGGCAGTGAACGTCGAACCCGTCGCTGTTCGGCTCTCGAACCCACTCATCAGGGCCGCGAGAGTCGCCGCGGCGGCGCGGCGGGTCGCCCGAGACCGCGACGCGATCCTCCAGATCGAACACTCGACGCTCGCTGGCGTCGGGACGTTCCGTGGGTGTCAGGACTATGTCCTCGACATGCACGACCTCGCGTACTCCCGATTCGACCACGTCGACACACGCCTTGCCCCCGCGTTCAAGCGCGGCGTCCGGCGACTGGAACGCAGAGCCGTCGAGCGCGCGGCCCACGTCATCGTCGTTTCCGACGTGATGCGGGACGCGATGCGTGCGTGGGGAGTTCCGGACGAGCGGCTGACGGTCGTTCCGAACGGCTACTTCCCGACGACGATTCCCGAGGCCACGGAATCGACGGTCCCCGGACGCGTCGCCTTCCTCGGGACGCTTCACCCGAAGGTCGATATCGAGACACTCGTCGCCGTCGCTCGTCTGCCAGCGGTATCGGAGCTCGTGGTCATCGGTGATGGAGCCCAGCACCGGCGTTTACAGCGGCTCGGTGAGGGAGTCGACGGTCTCCGACTCACCGGCCGCCTCCCGGACCACGAAGCGTTCGCCCTGCTGGCGCGGTCACAGGTCCTGATCAACCCACAGGTCGTCTCGGCCATTCAACGGTCGTCGTCGCCGGTAAAGCTATTCTACTACGCGGCGTTGGGGAAGCCGATGGTCGTCACGCCCGGCCCCTCGATCGTCGAGCACCTCGTCGAGCGCCGCGCGGCGATGACCGCCTACTCGAAAGGCAGCTTCGCGAAGCGTGTTCGGCTCGCGCTCGAGGACGACGAACTCTCGGCACGCCTCGCCGAGCGCGCGCGGGACGCGGCGATGGAGTTCGAGTGGTCGCGACGGGCGGATGCGGTCGGTACGTTGTACTCGCGGCGATCTGGAGGTGAACCGGATCGATGAGCGTGAAGACGCTGCTCGCCGGCGACGTCGGGCCAGTTCGGGCGTGGGCAGATGGCCCGACCGACATCGACAAACGGACCGCTGTTGCGGCGCTGCTCGGACTCCACGGTCTCGCGCTGGTCGTGATCGGGCTCCAAGAGTTCGGTGTGCCGATTCCGGATCAGCTACGCGCGCCGGTAGTGGTTCTCGCGCTCACGTTCGTCCCTGGCGGTCTGGCTGTGTTGTTCGTCTACGCGGACGGTTCGCTCGGTGCGAGACACGTGACATACGCCTTCGGCATAAGCCTGCTGTCGGTGATGGCGATCGGGTTCGTCGTGAACGTCACGCTTCCCCTCGTCGGCCACGACGCGCCGATGGCGGTGGTGCCTCTCGCGGCGGCAATGACGGTGTTCGATGTGACTCTCGCGGCGTTGGTGCTCCGGATGCGACGTGACGGGACGGTGACGATCCCGGCGAGCCTGTTTCTGTCCCACGACGGCGATGACGGTGCGTTCGAGTGGATGGCGTCGGTTCCCTCCCTGGTCGTCTCCCGTATTTCGCCGGTGCCACTCGCCCTTCTCCTCCTCCCATTGCTCAGCATCGTGGGCGTGGAACTTCTCAACCGAACGGGGAACGCCTTCCTGCTCGTCGTCGTTCTCGTCGCCGTGGCGTTGGTTCCCTTGCTGATCGTCACGAAACGGGTTCCAACACGGTGGCACTCGTTCGGAATGTGGATGATGGCGCTTGCGGTGCTCTATCACAAGGCGATCTGGAAGTTCAGTGGCTACAGCGGGCAGCCGTACGCGATACGGACCTGGCGAGCCAGGCAGTGGACTCCGGGTGTCGTGCGATCGGATCTCCTGTCGGCGGAACTCCTCCCGAACGGGGTCCTCTATCCGATCTACGCCCGACTGTCGGGGGTTCACATCCTCACTCAGTACAACGTCATCAACCCCTTCTTCGTGTCGTTCATTCCGCTCGCGCTCTTTCTCACGTTCCGGCGGTACACCGATTCCTATCGCGCCTTTCTCGCAGCCTCGGTGTTCGTGTTTGCACACCCGTTCTTCCGGCAATACCCGACGGCGGGACGGGCGGCAACACCCGTACTCTTCCTTGCGCTGTTCGGCCTGGCGATCAGCGACCGGGATTCCCCGCGCGTCGTCGCCTCCGCGCTGGGACTGGCGTTCGTCCTCGGCATCGTCGTGTCCCACTATGGGACCTCCTACTACGTCGTTGCGGCCTTCGGGGTGACGCTGGTACTGCTCGCTGCTCTCCGATGGTTCGACGCTCTCGCTGGAGTGGATATTCGGGGTGTGATCGACGACAGTGTGACACCACGACTGGTGGCAACCCGCTCCAGAACCCGGATCACCCTGAGTCTCGTGGTCTTCTACTCGGTTTCGTCGTTGACGTGGTACATGTACATGAATGGGGGCAGGAAGTTCGACCTCCTCCCGAAACACGCACGGGAGTCGTACATCCAGTTGCTCGGTGGGTCGACGTTCTCCGGACGAACGGCGGCACGGATTCAGAAGAACTACGGAACGCTCTCGATCCAGTTGTCGAAGTACGTCTACCTCGTGATCGGCCTGCTCATCGCGATCGGCTTGCTCATCGTTCTCTACCGTCGGCTATCGAACGAGGACATCGAGTTCGACGACCACTACTTCGCGCTCGCGGCTGCCATGATGGGAATCTTCGGGATGACGATCATGGTGCGCAACTGGGGCGGCGGGCGGCCGCTGATGATAACGTACGTCACGACCGTGATCTTCGCGGTCGTCGGCATCGGGGCGATCGAATCCCATATCCTGAACAGGGATCGAGAGGCGCTACAGGTCTTTGGCATCCTGTTGCTAGTGCTGTTCGTCCTCAACAGCGGCGTCGCCGCCACCCTTCTGTTCGGCGGGTTCGCCCCGAGTAACGTCCCCAACCAGAACGGGCTTGCAGAGACCGACTCACCACGAGCCCAGACGATGATATATAAAGAGACGGACATCGCGGCACACGTCTGGATGATCGACCATCACGAGGGCATCGAAGTCTACGGCGACACGTTCGCGAACCGGCAGACAGATTGGTATCGTCCCCAGCTCATCACTGGGGCCAGTAGAGCGTGGACCGACATCGAACCGATAGCCGGAAAACCGCTCGGGCTCTCGGAACTCGCCGCACCGGGTGTCGAACCGGGATACGTGTTCTTGGTCGGTCACAACTGGGCCCTTGACGGCGTCTGGACGAACCAGTACGGACCGCCAGCGACGACGCTTGATGAGTTGGAGCTCCCACAGCGGAGCAAAGTGTACACGACGGGAGAGAGCACCGTCTACTACCACAATGGATCCGCTGAGTCTCAGCGATAGCCCAGCGTCTCCAGCCGTTCCAGAGTGAACTCGTCGACCTCGGCGTAGACGTCAGCAGTCGCATCGACCCGTCGTTTGTATGTCCCGATCTCTTCGTCGAAAAACTGTGCCTCCCACTTGGGGATGGTGACGTCGCCGTCCCGTCGTTCCTGCCAGCAGGGTCGCGAGTGATCGAGCGAGTAGGCCGCGCGCTCGCCGAGCGAGTCCCAGACCACTTTCGTCTCGCCGTCGTAGACACACCTGATCGCGCGCTCCCAGAACGTGCGTTCCTCGTTGGGCATGTCGGGAACGTTGGTCGTGCCGACGAGCTCCGCTGGGATGCGGTCCGCGAACACGTCCGGCGTCTCTCCACGAGCCAGCCCCGCGATCAACGTCCCGAGTTCGAGGTGTGAAAAGTAGCGACGTTCATGTTCGTCGTACCCGTCCGGCGGGTTCACGATGCAGAGCGGAACGTGGAGAAGCGACTCGGTCAGGCTACTCTTGTGTCCGAAAAGTCCCTCATCCGCCGCAAATCCGAGATTCTCCCCGTGATCGGCGGTGACGACAAACCGTGTCTCACCGCGAGTGTTCTCGCGGACGTCCTCAATGAACGCCGCCACCTGCCGATCGAGGTAGTCGATGGACGCACCGTACAGCCCTCGGAACCGGTCGATGTCCGTCTCGTGGCCGGTGGAGCCGTGCAGCGTGATGTCCCACTGATCGAGGTCGTTCGTCGAACTCCAGCCGTTGGGCACGTCGTGGAGCGATCGATCGTATCCGCGAGTGTTTTGATGGGGTGTGTGTGCCTCCATGAGATTGCAAAAGAGGAAGAATGGCTCCGTCGATTCGTCCACCGTCCGACGTGCCGTTTCGAGCGCGGTCGCCGCACCGTCGTCCAGAAGACGGGCGAGCGGGAGGTGCGAGAAGAGCATGTCGAGCTGTGCCAGTCCGGCGTTCATGAGTGTCGCGAGCGTGTGGTCGCGGCGGAGCGCCGTCGCGAGGAAGTCGGTGTAGAACTGCACTCCGTCGCTGTCGGTCATCATCGCGTACTCCTTGACGTCCATCCCCTCGGAGAGACGTCTGGTCCACGAGACATCGGTGAACGCATCGAACAGTCGGTCGAACCCGAACGGCGAGCCCGCAAACGTGTTCGCGCTCACGCCGAGCAGCCGGTGATCGGGAAGATCGCCCAGGAATGTATCCGATCGCGTCAATCCCGTGTAGTCGGGATTGAAGCTGTGGATGCCGTTCTGATGGGGGAGTTCTCCAGTGATGATGCTGGCGTGGCTCGGCACGCTGGTCGAGCTCGCCGACCGACACTGTTCGAACGACACGTCGGCAAGCGACTGGAGACGTGGGGCGAACTCCTCGAAGTAGTCCTTTCGGACCGTGTCGAGGACTATGAGGACGACGTTATCTGCCATGTCACGCATTTTCGACGAGCCAATACATAAAGGTAGTCACCAGTCAGAAACGGGAAACAATCGTATAGCTGACGAGCTGAGAACCGACTGGACGTCTGTATATCGCTTCTTCGGACCGCTGACCACACACCTCCGACTCAGATTCGGTCGGCGTCCCAGTCGTTGAGCAGGTAGAACGTGACGACGGCAACCCCCAAGAGGGAGAACGCTCCCCCCATTTCGTACACTCTGTTTTCAGGTTCCATGGCGTCCAAGAGGGGATGAAACCAGAACAGGTACCCAACTACCGAGTTGAACACCTGTTTCCAGAGTACGGACGCCTCGGGCGTTCCCACCCGCAGCAAAAGCCAGCCCAGGTCCGGGATGACCGCCCATAGCCCGCTCGCGAATATCAAGAGGAACTGTTGACGGAACGAACGCTCGACGACCAGGAGGATCAGCAACATTCCGGAGACGCCAACAGAGAAATGCACGATGGCTCGCATCGTCTGTTATTTGTCGAGGAAGGATAATAACTGTTCGTCGCTCTCGTCAGACACTGCTGACGTAGCTCATTTCCCATCAACTGGGGCGTTCGACCTGTCCTTCGATGTGTCGATACCCGTCGGCGAGTCCTCGAAGGATCGCTCTCGCTTCCCTCCGCGCCCCTCGCTTGACGTGACGTCCCGCAATGGCGAGCCTCGAACACACGTACAGGACATCAAACAGCACCCGCGCCGGTCCGGAGAGATACCGATGAGCGATGAGCACCCGATTCCGCGTCAGGTAGTAGAGCTGGAAGGCTCTGTTCGAGCTGTTGCCGCCGTCGTGGACCACGGGAGCGCGTTCGGCGACGACGCTCGTCCGGTCGTACTCTCGACACCACAGCGCGAGTTCGACCTCCTCGCAGTACATGAACAGCGATTCGTCGAGGAACTGTCCCACCGAGTCACGGCGGTCTCGAAGGAGCGCTCGCGAGAGAAGCACGCCCGCCCCCTCGATGCGATCGGTCGCCCACCAGCGCCGGTCGGCGTACGCCGCACGGGAGTCCGAAACGAACGGCAGGTTGGCCCGATAGCCCGAGTAAAACAGCATGTCCGGATACCAGTTCGGATGGGAGATGATCGGCTTATCGGACTGATCGCGGACCATCGCGCCGACGATGTCCGCGGCGCTCTCGTCGGCGACCGCCACGAGTTCGTCGATGGTATCGGCAGCCACGGATGCGTCGTTGTTGAGCAGCAGTACGTAGTCGGTCCCGTTCGCGAGCGCACGCTCGATCCCCGCGTTGCAGCCCCCGCCGAAGCCCCGATTGTGACCGGTGAACACGAACTCACATCCATCGAACCCCGCCGCGAGGCGCTCACCCGAGCCGTCCGTCGAGCCGTTGTCCACGACGACCACGCGGTAGTTCGGATACGAGAGCTCCGTGAGGGTGTCCAAACACTCGCTCGTGTCGTCGTAGTTGTTCCAATTCACCACCACGATGCTGACGACTGGCGGATCGCCCTCGGTGTGTGTCGTGGTAGCGGAACGGTCCATCGTCATTCGTTGTGGTGGCCGGACGTACGGCTGTCGGGAATCTGTCGGTTGTTGGCGGTACTGGCCTCTTGGACGGTCATCCACAACCGCAACGTGCGATAGGGTTCTAACTCCGGAGTGACGGATTCACCCCTGTAGAGGAGAAGCTGCAGCTGCTTGCGACCGGATGATTCGGGTGTGAACGATCGATTTCGCTCCCACGTCTCCTGGTCAGCTATCGAGACGGTCCGCGTATTGAGCGTCTCGTTGTCGAGTTCCAACACCAGCGTGTACTGCATTTCCCGGTTCTCGTGGTTCGAAATGCCGACGGTGAGATCCCTGTTCTCCCCCACGGAGAGGTTGTCCGAGTAGTTGCTGGCGTTGCCTTCCGGTCCCAGCACGTAGAACTCGGTGTACGGATCGGTCCGCTGCTCCGGCGTGAACGAGAAGTAGACGATGGCGAGCACCGAAACGACGAGGACGGCGAGCAGTACCTGTGTCAACAGGCGCTTATGGTCGTCGTTCACTGTCCGCTCCTCCGTCGGGCCCTCGGTCGTTCGTTTCGTCGCCGGTACGCTGATAAGGTAGCATGTGGTATGTGTGGATGGTCCGTGATCGTATGAGCTTCGACGCCGTTCGCCAAAACCCATCGGAGTATTTGCAAAAGCGAGGATTAAATCTTACGGGTGTTTTCGTCACGCTCCTCGTTCTCAACATCGTCGGGAGCGAGACGGCCGTCTTCTACGGTGCGCTGGAGTACGCACTCTGGGGGTATCTCGTCACGCTCGTCCTCTGTGTGTTGGGTCCGCTTCTCGTCGGACGGGATGCAGGCTTGTTCCAGGCACTCGCGCTCGTCCCCGTGTTCCGTCTCGTCAACCTCGGCATGCCGGTGTTCTTCGAAACTACCCTCTACTGGCTCCCACTCATCTATGGGCCGTTCATTCCGGCGGGGTACCTCGTTGCGACGTCCCGGCCGGAAACCGATCTCTCGATCGGCGGACTGCGTGCCCTTCTCGTGGCACCCATCGTCCTTCCACTGAGCGCTGGCCTCGGTGTCGTCGAGTACTCGCTTCTCGATCCCGTTCCGCTCGTTGCGGAGTGGAGTGTTGGCAATCTACTACTGATCGGGATCGTCATGTTCGGTTTCGTCGCCGTGGTCGAGGAACTCCTGTATCGCGGCATCATCCAACGCGCGTTCGAATACCGGTTCGGGAGAGGGATCGGGATCGTCGTCGCTAGCGTCCTCTTCGGATTCATGCACTCCGGCTATGGAGTTCCACAGGAAATCCTGTTTGCGACGGGCATTGGGGTGTTCTTCGGACTGGTCTACGAGTACACCCGGAGCCTCGTCCTCGTCGTCCTGATGCACGGTACACTGAATCTGTTCCTGTTCGCCGTCGTCCCGTACCACCAATGGCTGGTCGAATACGTCTACCAGTACATCCCGGTCTGAGAGGCACACGGGGCTCGACAACCGAAGCAACTGATGACAACGATCCCGACAGATCGTATAAGTAACTCGGCTGCGAACTGACGGTGATCGATCGATGGTCGACGACACACCGACCAGCGAGGACGACGGAGCACCGAACGCGTTCGTCTTTGCCGCCATCCTGATCGCCATCGTCGCCCTCGTCTACGTCACACAACCGCTCGTGACGGGATTGTTCGGTGTGGATCTGGCGGGCGACTCGACGGATGCACCGTTCACCAATGGCACGCCCGCTCCGACGGGGACGGCAGGCGATACCCCTGAGGAAAGTGACGACTCCCTCGGACGCGTTGGCACGCTCAGTCCAACTGACGGCAGCAGAACTGAGACCGAGTCCACCGACACACGTACTATCGCCGATACCAACGGCACAGCCGCACCGAACGCGACGCAGACGGGATCGTCGACCGTTACAACACCACCAACCACGAAATTCCGGACACCCGAACGGACGACCTCGGTCGAATCGTCCGTGACGACACGGACCACGACAGCGACGCCAACGACAGTGACAACATCGACGACGCCGACCGCAACGGAGACGGCGACGGCAACCCAGACCACGACCCCACAGGAGACGCGAACGGGGACCGCGGAACCACCGCGATCGACCACCGTTTCGTCGCCGACCCGGACATCACCGACTCCGACCCGAACACCATCGCCGACGCCGGAGCCGACAACGAGCACAACGGGGATCACAACGGACGGACAAACTGATCGAGGACCAGCGATCGATACGTTCGCGGTCGACGATCGTTCGAGGAACGGAACGACTCTCGTCACCGTCGACTGGCGTATCTCCGATCCCGATAGTGATCTCACTTCGGTCCGGGTAGCCCTGGTCGCCGAACCCGACGAGGGGGCCCGGCGCGTCGAGCAGCAACGATTCGATGCCGATGGCGACTCGTCACTGGGGAGTACCACACTCGAACTGCCAGCGAGCGTCGACGTCTACGAAGTCCGTCTCGCGGCCGTGGACGAAAACGGGAACTCCGTTTTCGCACTCACGCGCGAGGTGCCGACGATCCCGACGAATGAGATGAAAGCCAGACAAAACCGCCAGCCAACGGTGCGGACGTTCGCGAAGAGCGAGGTTGGTCGCTGAGAACGCCACGATAGCTACCCGCCGGATTCAGTCCTGTTCGTCGCCACTCCGTACCACTGTTCCTCCGGTGGCCGTCGAATCGTGAACCCGTGACCCTCTGCGGGAAATCGATCGTTACACCTGCACTTCGGCGAGCACGCGCATTGACTGCACGAGAACGACGGCCAGAAAGACCACAAGCAGCGGGAGAACGGTTGCGATGAGGGTCCGTCGATGCCGGACATCCGTCGACTTGGTCGCGTTGTAGAGATCGAGGTAGCCGAGGAGAAAGACGAGTGCCACTGCCGCGAAGAGACTACCGATGCCGATCCCGGCGGTAGAAACTATCGACATTCCGGACGGCGACGAACCGGAGACGATCGCAGCGAGACTCATTGAATGGATTACTCATCCAACCAATAAAAAGATTTGGGTAATTGGCCGATCACCACCGTGCCACCGACCATCGGAATCGACGGTACTGACGCTCTGGCCACGCCTATGGAAGTCGCAGGCAAACTGGATTCACTGTGCCCGCCATTCCAGAAACGCGACCGAGCCCAGCATCGCAAAGAGCGTGGGACCCAGAAACCGGCGGCAGAGCGCCTGTTCATAGACAACTAGCGCTCGGTGGAACCAGAACACGTCGACATGGGCGTTATCGCTGGTTCGTGGGTTTTCTTTCGCCGTCAAGCGTCGCCCACCACCGATTCGGCGGGATAGACCGATTCGTCGTGTATGTATCGGACTGTCTATGAGTCATAGCCGTCCACCAACAGATCTGGTTCGGACCGTCGAAGATGGTTTTCGCTACCAGCACTTCCCACTCTTCTCGTTCGTCGTGTGACCATCGTTTCCATTACACTTACTTGTGCGCAGGTATACAAAAGTCTACAGCACAATGCGCATCGTTCACATCTACGACGGCCACGAGGCGATCTACGAGGGGCAGGGTTCGCTGCCGAGGATCGTCTGGAACGTCGCGAAGCGGACGGCTGCCCGTGGGCACGACGTAACGATACTCGAACGGCAGTGGGATGGGCTTGCGCCGGCCGCCGAACGCGAGGGCGTTGATTTCCGGCGGCTGCGTCTTCGTACTGGCTCCGACACGCCGTGGGAAGAGGTTCCATACGAAATGGTCGAGCAGCGGACTGGGCTCGGGAAACTGATCGTCGACCGAACGAACTTCGGGCTGAAGACGCTGAACCTGCTTCGCACGCTGGAGTTCGACGCCATCCACGTTCATCTCCCGTTCGCCGCCAACGTCCTCGTCACGATCGCGCCATGGCTGCGATCACGGATGGTATTTACTGCTCAACTTGGCGAACTCCGATTGAATGCCCTGACTGACGGCACGGACGGTGTTGCCCCCGATGTGCCAACTGCGCTTCAGCGGTTCTCCCCCGACATTCATCTCGCGAGGAGAGTAGCATGTACGACGGTGCTGAATCCGCGTGTCAAACACATTTTCGAACAGAACGGGATCTCGCCCCAGCAGGTGCTCCACGTTCCGAATGGGGTAGATATCGCGAAGTTCGCGTCGGTCGAGTCGGCCGACTGTGAACGAGTGCGTGCGTCGTTCGATCTCGACGGCCGTCCGATCGTTTTCTTCGCTGGAACGATCATGCCCCGCAAAGGCGTCCTGGAACTGGTGCAGGCCGCGGCCGATGTCGTCGACGCAGGCTACGATGACGTCCGTTTCGTCCTCGCTGGTGAGACAGACCTCGATCAGGAATATTTTCGCCGGGTCAGATCGGTCATCGACGAGCGTGGGATCGAGACGAACGTGGTGTTCACCGGCTATCTCCGGGATCACGATCTCCTTCCGGCGTACAAGACCGCCGATATTTTCGTCCTGCCGTCCTTCGAGGAGGGGTTCGGAATGGTCGTCTCAGAGGCCATGGCGACAGGAACACCGCCGGTTGCGTCGAATATCAACGGGGTGCGACAGCAGATCGACGACGGCGAGACCGGTCTCCTCGTCGAACCGGGATCCGTACAGCAACTCGCAGATGCCATCGAGGAACTCCTTGCCAACCCCGAGCGCCGTCGGCAGATGGGACAGCGAAGCCAGCGACGGGCACAGCTGTTCGGGTGGGAAGCGATCACCGACCAGTACGTCGATATTTACGAAGAGCTCGCTGCCTGATCACCGCTCGATTCGGTGGTGGGGTGACGTCGCCTCCGCCGCTTCCGACGTGTGCCGGGAACGGCGTTCGAGGCCAACGTAGAGGACAGCGAACAGCAACACCGATGTGACGCCGAACGCGTTAATGAACCCGTAGGTGTTGAATCCTGCTCTCGGAGTGGCGGTAGCGAGCGCCAGTAGCGGCCCTTCGAACACGATACCGAGTGGGCCTTCGCCGAACGAGACTTGCATCGGATACCGAAGGCCGATTCCCGCATCGATCAGCGGGGCGAACAGGGGGACAGGGCCACCATCAATGATATCGATCAGCGGGTGACTGAGCACGAATCCCGCGACGAGCGGCGAGTATGCGGTTCTCCCACGGAGAACTCTTTCGGCAACGATGAGACCGATACAGAGCGGAACGAGCGTGACGAGCGAGTGGAGGGCTCCAGGGATACCGAGGAACTTGTCGAGATCCGAAAGCACCCCGAACCCACCGAGCGCAAGCAGGTATCGTTGTTCGAACAATTCCGGGTACAGCACATAGGCAACCGTCAACGGAAGAAATACATGTGTAAGGAAATCCATTCCGGAAAGGCTGTAGCGCGGCGGGAGATCACTCGTTGAGATAGCCCAATGACTTCAGTCGATCGCGTACTTCGTCCTCGTCGACCGCCTCGAAGTCGTCGTCCTCGGTTTCCTGCTCGACTCGGTACAGAACCTCTTCCATCACGTAGGTGATATATTCGGGGGTCGAATCGAACTCGGTACGTGGGAGACGTTTCTCGACACGCTCCACGATCCGTTCGGGTAGCTCGACCTGCCGCTGTTTTTCGGCCACAGTCATTTCAGTTCACCTATTCGTGTGTTCTCATATCAATCTTCCCCCGGTGGAGCCAAAAGCTGCAGCATCGATGGGAGGTAACGGACCACCGAAGCGAGCGTGACAGGTCACAAACGGATACCGCTCTCCGGAGAACGAGAATAAGCGGCCAGGGTCGATCACCGATTCTGCGCTGGTTGCCCGAAACCGCCGAGGATGGTGGCATCCGAGGCAATGAACAGTTTGTCGAGGAGAACGCCATCGTTCGGACACCCGATCTCGAGCGTGTGTGTTCCTGCTGAGAGGTCCCACGTGTACTCAGACTCATCGTTCGGGGCTGCTGTGTACCACTTGAACCCGTTTGGCGGCTTCAACTTCTCCCACGCGTTCCACGTACCGTCGTCGATTCGAGTGTACACCGTGTCGCCGTTCCAACTACGGGTGAAGAACCGTCCATACAGCGAGTAGGTCCCTTCAGAAACGTCGAAGTTTATCGACACAACGGACGCATCATCGGCTGGCGGTTCGTCCGTTCCTGTAGTCACACGCACAGCCTCGCCGCTCTCTGTGTTGGCATCGGACACCACTTCTGCTCCCGAGAGAATATCACCAGCGGCTACGTCTAACCACGCTGCTTCGGGTGGAGTCGAACGGTTGATGGGGTCGAGCACCCCACCAGTGACGTAGTCTTCGCCAACGGCAGTATCAGGTAGCAGTGACCCACCAAGCGACACACCGAACTGATCCATCAACTCTTGATTCGTGAGCCCGATAACCGCTCCAGCATCGTCATGACCGATAACATCGGTCATGTGTCCGTAGCTCCCGCCAGTTGTGACCGTAACCAGTTCCGCTTCGGATTTGATCGGGACATAATCTGGACGTTGTTCCTCATAATAGACCGTTCGGCCGTCGAGGACCGTTCCGCGATTTCGAGCGAGCCCCAGCAACTCTCCAGCTTTCACGTCATCGTAGCTGAGGTCATGGCGTAGCAAGGGCTGTTTCCCTGCCCCATCGTCGTTGCGCTCGGCAACGAGCGGACCGGTGTTACCGATCTTCCAATCGATGTCGACGGCGTTGTCGAGAACGTTGTCACGGACGATCGTTGTTCGATGCTCGCCCGGGACGACACCGAGATTCCAACCCCGGATGTCACAGTTCTCGACGATATTGGTCCAGAAATAGTCGTGACCGGGGATTCCGACTCCCGTCCCGTCGGTCCCGAGAAGGCGACAGTCTCGGACGGCGACGTTCGACAGGTATCGGAGTTTGATGCCCTGGTTGCCACCTTTCTTCGCCCCATTTTTGACGACGCCGCGTGTGTTCCCCTCGTCATCGATGTGAGGGCCGACGTTGTACACCGTGAAGTCACGGATTTCGCTGAACTGGTCGAACCGTTCGTGTTTCCACTTGAAGCTGTTGCGCGAGAAGTCCAACCCGCCAGCCGATGCAAACGCCTCGTTGCCCTCGAAGCGTTCGAGGCGAACAAAACACGACGGAACCTTGTCGGTGTCCCGCATCAGTTCGTCGTGGTCATGACTGAACCTCCCCGCAGAAATCGCTTCCATGAGTGGTTTCTGTCCCTCTACGTACTCCATCGGGAGGTTAGGACAGTAGGTCACTCGACTGTCTTCGACCTGTGTACATTCGGCCATCGGCCCGTCGAGGAGTTGGCGTGTCCAGATGGCGAATCCGTAGTGCCGGTGGCCAGCAGCGACGTTGTCCGTGAGTTCGACGATCGGGCTTTGGGACCAGAAACCGTGACCAGCGTGACCGAAGTCGTCGATTTCGATGGAGGCGTGGCGAGTGCCGAACGCACGGTCGTCGATCTTGTCGCCACTTCCCTTCGATCGGAGCGCGAAGTTCCGTCCGAACGATCCGCGTTCGTTGCCACCTTCGGCGACGAATCCTGCACCGAGTACGTCGTACGTGATCGAGTCCGTCACTTCGGCGTGAGAGTGGTGGTTGACGATGCCCCACCCGGGACTGCCGTCGACGACGACTCCTTCGGCCCGATGTGGCTCCTGTTCGATCCCCGTCTTGTGATAGTGAAACGAGTACCTCGCTTTCGGATTCGTCTCCGCGTCGTCGGGTGCTGTTCCCCGAACTGGATCGGTGATCGCCTGCGATTTGTCGGTCCGTCCCAGTTCGCGGAACGCAGCGTACCGGACGTCGGTCGCGGGGTTCATGACCATCACATGTCCACGCCGCGGAATCTCCGCCGATTCCGATTCGAACATGACGTTGCGAGACAGGTTGAGGACGTATCCGTCGAGGTCGTCTGCCGGTGGGATGTGGTCGTACTCCAGTGCACAGTCAAGGCGTACTGTCGTTCCAGCAACAGCCTCGATCCGCCGCTCCTCGTCCCTGTTTTCGTTGGGGTTCACTCCTGGTACGACGAGTCGGTCACCCGCTTTCCAGTTCGTCGGTGTCGCCGGGAGGGATAGTTGGCGGTCCCCTACTGCCGGGAAACGCGCGAGCTCGGTCCAAGACGTCTTCGCTGCCCCGTGGACCGTCAGATCCCCATTCACGAGAAGCCCTCGGCGTCGCCGACCGGGGTCCTGCGCTTCGTCGATCGGGCCGGTGTCGATGAACGTGATCCGGGCTTCGGTTCCGGCCTCAATGGGGGTCGACGGTGTGCCTATCCGGAGCGTGCTTCTGGGGTTCGTCACCAGCGTATCGACCTGGAGATGTGTGTCGACAGTCGGATCGAACGTCAGCGTCCCGTCGACGTGGACGGTTTTGAGCCGGGCTGTCCCTTGGTGGGCGACTGTGACGATCACACCACGCTCGATGAGCACGCGGGCGTCGTCATCCGGGACAGCACCGTCCGCCCAGACGGACGGATCGTCCCACTGCCCGTTTTGCACCGCCCGATACATCCCGTCCATCGGTCCTTGTAGCGGAGTCGAAGCAACGCCGAACACCGCCGCGGCAGCGGAAAGCTTCAGATATGATCGTCGTTCGAACAGTTTATCGTTCGCTGATCGCCGATCATCGTTCGTCCGGTGCCCACCCATGCTCTACGCTTGACTGTGCAGACTATATCAATATGACTACCTTTTTCCAACACCAACGTGGAAAAGGCTAAGAGTAGGCTTCTCAGCGAAGATGTCAATTCCGAACAAACCATCGAAAACGATACCGAATATGTTGTTGATATTAGTAATTTCGAAATACGACTAGGTCATCCACAGGCAACTATTTCCCACGAGCTGAAATGAACCCATCCATTGAAACGAATTCTGGATATTGAGAACTCTCGCATATCACCACTAACTTTCATTAAATAATTCTATATGGATCGGTGCTGTAGGTGAAACCACGAGACAGGTGGACGATATGATGAACAGACACGGAAAATCGGATCGAAGGAATAGTCTGGCATGAACTGGCGTGATGTCCGGGTCGGTATCGTTGGACTCGGGAATATCGGCCGTGAACATGCCGATCGGCTCGTCGAGCACGACGTGAGTCTCGTGGGTGGTCTGGATACGAATTCCGGAGCTGATGATCGATTCGTCGAACGATACGGTCTGAGGACGTATGGGCAGGCTCGGGAGTTGTACGATGACGTCGATGCGGTCGTTGTGGCAACGCCGAACCGTCATCACGAAAAGTACGCCGTCGGGGCTCTCGATGCTGGCCTCAGCGTTCTCCTCGAGAAACCGCTCGCCCACGACCTCGAAAGTGCCGAACGTATCGCCGAGGCTGCCCGCTGGAGTAGTGGTTTCTGTATGGTTGGATTCACCAATCGTTACACCGGTTCCGTCGAAGCCATCAAAACCCTCCAACGGACGGGTCGATTCGGCGACGTTCGCCATATCGAAGCCAACTACATTCGACGTCGCGGCGTTCCCGGAATCGGCACCTGGTTCACCGACGGCGACGTTGCTGGTGGCGGATCGCTCATCGATATCGGTGTCCATGCGATCGATCTCGCGCTCTATATCCTCGATTTCCCTGATATCGTCGAAGTCACTGGCACCACCCGTTCGAACTTCGGTATCGGCGATGGCGCAATCGAAACCTCGGTGCCGAACACCGGGTATGAAGTCGACGATTCCGTGACTGCCTTCCTCCGCGCTGACGACGGCACGACTGTGAACCTCGAAGTCGCATGGGCAGCTACTCGACCGGCCGATGACACCGTTTTGGTTCGTGGAACCGATGCTGGCGCGCGTTTCGACCGCGAAAACGATACGCTCACGCTCTACGAAAACGACACTGAGGGTGGAAAGCGGTTCGCGGATACGGACGTTGTCTCCCTACAGAACGATCGGTTGGCTGCCGAACAGGCGGCATTCCTTGCGGCGATCGCATGCGACGAGCCAGCCGAGCAAAACCCCCTCGAACAGGCGCTTACAGTGCAGCGGCTAATCGACGCAATCTACCGTTCAGCCGACGCAGGGCGTGCAATTCGACTTGCTGAACCCAATCAAGCGAGATCGGCCACTGCTCGACGTACCATCCATCGAGAGCCCGAAACCACAGCCAACGGTTGGAAACAGCGGAGTTCATCGCACCCTTCGAGTTCCCAGCGGAAACGAAACGACAACGCTCAGTCACCGATACCGGAGAGTAGTGGGCGTCCCGACGCCGAAACCGAATCCGATCGAGTCACGACCTAATGCCGTCCGAACCTCGTGGGGAAACTGCCGCTTTTCCAACGAATTCCTAACGGCACGTAGCTCTGCTCACGTTTCGTCCCCCGATTGCTCGTACGTAACGAGTCCTAGCCAGAGAAATGCCACGGTGCTTCCCGGCGGATAGTAGGTCGCGCTCAACAACAGTTCGAGATCGGGTGCGACACAGTCCTCGTATCGCCGCTCTCCGTCGACTCTCCAGACCGATGTGTAGCCCTCGATGCCTGCGTGTGTGTATTTCCCGGTAATCTCGACGGTTCCCTCTCCCCCTGGTACTGGGACCGAGAGCTGATCGCCGATCGACAGTTCTCCGACTCCGAGCATGGGAAGCACGGATGGAAAAAGCACAGCCGTCACGAACGGATAGGCAGGTGTGGCGAGCAGTTCGTCCCTAATCGCTTCTGTTCTGCCTGTAACGGTCGTGTCGAATTTTTGATTGTCAAGTTCGTAGTGGAAGGCAACCGCAACGTCGTCATCGGATAACTCCGTGACCTCCCAGTTCATCCGTCCTTCGCCGGCTCCGTGAAGGAACAGATCGTAGGCGTAGCTGCCTGCTGTTTCGAAGGGGGATGGGGCGGATGTTCCTCCATCCGTTTCTTTACGATCTTTTACGGAGTAGTGACGCATTATTACGTTCGTTCACTCGGTCGAGTTGACCTCCTCAGCGTCGGATGGCGCAATCGGACGACGCTCCGTTGTGCTGATGCCGTTCACCTACTGACCGCCGTTGAGTCCGAGCAGTATGTGTTGGTGTTCATTTTGCGGTGGGTAGTGTCTCGACTGTTTCATCGCGGTGGTGTTTCTCTCTACGTCGTCTCTATCAGCCCTTTCGCGTACTTATACATATACTATTCGTGAAACAGATCCCATCCCCTCAAAGAAATCTCATGCTATGAGTGGACCGTAATACCGAAACTATCAACGGACATACTCGCGGTTGTTATTGCCACCCAAACATCAGAATTATATAGGATATCTAACTATCTAGCGTTGACTGATTTGTAACTCGGTGTTTTCATGAAGTAGCATGGATACGTCACTCGACAACGTTGAGTTTCTCTCACGGTCGGTCCATCGCCACGCGGCGCTGGAAGCGTTGATCGAGAGACCACACGATCGGGCGGATCTTCGGGAATCGATCGGTGCGTCTTCGTCCACGATTGGACGTGTTCTCGACGATCTCGAAGCGAAGGGATGGATCACAAGAATCGAGCATCACTACGAGGTAACGCAGGTCGGAAAGCTCGTCGGCGGCGAGTTTGCCCGCTTGCTCGAGACAATGGAAGCCGTCGAACAACTTCAGGAAGTGATCGATTGGCTACCGACCGAGCAGATGGAATTTGACATCACTACTTTACAAGACGCAGAGATCACCACATCGACACAGAGCAATCCGTTCATACCGATTCTTCGAATGGCAACTCGTCTCGGTACTGCTAGTCACATCCAGATGCTCGCATCTTCGGTCATTCCTCCAGTACTAACCGCAGTTCGAGACGCGGTGATTGAAGAGGCGCAGACGTTCGAGGCCGTGATTCCAGCAGGCCTTCTCGATGACGTAAGTGCTGAAACAGGCATGACGACCCAGATTCAGGAGATACTCAACTCCAACCAAGCCGCTGTGCTGAGGAGTGATGATGAAATTTCATACACCATGGCAATAGCTGATGAGACTTTATTAATAGAAGGTACTGACGAACAAGGGATTCCACGGGCACTCATCGAAACCGAAAACAAGTCTGCAGTGACGTGGGCCGAATCGGTGTATACGTCTTACCGATCCGATGCAGAACGGATCGGACCTAGCCAGGTCGTGGCGTGACCGTCTTTCGGCCAAGTTTGTATTTATACGGCGGACTAATTGTCTTTCAGCACTTAGAACTGCCTCAGAAACAGCTCTATCCCACTAACAAGCGGCAGTTTCACCGAATTGTTCTCCATATCCAGTGTTTTGAGAAATTAAAAATCCTTTTCATATAGCGTCTCCAACACTGATTGGTTTAAATCGCTTCTAATTGGATTTTATGCATAGTATGTGGCAGTTCACAAACTTCTGTTTCGAAAATGTGGATGTTGATCTCTTCGAGATCCACCTGCTTCAGTTGACGATATCACCTAAACTATCTTCTTTACCTTATCTATGGAGGATGAGATGGCACCAAGTTCAAGAATAGCTTCATTTCGGTATGTTATAGAGAATCCAAAATTAAGTTTTTACTCGACCATCGTCCGCACTGTCTAGTTGAGGGTGCTTGAGGAGCGAGCAGATCGTAGCAAGAATACTCATGAAACTCAAAGACCTGTTCAGAGAGACGTTGGATGTGGACTGTCATGAGGTTTGAGAGAACAAGCGCACCTCGAACACCGCCACGGTGTTCGAGGTGCGTCTTCATTCGATGGGGCTGTCGCTGCGGGAAACTGTTGCAGTGTTCGACTGGCTTGGCGTTGACCCTTCCCACGGCGCAGTCTGGTACTATACAAACACACACTCAGCAACCCAGGCAGACTCGCCGGCGGAGCCGTCGCAAGAACGTACAGGACGCCGCCGAGAACGAGTACCGCCATCCCCATTCGCAATCGGCACCGGATGGACATCACCGGTCGAATCTGGCATTCTGTTCGCGGAGATGGTACTGTCCTGAGTGGGAACGCCTCCGCTGTCATATCCTCAGTGCGGTCACGTACTGAGTGCTGATTCAGGAGCCGAGATTACTGTGAGAGATCTTCGAGGACATCGAGTTGTCGCATCATGCCGAGCATGTCCGGTTGAATCCATCTCTCGGCGATTTTCCCATCTTCGATACGGGTGAAGATCATGTTCTGGACCTCGATATCACTGCCCGTCGGTTCGATTCCGGCGGTGCGACCGGGTGCCCATCGATAGATCGTCTGACTAGTTTATTATCGGTGGTAGCGTAGCTACCGCTCAATGGCACCGATAGTCCGAGAACGGATGGCTGCGGAGATGGACGAGGGGTTCGTGATCTACATCAACGGGATGCGGCTCAACACGCTCCGGGCGCTCCCGCACTGGTTGGTCGCGAACTGGAAGGTCGCGAAGATGTTCAGAGAGTTGGAGGCGGATCCGGACAGCGGATTCCTCGGGTATACACCGATCTTTCTCGGACTCCGGAAGGGGGCTGCGATGCAGTACTGGCGGTCACTCGAGGACCTCCAGCGGTTCGCGACTGATCCGAACGGCTCTCACATCCCGGCCTGGAAATGGTACAACGAGACGGCCGACCCGGACGGGGGACTCGGGTTCTGGGCAGAACTCTACGTCGTCGACGGCGACTCCTTCGAGACGTTCTTTCGGAACGTCCCGCCCATCGGAGTCGGCAAATTCGCGAGAATGGTTCCAATGGACGAGCACGAGCGACGACTCGGGCTCTCCCCCGACGGGAGCACCCAGAAATCGACTCCTTCCCAAGAATCCGTCGAGAAGAGGGCCTGAGTTCGTCCTCGTTCAGGAATCGGATGAGGCTATCCGGCATATCCGTTCAGCGGACGGGCAAATGTTTATTGAAGTATAGGTTGATCGGACCTGTGATGGGGCCATGACCGCACTTGACAACATCGCGGCACTCGACGACATCGCGTTTCTCGCCCGTTCGGCTAGCCGCGTTCGGGTGCTCGAAACGCTCATCGAGGGGCCACACGACCGTGCCGAACTCCAAGCAGCAACCGGCATCCCACGCGCGACGGTCGGACGTATCGTCACCGAGTTCGAGGCCAGAGGTTGGGTCGTCCACGACGGCCACCACTACCGCACGTCGCCGCTCGGCGGCTTCCTCGTCGCGGAGTTCCGCGCGCTAGTCGAGGGTGTCGGGACCATGCAGAAACTCCGTGGCGTTATCGAGTGGCTCCCGACCGACGAGTTCGATTTTTCGTTGGACCGCTTCGCCGACGCCGACATCACGCTCCCGAAACCGAGCGATACGATCGCGCCCGTCGAACGTGCCGCCGAGTTGGTGGCAGCCGGCGAGGACGTCTCCATCCTCGCCTTCGGCTCGGCCCCGCAGGTCGTCGAGGCTGGCTGGCGAACGACCGTCAACGGCGTCCAGTCGTTCGAAGTCGTCTTCGCCGCTGAGACGCTCGATGCTGTCATGACTGACCCGGACGTCGGGACGTGGCTCCGCGAGCTCGCCGCGTGCGAGCGCGGGAGCGTTTACCGCTACGAGGGAACGGTTCCGTACAACCTCGCGGTCATCGATGATACCGCCAATTTCGCGCTGATCAACGACCAGGGCGCGCCGTCGGCACTGATCGAGACCGCCGATCCGACGATTCGTTCGTGGGTCGTCTCGACCCTCGATAACTATCGGCGCGAGGCAGAAGCGCTCGATGCCGACGCGCTCGGCTCGTGAGCGGTGCTCACGCCATGGGAAATTCCCGCAGGGAAGCATGATGCTGTGACGGCTCCATAGAGTATCTGCGGAGGAAACATCATGAGCTTTGCAACCTATGTGAAACAAAACACGCTCGGCATCCGACTGAACCTCGGCGGACTCACTCGCAGCCAGTTGAGTGCAATGGTGCTTGCGGCCATCACGGGTGGCGTTCACCTGTACCTGTTCGCAACCCAGAGCTTCGTCCCGTTCCTGCTCGCAGGGTTAGGATTCCTCACCCTCGCAGGGCTGATGGCGACGAGCTTCGACCACCGTCTGCTCTACTTCGGTGGAGTCGTCTTCACGCTCACCCAGATCAGTGCGTGGGTGATGCTCGGGATGCCCGACTTCCTGCTCGGGGTGGCTGACAAGACCGTCCAGGTGGCGTTGATCGGCCTGCTCACCACCCTCTACGTGAGTGAACATCGTAGTGCGGTCGCCGACCGTACCCGAACCGAAACCAGCGACCCCAAGGGAGTGGTGAGGTAGATGACCACGAGTCGTCGGGATTTCCTGAAAGCCGCCGGCGCTGTGGCGGTGGTGGGATCGGCCGGCCTCGCCGGCTGTACCGGCCAAGCGACCTCAAGTGGGAGCCAACCGAGCGGCCCGCAGCTCCCGAACGAACCCAACTACAAGGGCTGGTTCGACAACGTGAGCAACTACGATCACACCCACGACATGCGTGATCAGGACGCGATCACCATCGAGGTGGGGTCGAAGGGCAACATGGGCGACTTCGGGTTCGGCCCCGCCGCAGTAGCGGTGTCGCCCCACACCACCGTGACGTGGGAATGGACCGGCCGCGGTGGCAGCCACAACGTCATCGCCGATGAGGGCACGTTCAACAGCGGCCCCCCGGTGACCGACGCCGGCACCACCTTCGAGTTCACCTTCGACCGGCCAGGCGTCTACAAGTACGTCTGTGAGCCCCACGAGGCGATGGGCATGAAGGGCGCAGTGTTCGTCGCACTCGCCCAGTCCGCCTCCGGCGGCGGCAGTGCCCAGGCCAGCGATGGAGGCGCTCAGCAAAGTCGCGAGGGTGCCCAGCACAACCACGGAGGTGCGTCGGCATGATCAGCACGAGACTGTTCGAAACGGTCTTCCCGCTATTCGTGGGAGTGCCTGGCGGGCTGGAACTCGTCGTCATCCTAGCGGTGATCGTCCTGCTGTTCGGCCCGAGCAAGCTCCCGCAGCTCGCTCGGTCAGTCGGCAAGGCCGAAGCCGAGTTCCAGAAGAGCCGCCACGAGGTCGAAATGGACCTCGAGTCGTCCACACAACCGAACGCGAGCGGCCCCGAGGCGGCGACGGATTCGGTTCAGGACCTCCACACCGCTTCGAGTGAAACGGGGACGGTCGTCCCCTGAGCGGCTCTTTTGTCTTTTCAGACAGCGAACTCGAAACGACTGCTGGTAACACACGATGTCTTCGATACATCGCGGGTCCAAAATCGTGTTCTGCCATTGTTGGCGGAGTGGACATAGAGAAGCCCGACTACCCTTGTAGTGGTTCCACTCCCTCTGAGATTCCCCCGGTAACTTCATTTCAATCGGGTCGATAGGGATGTCACTATGCCGATCGTTCGGACCAACGACATCGACACCTACTACGAACGACGCGGCGACGGTCCGGTTCTCCTCTTCGTTCACGCGGCTATCGTCGACGCCAGCCAGTGGCTGCCGCAGCTCGAGGCGCTCAGCGACGAGTACACGACCATCGCGTACGACGTTCGTGGACACGGCTTGACCGGCAGATCCGAGAGGGAGGAGTACTCGGTCGATCTCTTCGTCGACGATCTCGAAGCACTCGTCGAGGAGCTCGAACTCGACCAGCCCGTCATCGTGGGTCTTTCGACGGGCGGTTGCATCGCGCAGGCGTACGCAGTCCGCCACCCCGAGTCGATCGCGGGGCTCGTCCTCGCCGATACCTTCACCGCCGCTGTCCTCGACTGGCGCGACAGAGTCCAGTTCGCCGCGCTGAGAGCCACCGTTCCGCCGGCCCGACTCGTCGGCTACGAGCGGGTCGAGCGCGTCAAGAACTGGTTCCACGAGCGGTTCGACGCGGGGGCTACCGGTGACTACGGGAACATCGAACGGCTCCGGAGAGGGAAGCCGAACATGGCGACCGACGAGTTCGCCAAGGTGATCCGAGCGATCGCGGATTTCCCTGAAACGACGGTGGATCTCACGGCAATCACCGTTCCGACCCTGGTGCTGTACGGCGAGAACGAACTGCAATTCATCCGTCGTCACGTCCTGCGGATCGCCGCCGAGATCCCGGACGTTACCGTTCGGAAGGTCCCGAACGCCGGTCACGCCGCCAACCTCGACAACCACGAGTTCTTCACTGCGGCGATGGCGGCGTTCCTCACCGATCACATTTACACCGATCGAACCCCCTCCGTCGGCGAACCGGGGGATACAGGAGAACCGGTCTGAATCCTCATCTCTCGATACCTGAGAGAATGGTTTTGGCTCTGTCAATCGGTGAAATGCGTGCGAGCGACCGAAATCGACCGGTCACCGAGTGCGAACGACTCGACCAGTCCTCGAATCCGCTTCGATCGTGGAACCGTCCAGCCGAACGCCGCTGTCGACGCACGAACCAGCCACGGTGGGACGTACCGTCCGTAGTTGAGCCAGAACGCGAGGTTCGCTGCGGCACGACGCTGGAGCGAAGTGACGCGTTCAACACTCGGTCGCCGTCGAGTCTCGAAAGCACGAAGTGCCTCAGCGGATAGCACCCCTCCGGTTTTCGCGAGTTCGTCGACGAGGAGGTCGTGAGCGACGACGGCATCTTCCACGGCAAGGGGATTGCCTTGTGCACCGATCGGACTGGCGACGTGAGCAGCGTCGCCCAGCAGCAGGAGACCCTCCCGAGTCCACGTCTCCGCGAGGCCTGGTGCGACATCCAGGAGGGTCGTGTCACGAAACCCATCGAGATGCGTGTCGATCACGGATCCGAGGTGTGGATCGATCGCAGCGACTCGGGTTCGGAACGCATCGAACCCTGCATTCCGGATGGAGGGCCATTCACCGTCTTCGACGAGATATCCCACCTGAATATCGCCGCCGCCCAACCCGAAATAGACGAGAACGCCGTCGCGGTCGATACGACCCTGTGAGCTGGCGTCGACCGTCCCGCTCGGGAGTTTGAACCACACGAGATCGATGGGCGAATCGAACAGTCCCGGATCGATGCCGGCCCTCGACCGGACCGTCGAGTATCGGCCGTCCGCACCAACCACGACGCGCGCCTCGAACTCGACGTCCTCGTTGGCCTGCCGGTCGTGAGCGTGTACGCCACCACATCCACCCGATTCGTCTGCTCGAAGGTCGGTCGCCGTCGTCGCAGGATGGAACGAGAACCGATCGTACCCACTGGCGTGGTCGACGAGACACTCGAGGAGCGCCGGCTGCTCCATCATGAGCGCATACGAGTAGTCGGTATCGAGGAGGTCGAAATCGAGAACCGAGACCTCCTCGCCGTAGAGCGAGAACGACCCCTCAGTGACGGTCTCGTGAGCGAGATCGAGCACGTCGTCGAGAACGTCCATCTCGTCGAACAATCGAATGACGCCCGGGTTCCAGCCGAACCCTCGATACTCCCGTTCGAAGGTACTAGCCCGTTCGAGAAGGGCGACATCGACACCGCTCCGCGCGAGGAGGTACGCGAGTACAGCTCCACCAGGACCACAACCGACGACAACGACATCCGCGGTTTCGGTTCTGCTGGGCATACGCATCCATTCGTCGGCAGCCAGTTATAGTTCGACTCGACGAAATGGATCACCGCTGGAAAACAATCGAACGGTTGGATGGAATATCTCTCATAGCGGCACTGTCTAGATGAGGGATTTCGGGCGAATGAGTGTAGCTCTCTGGAGAATTACTTCGAGGTCAACCGAATTCTCCAGATCAATCAAGAGATCGTCTCTCCGGCTCATCAGCCGTCAAATCAGGTCTAATTGTGACGACGGGAACGATGAGGTCAACGAGAGCGATGGGAGCGGGGAGACTGACGGAGTCAATGAGAGCGAGGGAACCGACGGCGAGGTGGGTGAGGAATCGGAAGTCGGTGAGGGCGACCTCTCGCTTGCCGGTCTGCAGACCGACGCGGACGGCAACGACAACGACAACATGAACGACCAGTACCTCACCTACGAGAACACCGGCGACGCACCACTCGATCTCACAGGGTGGACCGTCGAGGATACTTCGGACACCACGTACACCTTCCGAAGATCACGGCCAATAGCGCTCCGACCACCAACCCGAACGCGTACGGACACTCGAGCGAGTCGGGAACGAACGTTCGACTGATCGAATCCACACGGACGAGAATAGCTCCGGAACGCATCGACAGTGAGGTCGATCCTTTGGTCATTGGTCCGGCGGCTCGAAGATTTTGTGCAGATTCTTCCAACAGCTCGAACACACCTGGTGGGTCACCCGATCCTGTACACCCCACCGACTCATGCTTCTCAGGATGATCTGTTGGGTCCCGTTCACATCAAGAGTCTTCTCACACATCGAGCAACTACCAGTTCCTCGTGTCTCTTCTACGACAGCCATGGCTAAAGCCATGACACAGACCGGATGGTAATAGTTCGATCAGGTGGTCAATCAGGGGTTTCGTAACGACATACCTGCACTCGCGGCAATCAGTGCTATTTCGAACCAGTGCTGCCACAACTCGGATTTACTGTGGGATTTATCACCATACGATATGAAAACAAAGAGAACCGACACTTTCCGAAACAAATGCTTAGTTAGACCATTACCTGAACGAAGTCATCGTTTCCACAGAGATCACAACGGCCTCCTTTCTCCGGTCCATGTGGAATAAGTCCGTTCTCGGATGGCCGTGCCGGACGGAGCACACCGCACTTTCCGCACCGGAGTAGACGGCTCTTGTCGATACTCGGTTCTCCCCCATGTGGCATCTCTTTCCCTTTCATCGGCGTCCAAACGAAGTTGTGCGGAGCCGGTCAGTGTGGTGGCTCATAAATCAAGGTGGTCTCAAGAGAAGTTGACAGCGAGACAGATCCGTTCCCGATGCAATCCTAGGCGGGAATGTGAACAGAAGAGGGTGCTGAGTAGAGTGTCTCCCAGCACTCCGCACAGAGTCTGAGCTCAGATCTGCGGTTCGGGGCGGAAGAGCTCTCGTCTTCGAGGATGATTCGGTGGCGCGGATGTGACGATTCGCTCACCGCTTCGCTGCACAGGGGACACTGTGAGTTCATCATATCTCTACTTGAATAGGTGAATACTCAGTGCTGTCGCATGAACCTTTCCCCCAATTATTGCCGGAAAAGATGTCATTGATCCGTCTCTGGTAGGGATTCGGTCCATCGCGAGCAGTGTGGGCAGCGATAGAGCACTGCTGACGGAATACTCGTTGCTGCTGTCCCGTCCCAATCGATTTGTCGGCCGCAATGCTCACAGACCGTCTTGCTACCTCCCGTCATCCGCACGCTCGTGGAAGAATCACCATGGCTGGCAGCGCGAAGCGCGCGCTACTCATCTCGGCGACGCCCGACGAGCGACGAGATACTGTTGGTGAGTGAGTGATCGGGTTAATCATTGTAATACCGGGGACAGTAGGTTTCCCGGACGTCGGCCCCATCACGGGCTTTGTCGTCGCACTCCGGACATACCCGGACACGGTGAATATCCGGCGGTGCGCATACTCGTGCATACATATCAGTCACGACCGCTCCGCAGCCCTGGCAGTAGTACATCGGGTTTCTCACCGATATGGTTGCCCGGAGTAGTGGATAGTTGGAGAACATGACTGGCAATGCCCGTCAAGAACGTTTTCGATCGGAGAGATCGGCTGACTGGCGCACGACGACCCGCGGACAAGCAGTGTACTCGGCTGCAACACTGAGAATCGGTGATGCCCTGAGCAGTGCTAATAGCATCTCATTCGAGGATACGGCTACTCGTGCACTCATTTGGATCGGTAGCTCTCACAGACCGCTCAACTGGTAGGTCGGCTGCCGTCCAGCAGTCTCAGCATCCCGGTCAACCCCCAACCTGCCAGCGATCATAAATACCCCGCCAGATGCACCTGGTGTATTGATATATGTCGGGAAACTGTTCAAATCGTTTTTATATCCGACGACCAGATCCAATGGTGGGCAACACTCCGATATCAACTATCGTGATGACCGGTACGTGGCTCTCTCCATCAACTGGGTGGTCTCCGTTGCCGGCTCCTCACAATAAGAAAAAGGCTTGGCGACGGAGTTTCACCATGACCGTGAACGAACTCGGCGAACACGAGCGAATCGCTCTCGACGAGCCGGGGAAGGTGTCAGCATGAGCGTGATCGCGACCGTCGCGGTCGAGGCCGATCAGTTCGAACTCGGTGAGGTCCTCCACACCGATCACGACCTGCGCGTCGACCTCACCCAGTTCGTCCCGATCGACAGGACGCTCGCCCCGTATTTTTGGGTCGAGGACGACGGGACCGACGCCTTGGAAGCGGACGTCCGAAACGATCCGCGGGTCGAGGAGCTCACTGCGCTCGACGGCGTCGTCGGACACACCCTCTACCGGATCGAGTGGACGCAAGGCATCGATGGACTGCTCGCTGCGCTCGCCGATCACGAAATCATGGTCGAGCGCGGCGTCGGCACCAACAGTACCTGGTTGTTCCGACTGCGAGGCGCGAGTCGCGACGCACTCTCGAAGTTTCAAAACGACTGCATCGAGAAGGGCATTACAATCGAAATTCGGCGGGTCATCGACAACCCCGACGATCCCGACGGCAACCGCTTCGAACTCACTCCCAAACAGCATGAGGCGGTGACAGTGGCGCTCGAAAGCGGGTATTTCGACGTTCCTCGTGAGGCATCGCTGACAGAGCTCGCCGAGAAGGTCGGAATCAGCCGACAAGCCTACTCCCGCCGGTTGAACCGTGGCCTGCGGGGGCTCCTTCTGAACACGCTCGGTGGTGACGGACTGAGTAGCATGCTCCGCGGTCCCGAGGAGTAGACTCCGCACCCGCGTACACCTCGCTGACTCTCCTAACGGTGTTTGTATTGATAAATACTGGCCGGTTAGATACGTGTCGTACACCCAGATCATCTATATTAGTATGGGTGCATGTGAACTGGTAGTTATTACAGGAGTGGCGTACAAGCTGTGTGCTATAGCACGTATGTGCTGGAAACGTTGTACCAGATGGAGACGATGTCATAGTCGCTGGCACGACCGCCTGATACGAACCAGCCTGGCTCCGCAACGGCGAGACCGCAACACGACCTCGACGCTCCAATGACCCTCATCGCACAGTTCACCGTCCCGGGAGATGCCTTCGTGCTGGGTGAGGTGCTCGGCTACGGCGGTGCCCGCGTCGAGGTGACACAGTTCGTGACGATGGGTGAAGCGTTGCTCCCGTACTTCTGGGTCGACGACGGCGTCAATCGAGAGTTGTTCGAACGGGCGGTGCGCGACGACTCGCGCGTTGCGAGCCTCACGCCGCTGGACGGGGGGGGGTCGGCAGGACGCTTTACCACCTCGAATGGGCCGAGGAGATCGACGGCCTGCTCGGTGTGCTCATGAACCGTGATCTGATCGTCGAGGAGGCTTCTGGGACGGCCGAGGAGTGGGAGTTCCACCTCCGCGCGCACGATCAAGCGGCGTTGTCGACCTTCCAAGAAGCATGTCACGATAAAGAGGTCCCGATCGACATTACGCGCGTCCATCACAATCCCGAAGAGGCTGACGGACCGTCACACCGTTTGACGAGAAAGCAGCGCGAGGCGGTTACGCTGGCGTTCGAGCGAGGGTACTTCGCGGTGCCGCGCGAGATCACGCTGACCGAACTCGCCGAAGAGATCGGGATCAGTCGCCAGGCGTATTCGCGCCGACTCCAGCGAGGGCTACGCAACGTGCTCAGTGAAGTGCTACCGTCAGACGGCGAGTAGAGCGACGAAGACGGTAACTGATCATCGCGGCCTCAGTTATTATTCATTTTCCACCGTTGTTTGCTTCATTTTCCCTCTATTCCACTCATTCTGGACAAATCTAAGAGAAATAATGGAACGAGGGATAAACTCTCCAGCACTGGTTCGATTCTGGCTTTACGGGGGTGCATGTGCACCGACCACGAATACTGTCCTCGGTACAGTATAACAGACGCCATGAGCAGAAAGGCTCATAGAGAAGGGGGAGTTGAGGGGGAGGGAGAGAAGCCGTCAATATCGACCAAGGAGGCGAGCCTGCTCGTGACGTTCCGCCTCGACGCACCGTTACTCCGTCAGACGGTCCAGCGTGTCCGCGACACGACCGTCGAAGTCGAACAGGAACTCGCGGTCGACGACACGGGAACGCTGCTGACGATCAGGGCCAGGGGCACGGCACTCGACGAGTTCGAAGACGCGCTCGCTGCCGACGAAACAGTCAGGAGTGTCGAGCGACTCGGTGTCGAAGCCGCGGACGAGCGCCGCTATCAACTGGAAATTCCCCGGGAGCACTCGCTGTACTGGGAGTGGGCCACCGAGAGTGCAGTGTTGCTCGCCGCGACACGACGGCCGAACGACTGGGAGGTGCGAATGTGTCTGCCCGACCGTGCGGCTCTCGCCGAGCTCCGTGAGTGCTGTCGCGATCGTGGATGGGGGTTCAGCCTCACCCAGCTGAAGAAGGCCTCAACCTCGGGTGAACGAGCCCGGGATCGATACGGGGCGACCAGCAAACAACGCGATCTCCTCACCGCTGCGGTCAATCGCGGTTACTTCGCCATCCCGCGCGAAGTGAGTCTCGCGGAACTCGCCGCGGAGTTCGACATTTCGGATCAGGCCGCTTCCGAGCGGTTGCGCCGCGGCCTCGCCAACCATCTCGACAACAGTCTCGACACCACCGATTGAGTAATCAGTTGGGGGGTATCACCATCATTTGCCGAGAAACGCTCAACTTTCCAGCGAGAGTCACTCCACAGTTTGAGGCAGCCGCTTTTACTTCGGTGACGTCAATTTCGCACCAATAACGCCTAATAGCCAGCACCCACGAGGAGTCACAACTGAGAGCTACCCACCGTAGCCGTTTCGCCGTCTCTCACACCGAGGTGTCCACACACGAGCCATGACGACAATCGCTGGCCTCGCGATCCCGAGCGATGAATTCTCCCTCGGTGAGGTTCTCAGTCACCCGAGCGCGCGCATCGAACTGACACAATTCGTCCCGATCGGCAACCATCTCCTGCCGTACTTCTGGGTGGGGGCGGGCTACGACGCCGCAGCGTTCGAACGACAGGTTCGATCCGACCCACACGTGGCGTCGCTCACCGATCTCGATGGCTCAGTGACCAAGACGTTATATCATATCGAGTGGACCGATGACGCCGAACTCGACGGTCTCTTGGGTGTCTTCAGGGACAACGACATCCTCGTCGAGGAAGCCGAGGGGACCGCGACCGAGTGGCGGTTCCAGATCCGCGCGCACAATACGGGGGTGCTCGAAGCCTTCCAGCGCGAGTGTCTCGACCGCGACATTCCGATCGAAATCACCCAGGTGTATCACAACCCTACGGAGACCGAGATCGATTCGTATGGACTCACCCCAAAACAATACGAAGCGCTCGCGCTGGCGTTCGAACAGGGGTACTTCACGGTGCCACGCGAGAGTTCGCTGACTGAACTCGCCGAAGAGGTCGGGATCAGCAGACAAGCGTATTCGCGTCGACTCCAGCGCGGATTGCGCGGGATTCTCGCCGAAACCTTCCAGTTGGACGAATAGTCACGTATAACAGGGTGCACAAGAACCTGGTTTGTATTTGATCATGTAGTCGCTGTCCCACCAATACGGGCACGAGAGCGCTGTTGATCGATGTATTTTGGCGAATCGGATATTTGTTTCTTCTGTAACCATCTCTCCACACGAAGCCCATCACAGATAAACCACAAAGACGTATGCCTGTGTCCCTCATTCATACGAGTGCGGAGTACGTTCCCAACAGCGACATGCGTTCTTTCACGCTGTCGAGGTGGGTATCCACCGACCCCCTTTGCATCGTGAAATCGCCTCCCTGTTCGGGCACACCTTCGTACCGGAGGCAGCCACTCATGGTACCACCACGCAGGCAGCGAAGCGATCCGATGGATAGAGACGAGTTCGAAACCAGACTCGCAGAACTCGTCACCGAAGCGAACGACGACGGCGTCCAACTCGTCGGAGCCTACGACGTTCGCTCACCACAAGCGGCCGTCCAGGACTACACCGTCGAAATCAGCGAGATTCGAAACCGACACCCGGAGGGACTGTGGAACGAGTAGGCCATCCGATTCAGTCATTACCGCGCAGCGGTTTGCGAACGAAATCCGCGGCCCAGAGCACTCGCCAGGGCTCTCGTGGACTGGTGCTATAGCGTCGGTTGTTGACCGATCTTGCTGCCTTTGATACCGAACCCGTCCGATTCTGGCAGGTGTCGTCACGAACTCGCGTTCTCAGTCACCAACTACCAGCACAGAGTGTGTCTGTGACTGACTCGGCGACCGAGCCAGTGACACTGTGGTGCTGCTGGTACAAATAACTCCCTCGGATGTCAGGGTTTGTGATTTTCCAGTGCGGGTTTGTCGCTTGTGACAGAGCGCAGCGGGGAAGGAACGCTGAGGGTAGCACGAAGCTACGTACCAGCCCGGTCACGACGAGACCGATAGGGAAGGGCAGATCGGATAGTCGCTTCCGACGCTCTAGCCACAACCCAACAGCTGAATTCGAACCAAACGTGCGTCGTCACGGGTGTATCGAGGGGAATCGGGCGGGGAATCGCGGAAGAACTTGGACGGCAGGGAGCGACCGTGATCGCGAACTATCGCTCGTCGGAGGCCGCCTACGATACGGCGAAGGCGATCGAGGATGACGGTGGGACCGCCATCCCGCTCCAGGCCGACGTTTCCGATCCGGCCGAGGTCGAGACCATGCGTGATCGTGTTCACGAGCTGGCTAGCCCGGTCGACGTCCTCGTGAACAACGCCGGGATCACGGTCGACAAGACGTTCTCGAACATGACCCGCGAGGACTGGCAGCGCATGATCGACGTGAATCTCGGCGGCGTGTTCAACTGCACGAACGCCTTCTTCGACGATATCCGAGAACGTGTGTGGGACCCATGACACCATGTGGAGAGTCGTCGAAACGATAACCATTGTCCCAAATCTTCGCCTGGCAGTACTCTGCGAGTCGGTGCTCCCTTCGTCGCGGTTGAGTGCCGAGAAATATCTTCACCACTGCTTCGTCACGCCAGTGCAGGGAACCCCGACTGATAGCGAACTGTATTGGCTCGCTCCTCTATATCACATGCATGGGAGCTCATGACAAATGATTATCGGCAGACGGTGCAAACACGCATGTAGGATCAGGGAAGCGGTCGTTGCGTGGCATCAACTTCCTCACCCCACCGCTCCTTGATCCGATCCTCTCCCTTGAAACCACACAAACGTCTCTGAGAGGTTCCTGTAGCAAGAATATAGACAATTCTACTGATAGCGGAGAACAGCAAGACCGATCACGGACCGGGAAAGACCCCACCGACCGCCGTCTTCACGAAGTTCGGCTCGTCGCTGAGATCATGGGGTTCGGACTCATCCATCCCCTCATCCAAAAAGTACAGAGAGGAAAGAGGAGTCACATGAGTTCCCAGGCCCCTCACGTGAGGACGTCCTGATCGGGGATGAATATCGTGTTCGACGCCAGCAGGTGATTCACCACCGAGAGCTGTCGTTTCGCGAGATCGACTCAGTTCGCTCGTCGTCCGTTCGTTCTCATCGCGAAGCGAGGACTGACTGGCAGCCAACCCCGCCCTTGTGCAGGGATATACCCGTTGAGTACCGAACCAGGTCCAGGATCACCTCTATCCGCGCCCATTTCGCCCCGATTCCCAATCGTGGACGGAAGATTCCTGCTCATCCACACCGAGTTCGTTGAGGCAGTCGTGAACCGAATGTGTCAATCCGTCACCCGAACACGGCGCGACACACTGGAGTTCGTCGCCGTCACGAATAGCGAGACACATCGTCGGAAACGGGATCATCGTCCGATGATCGCCGTCGATCATCGAGGTGCGCTCGCGTTCGTCGAACGCCGACGGAAACGAGCGGTCGTTCCGGGACGCCCACCGGGTGAACTCGGCGACCGTCTCGAGGATCACCTGGCCGGTCTCGGTCCGGGCGGTTGCCGACTCCGGCGCGATCCCGTTGCCCCACACGGTAACGCTCGCCGACGCGATCTGTCCTTCCTGCTGGAGCGCTTCGATTCGGTCGAGGACTCGTTCTTGCTGTGGATGTGCCCCTGTCGGTGCCAACGATCGGACGAACAGCTCGGCTGTGCAGTTTCGCTCGTACTTGCGCATGGTTTCGGTTGGTTCAGCCGCCATCTTCTGAGTGGTCCCCATCGTGAATCACCTCATTCCCCTTGCGTACGACTCGTTGTGGGATGTCAACAGGATTGTAGTTGTCGGCCACTCGTTCGCAGCGGCCTCTATCATACAGAAACGGATCCAGCAGGATACGCAGCCTTCTCAGGTGGTGTCCTACTCGACATCGATCACCACCTGAACGAACTCGTCGTTCCGACAGGTGCTGCACGCTCGCCCCGCATCTGGAACCAGTTCGTCGCCGTCGCTGGAGAGCGTGGCCGGATGGACACTCCCACAGTCGGTGCACTGGACTAAGCGACTCTCAACGACATCTACCCTGTCTTCAACCATGTTTGAGTCTCTCCTCGCTTGTGGGTTTCGAGTACGATACGAGGAGCAAGGGGAGAGCGTCACAAGTGATGCCAGAGGCTCACAACAGATGGAGTGCTGCAGGAACTCATCTGTGAACCCTCCCGAATTCTCTCCCCTCCTCCCTACGACGTAGGATCCGGCGGGAGAATAAAAGAAGGAAAACATGGCTGCTAAAGCAAGAGTGGTGCCTCGGCAGACGATCCCATCGTTCTGCGCATGCCAACAGTTGTCAGATGAACCATCGATGTCGGTAACTGATCAGATTCTGAAACGGTTGGAAGCGCCTGTAGACCTCAATTTTCGGACCTCTCGACAGCTTAGAGCTAGACTCATACGAACAACGGGTCCGATCCGGCCGAACCCCACCCTTACCAACGAGAACCGTCACTGGTCATCGATCCTGTTTGTTACGTTGATTATCTTCCGAGACGCTGTGACGAGTCGGTGCCCCTTTCGACCATCGGCCAAAGCAACGATTACTGTGGTGCATCAAACGGAGTAGCAAATATTAAGCGTCGTCATTCCGTGGAGCGGGTATGAGCGAATTTGTGGCAACGACGCCGGGTGTGTTTCCGCTGCCCGACTGGGCGAAGGATCGCCTCGGAAGCCTGAAAGGCCACCAGAAGGAGGATCTGATCGATGGCGAAGAGACTGGCGACATCGCCGGCGCTTACGACGAGGCACGTGCGGAAGTCACCGACTGGCAGGCGACTGCCGGCCTCGATCGCGTGGTAGAGGGCCAGCTCCGGTGGGACGACATGCTCGCTCACCCGCTCTGCGTCCACGACGCAGTCGAAACGCGTGGGATCGTCCGGTATTACGACAACAACAACTTCTACCGCGAGCCGGCGGTCACCGGCGAGTTGACCTTCGACGGCGACCTCGCGGACGACCTCGACGCGCTCGCGGCGCTCGACGGTGTGGCCGAGGCGCGCCAGGCGGTCGTTCCGGGTCCGTACTCTCTCTCGGATCTTGCGACGGACGAGTTCTACGGCGATCGGTCGGCATTCCTCGACGCGATCGCGGAGTTCCTCACGGGCGAGATCCGAGCGTTCCCCGACTGCGAGACGCTGTTCGTGCTCGAACCGTCGCTGGTCACGAACCCGCCCGAAGACGGTCTCGACGAGCGTGCGAGCGACGCGATCGATCGGGTGGCGGGCGCGACCGATGCCGACGTCGTGGTCCAGACCTACTGGGGCGCGCTGGAGGAGAAGGTCCACGCCCACCTGCTCGACGCCGACATCGACGCCGTGGGGTACGACTTCGTGACGAACCACGAGGAGAACCTCTACAACATCAACGAGTACGGCACGAAAGCGGGGATCGCACTGGGCCTCGCCGACGGCCAGAACACCAACGTCGAGGACGGCGAGACGATCGCCGAGCGGATCGAGTGGGTCACCGAAAACGTCCCCGCGGCGGAGTTCGAGACGGTCTACGCCACCACGAACACCGAGCTGTTCTACCTGCCGGTGAACAAGGCGAAGGCGAAGCTCGCATCGCTCGCGGAGGGCGTCGCACTCGCTGGTGCTGACGCCGACGAGGAGGTGAACGCATGACTCGTGAGCAGTTCCGGCCGGACGACCACCCGAACGAACAGTTCATCCTCTCGACCGTGGTCGGGAGCTATCCCAAACCGAAGTGGCTCGACCGCGTGCGCGAGCGCTACGAGGAGTCCGACGACTTCGACGACGCGAACTGGGAAGAGGCGACCGACGACGCTTCGCGGCTCATCACCCACGAGCACGAGCGCGCCGGCCTCGACGCCGTGGTCGACGGCGAGATGCGCAGAAACGAGATGGTGGAGTTCTTCGCCGAGCGGATCGAGGGCTACGAGTTCAACGGACCCGTCAAAGTCTGGGGTCACAACTACTTCGACAAGCCCTCGGTCGTCGAGGAGGTCGCGTACGACGACTCGTGGCTTGTCGAGGAGTTCGAGTTCACCAACGACGTCGCGACCAAACCCGTCAAAGTCCCGATAACCGGACCGTATACCCTTGCGAGCTGGTGTTTCAACGAGGTCTACGACGACGACCGCGCGCTCGCGCTCGACCTCGCGGACCTCGTGAACGAGGAGATCGGCAAGCTGGTCGAAGCGGGCGCGCGCTACATCCAGATCGACGAGCCCGCGCTCGCTACGACGCCCGACGACCACGCGATCGTGGGCGACTGTCTCGATCGGATCGTCGCCGGGCTGCCCGAAGACGTCCGGATCGGCCTCCACGTCTGTTACGGCGATTACTCCCGGATCTACCCCGAAATCCTCGAGTTCCCGATCGACGAGTTCGACGTCGAACTCGCCAACGGCGACTACGAACAGCTCGACGTGTTCAAAGAGCCGGAGTTCGACCTCGATCTCGCGCTCGGCGTGACCGACGTCCACGTCGCCGAGGTCGAATCCGTCGAGGCAATCGAGGCGAACATCGAGAAAGGCCTCGAGATCGTGCCACCGGAGCGCTTGACCGTGAGCCCCGACTGCGGCGTGAAACTCCTCCCACGCGAGGTAGCCTACGGTAAGATGGCGAACATGGTCGAGGCCACCCGGAAGGTCGAGCGCAAACTCGACGACGGCGAGATCGACGCACGAGCACTCCGCGAGGGCGCGACCGCAAGCGCCGACGACTGATCAGGGATCGAGTCGCGTTCAGGGCTGCATTTTTGTTAGCTCTGCAACCGAAGAAACATTCTGGAAGCTTTTACCACGGCACAGAGTCACGAACGGACGATGTCCAACCCCGACGACGTGCTCGAAGCTCTCGCCAGTCTCCCGAGCTTCCACCATCCGACCGCCTCGGAGGACGGCGATCGTGTCGCGTTCTACTACGACGAATCGGGCCGCAACGAACTCCACGTTCTCGATGTCGAAACCGGCGACCGCCATCAAGTCAGCCACGGCGAGGTGCCACGCAACGCCCGGTGGGGCGTCGAGTGGAGCGCCGACGGCGAACGGGTGTTCTTCCACCTCGACGAGGACGGTAACGAGCAAAACGACATCCACGCCATCGATGTGAGTGGACCCACAGCAGGCGAGACCGAACCTGTCGTCGAGATGGACGGCCAGATATCCCTCGCCGACGTGGGCGAGGACGGCGAGACGCTTTTACTAGGTGCGACCCGCGACGGCCAGATGAACCTCTATCGCCACGACCTCTCGGCCGGCGAGACCACGAAGCTCACCGACTACGACCGTGCGGCCGCCGCCGGCCTGCTCTCGCCCGACTGCGAGCGGATCGCCTACGCCACCAACGAGTCCGACGACTTCGAGAACATGGACGTCTACGTCGCCGAGGCCGACGGGTCGAACGCCCGGAACCTCGCTCTCGGCGAGACGGGTGCGGAATGTGCCCCCAGCGACTGGAGCCCCGACGGCGAGTCGCTGCTCGTCACCGACAACACCGAGAACTTCGGCCGATGTGGGGTGTACGATCTGGGGAGCGAGGCCCTGCGCGCCTCGGGCGGCCGAACGGGGAGTGAAACGGCCCGTGAGGCGAGCGACGACGTGACGTGGTACGGAGACCTCACAGCCGACGAGATGCCGGTCTGCTTTCTGCCCGACGGCGAGCGCTTTCTCGCGCTTCGAGTCCGCGAGGCGGCGGTGATGCCGCTGGTGTACGACCGCGAAACCGGCGATGCGCACGAACTCGACCTCCCGGAGGGTGTTGCGACGTTCCCTGGCGAGGCAGTGCTCGACGATGATCGGGTGCTCGTGATGCACACCACGTCCGACCGGCGGCCCGAACTGCTGGCGTACGATCTCGCCACGGACGAGCACGAGACTCTCCTCGCAGCGGAGTACGGCGGGTTCGACCCCGATGGATTCGCCGATGCGGAGTATTTCACCTTCGAGAGCACTGGCGACACCGAATCCGGGCCGGCCGCCGCGTGGACCGGCGACAACGAGACCCTGGAGATCGGCGCACTGCTCTACGATTCGGGCGAGCGCCCCTCACCGTTGATCGTCAATCCCCACGGCGGCCCGCGCGGGGCGGATTTGAAACGCTTCGATCCCCGAACCCAGTTTCTGCTCAAGCGCGGCTACAGCGTGCTCCAGGTCAACTACCGCGGCTCGGCCCACTATGGCCGCGAGTTCGTCCGACTCCTGTACGACGATTGGGGTGGTGGCGAGCAGGCCGATATCGCGGCGGCGACCCGACTCGTCTCGGAGTACGACTGGATCGACGACGACCGTGTGGCGGTCTACGGCGGCTCCTACGGCGGTTACAGCGCCTACTGTCAGATGACGATGTATCCCGAGCTGTACGACGCCGGCATCGCGTCGGTCGGACTCACAGATCTGGAGGACATGTACGAGAACACGATGCCGCACTTCCGGACCGAACTGATGGAGAAAAACCTCGGCACGCCCGAGGAGAGTCCTGAAATTTACGACGAGCGCAGCCCCGTCAACCACGCCGCAAACCTCTCGGCCCCGATCTTGATGGTCCACGGCGTGAACGACCGCCGCGTGCCGGTTTCCCAGGCTCGCATCTTTCGGGAGGCGCTCGACGACCTCGGCTTCGACGAGGGTGAGGGTGGCGATTACGAGTACGAGGAGCTCGGCGAGGAGGGTCACGGCTCCTCCGACATCGATCAAAAGATCCGGACGTACCAGCTGCTCGACGACTTCCTCGACCGGCGGCTCGGCGGCGCGAAAGTCGAGAGCACTGCGGACTGACTTCCGACGGCGTTCGAAAAGCGTCGGTTGGATCACAAGCGTGGACGACTGAGTGCTACGTCGCGCTCGTTCCCGGCTTCGTCGCCTTCAGTGAGAACGTCAGCGGCAGTTCGATGGGCACGTCGTCTGAGAGCCACCACCGACCATCGTCGTCCTCGATCATTCCCTCGTACATCCGCCACGTCGCCCACGGGAACTCGTGGAGGAACTCGATCCGGAGGCCGCGCTCCGTGAGCGCGGTCACGATCTCACCAAGCGAGTGTGTGAACTGGTACTGCTCGGTGTGTTCGAACTCGGCGTCGAGATCGGCGTAGCTTCCCTGAGCGTCGAACATCACCGGCTCGTCGGCGAAGTACGGATAGGCGAGTTCGGCGGTGTCGCCGCCGACATGTTCGAAAACGTCAGCAACGGGATGGTTCTCGGCGAGATAGAACGTCCCGCCTGGGCGGAGGTGACGGGCCACGGTGGACGCCCATGCGTCGAGATCCGAAAGCCAGGCGAGCACACCGTAAGAGGTGTAAACGGCGTCGAACCTCTGATCGAGCTCTAGATCGAGCACGTCGGCCTCGACGAACGCCGTCGTGTCGGCGAGCCCCGCCTCCATCGCGAGGTCGCGGGCCTGGTCGATCGCCACCGACGAGAAATCCACGCCAACCACGTCGCTCGCGCCCGCACGGGCCAGCGAGAGCGTGTCCAATCCGAAATGACACTGGAGATGGAGCAGGCTGGGGGACTCGCGTTCGACGAACGGGACGAACTCTTTACGTTCGAGAGGATAGAGGCTCGACTCCCCCGCCAGAAATCCCTCGATATCGTAGAAGTCGGTGTCGGGATGGCGGGCCGCGCGCTCGTCCCAGTTCCGACGATTTGTTGCGGCGTACTCGTCCATAGGACACCCATCGACCGTCGGTTCAAGTCGATTGCGGCCCGCCACAACAGGATGTACGGGTGTGAGTAGGAACAGGCTCGGATATTGCTTCGGTACCACACAACGAGCTCTGCAATCGCTCGCCCGATCGATGATCACCGACTGACGTTGCTAACTCGGATGGCCAAAATACGCAAGATTATTATTCTAACCTTCCAGATTAACATTCTGTATGGCACACATCCATCTCGGCGAAGGCTCGTTCCCGCTATGGGCGCTCGTCCTCTGGACCGTCCTCGGGATCGCCTTGCTCGGGGCCGTCACGTATCGCGTCCGCAAGGGTGGCATCAAGACCAATCAGATCGCACTCGCCGGCATCGGCGCGGCGGCGAGTTTCGCGGTCTTTCAACTCAATATCCCGGTGTGGGGTGGCGTCCACATGAATCTCACTGGACTCGTCGGGATCCTCGCCGGACCGTTATTGGGAACACTCATCGCATTCGTGGTCAATGTCTTCTCGGCGGCGCTCGGTCACGGGGCAGTCGGTCTGCTCGGCGCGAACGTTCTTATCAATGCCAGCGAGGCGATCGTCGCCTACTACGCCTTCCGTACCCTGATGCGCATGGACTGGGACGTCTTCCCCGCGAGCGCGAGCGCGGCCACCATCGGGCTCTCGACGGGTGCGATCCTCATGGGCGCGATCATCGTGATCAGCGGCGTCAACGGCAGCGCACTGCCCCGCTCCGATCTCACCATCGCCGTCGCCGGCATGGTCGGGATCAACCTCGGCGTCGCCGTCGTCGAAGGTCTCCTGACTGGGTTCATCGTCCAGTTCCTCGCGTCGGTTCGCCCAGATCTCGTTCCGGGCGCGACCCGCGAGGAACGCGAAGCCCCCGCGGGGGTGGGTGCGTGATGCAGCGCTGGAAGCAGTATGGCGGTCTCGCGGGACTGCTCGCGGTCTGTCTCGCCGCCGGTCTCTACGGATTCACCTCCACCGGCGGCGCACTCCCCTACGCCAAGCGGTTCGCAACCGCGCTCCAGCAGGGCGCACGCGAGGGCAGCGGCCCGCTCGTCGACCTTGGACGGGGCATCATCATCGCCGGCCCCATTCGCAAGGGTGGGCTCGTCATGGAGTACGTCGCGCTCGTCGTTCTACTTGCCGGCGTCGGTATCGGACTGTACGTTTACGCCGCCCGGTACCGGGACGAGAGTGGTGGAGAGCGCGACCGAGACAGCGAGCGAGACGCGGTCTGAGTTGATGACGACCCTCTCGAATCACGTTCCGGACCCGCGGCTCATCACCGCCTACGCCGAGCGCCGCGACGGGCCGCTCCACCGCGTGAACCCCTGGACGAAGCTCGGCGTCGTCGGCACCCTCGTCCTCGCGGTTACCGTCGTCGACGCGCTCGCGGTTCTCGCGGGATTGTACGCCGCGACACTCGCCGTCTACGGTATCGCCGGACTTCCGTATCGTCGGTTGATCCTCTGGTACTCGCTGCCAATGTTGTTCATCGTCTCGGTGGCCGGGCCGCTCGCCTTCCTCGAACCCGGTACACCGGTCCTCGGCGCGCTCGCGACGCCGGTGGGGGAGGTATCGATCACGTGGCAAGGTGCGGCGCTGTTCGTCGAGCTGACCTGCCGGTCGCTCACGGTGGTCACGTTCGCGCTCACGGCCTCGATGACCACGAAGTACAACGATATCGCGTACCTGCTCGGGCGAGTCTTCCCCGCACCGATCGACCAGGTCGCGCTGTTGACCTACCGGTTCACGTTCGTCATGCTCGAAACCCTCGAAGACCTCGTGAAAAGCTCGCTCGCGCGCGGAGCGAATTTGAGCGAATTCTGGCTTAACAGGCAACTCTACGCACGGATTCTCGGCATGACGATGCTGACTGCGATCGAGCGGTCCGAGCGACTCGTCACATCGATGGAGGCGCGCGGGTACGACGGCGACATCACCGTCTACGGCGATGTCCACCGGCCGCCAGCACACGAGACGGCGGTGGTCGTCCTCATGTTCGGCATGGTCGTTGGGTACGCGCTCGTGATTACCTACGAGGTGACGCCGATATGATCGACGGAGATGACTCTGGAGGGAGCGACGACGTGACCGATCCGCTCGTCGACCTCCGATGTGAATCGCATACCTATCCCGACGGCACCGTCGGAATGTGCGACGTCGAGTTCAGCGTTCACGCCGACGAGGTCGTCGCGCTGGTCGGTGGGAACGGTGCGGGGAAGTCCACGCTGCTCGAACACCTCAACGCGACACTCACACCCGACGAGGGCGAACTCCATGTGACCGGCCGACGGGTTACCGACGAGGACCCGGCTCACGCTCGCCGGGAGGTCGGGTTCGTCTTCCAAGACGCCGACACGCAACTGGTCGCGCCCACGGTCGTGGACGACGTGATGTTCGGACTCCGGAACTATGGTGTGCCGGCCGAACAAGCCCGCGAACGCGCCAAAGCCGCGCTCGAAACCGTCGACGCACTTCACTTGCAGGATCGCATTCCACACTATCTGAGCGGGGGAGAAAAGCGCCTCGTCGGCCTCGCGGGCGTGCTGGTGCTCGAACCGAGTGTGATCGTGCTTGACGAGCCACTGGCCGGGCTCGATCCCCAGCGATCCCGCCTGGTCGCCGATCGAATCGAGCGCATCCACGAGGCGGGGGTCAGTGTCGTGCTCTCGACGCACGACCTCGATTTCGCGGCGGAGATCGCCGACCGAGTCTGCGTGATGTGTGACGGGAACGTCGTCGGACGTGGGCCGCCGCGTGAGGTGTTCTACGACGAGGAACTCCTCGCGCGTTCGAACCTCCACCCGCCGACGGCCGTCCGCGTCGCTCGGGAGGCACACCTTCCCACCGGTTCACACCCAGTGACCAGAAGCGAACTCGTCGGGCTCATCGACGCCCGCGCGGCCGATACGCCGCGCTCGTCCAGGTGAGATGGAGCCGGCGGGAAGGCGGCCAGTGTACAATACCACCTGATCCAACGGACGTGTCGTTACTGATATTCGAGGGCAACCGACAACTTTCGTGGGTGTTCCTGTCGATACCATCCGACCGTCGCCCGCAACAACAGGATCATGTTGCTGGTTTCGGGCGGGTGATACCGCTGCCCACGAGTGTTGTATGGGCATGAGTGACGCACAACAGCCGGACGATACGACGGGTCAGGTGGACCACGAATCGCACGACACCGAGGGACCGGGCTACGCGACGCCACAGGCCGCGATCGAGGAGTCCGAGCCAGAGGAGATCGCCTACGTCATGGGACTATACGTCGGCACCGATGTCGACGCGCCCGACTTCCTCGGGGTGGTCGACGTCGATCCCGATTCGGACACCTACACCGAGATTATCGATCGGGTCGAGATGCCGAACCGGGGCGACGAGCTCCACCACTTCGGTTGGAACGCCTGCTCGTCGTCGTGTCACATGGACGGTCTCTCCCGCCGTCACCTCGTGATCCCCGGCCAGCGCTCCTCGCGCATCCACGTCGTCGACACGAAGGATCGGCGCAACCCCGAACTCGAATCGGTGATCGAGCCCGAGGAGGTGTTCGAGCACGACCTCTCCGCACCGCACACCGTTCACTGTATCCCCGACGGGCAGATCCTGATTTCGATGCTGGGGGATGCCGACGGCGATCTCCCCGGGGGATTCCTCGCGCTCGATGAGAACTTCGAGGTCGACGGTCGGTGGGAGCCGCCAGGCGAGATCGAGATGAACTACGACTACTGGTATCAACCCAGACACAACGTGATGGTCTCCTCGGAGTGGGCCGCCCCGAAGACCTACTATCCGGGGTTCGATATGGACGATGTCGAGGCGGGCAACTACGGCCGGAAACTCCACGTCTGGGACTGGGAGAACAAAACTGTCGAGCAGACGATCGATCTCGGGGAGGAGGGGCTGATCCCGCTCGAAGTCCGCTTCCTCCACAGCCCCGAGGCGACCCACGGCTACGTCGGTGCGGCGCTGTCCTCGAACGTGTTCCACTTCCACGAGGCCAGCGAGGCGCGAAGCGCCTCGGAACGGTCGAGCGGCGATAAGCCGCGAGACGGCGACGAGTGGCGCACGGAGCCGGTCATCGACGTCGAGGCCCGCGAGCACGACGGCTGGGACATGCCCGTACCTGGTCTCGTCACCGACCTCCTCGTGTCGATGGACGACCGCTACCTGTTCTTCTCGAACTGGCTCCACGGCGACGTCCGGATGTACGACATCTCGGACCCGGCGAACCCCCGGCTCGCAGATCGGATCTGGGCGGGCGGCCACTTCGGCGACCCAGCCCCAGTACAGGATCGCGAGCTCGCGGGCGGACCACAGATGCTCCAGCTCAGCCTCGACGGCGAGCGTCTCTACTGGACCACCTCGCTGTTTTCGAGCTGGGACAACCAGTTCTACCCCGAGGAAGCCGAGCAGGGATCGGTGATGCTCAAAGCCGATGTCGATCCGCGAAACGGCTCCATGAGCCTCGACGAGGAGTTCCTCGTGGACTTCGGCGACCTCCCGGACGGCCCGGCGCGCGCCCACGAGATCCGGTGGCCAGACGGCGACTGCACGAGTGACGTCTGGCAGTAGCGCGCACGACGTCGCTCTCGAATGGTCCGACGGTCGCGAAGAACGGGTGTCGGTCGTCGAGGGCGAGCCGATTTTGGCGGCGGCCGAACACGCGGGCGTCGCGCTCCCCTTCGGCTGTCGGACCGGTGCGTGTGCGACCTGCACCGGGAAGCTCCTCGACGGCCGGATCGAACACGCCCGTCCGCCGCGGGCGCTGAAGGAGCGCCACCACGAGTCGGGTTACGTCCTGCTGTGTATCGCAGAACCGCGGTCTGATTGTCGGATCGCGGTCGGGAGTTCCG
Organism: Halococcus saccharolyticus DSM 5350; assembly: GCF_000336915.1. Classification (NCBI taxonomy): domain Archaea; kingdom Methanobacteriati; phylum Methanobacteriota; class Halobacteria; order Halobacteriales; family Halococcaceae; genus Halococcus; species Halococcus saccharolyticus. The sequence continues at coordinate 105,292 of NZ_AOMD01000021.1, read as the reverse complement.
TCCAGGCCGAGCTGGTGTCGAACCCGTGGCGGTGAATCGTTCGGTCGTTCGGCTTAGCTCCGACTGCTGACGTACGCGACTGCTGCGCGCCACGGTACCAGCAGGACGAGCCCGACGCCGAGCGAGACGAGGACGAACGCGATCGCGAACCCGCCGGGGAAAACCGGTGTCGCGCGGAGCGCCTGACCGATCAGCGCCGCCGCGATCCACGCGAGCGCGGTCCGTCGGATCGCGGAGCCGACCGATCGGGAGGTCGATGGTGCGTACACACCGGCGAGGATCGATGCGAGCGCCCAGCCGACGAAAAACGGGAGCGCGGTGCCGACGACCCGCGGCGCATCGGCCACGAGATCGTAGCCGTGCTGGAGTTCGCCGAGGACGACGAACAGCGAGATCAGGAGGAGGTCACCGACGGCGAGCGCGAACGTTCGCGGTGAGCGGTCGGTGCGCGCGCGGAGCGACGCGACGGCACTGCTCATGTATCCGGTTCGAAGCGCGGCAGAATGTATCCGTCGATCAGCGTTTGACGCCCGCGACCGTGTAGCCGAACCCGCGAGAGGGGACTGCGGCGTCGAGACCCGCGTTCTCGACCCCTGCGGCGAGTTCTTCGGGGGTGAAAAACTCCGAGTCGAACCCCACGAGATGTTCGGCCGCGACCAGCGCGCGCCCGCGTAGCGTCGCACGGTCGAACTCCCGACAGACCAGCACGCCACCCGGTCGAAGGACGCGGGTCGCCTCGGCGAGCGCCCCTGCCCTGTCGGCGACGTGGTGGAGCGCGTCGACGATGAGTACCGAATCCATCGATTCGTCGGCGAACGGGAGCGACGCGCCGTCCGCACGGACGCCGTCGAGTCCCAGCCGTCGCGCCTCGCCGAGCATCCCGTGGGCGGCGTCGACCACGATCCGCTCGGGAACGTCGATCGTGCGCACCGCTCGGCCGGTGCCACCGCCGACGTCGACGACGCGCTCGATGTCGCGCTCGGCGAGTGCGAGTCCCGCCCGGAGCGCGCGCTCGTCGGTCGAGGGCATGAACCGCTCGTAGTGGCGCGCGAAACGCTCGAAGTACGCAACGTCGCCGGGCGTGTGCATGGTTCCTCGTAGACCGGCCACCGGTTAAAAACCTCCCCGGAGGACATATCCCACACGCACGCCACGGGACACCGTGGAGTTCGTCGTGTGCGGCTGGCCCGAGGACGGCCCGACCCTCCGGCTCGACTACCGGCGGTTCAGTTACGCCGGCAAGTTCGTGATGTCACAGACCGGGAAGGCCGTCGCCCGCGAGACGGACGCGGCCGCGAGTGCGGACGAAAGCGAGTTCGACGAGTGGGTCGTTGCGGCGGTCGCGTTCAACGAGGACCGCACCGACCCGGACACGCTCTGGTTCCGATATATCACGGTTCGGGACGACCGTCGCGGCGACGGGATCGGTGCGCGGCTCGCGGCGTTCGCCGCCGAACGGGCCGCGAATCGAGGTTACGAGCGCCTCCGGATCGCGGTCAACAACCCCTTCGCCTACGAAGCCCTCCACAAGGCTGGGTTCGGCTACACCGGTCGGGAGACCGGGCTCGCGGAGCTCGTGCTCGAACGTCCCGCAGGCCGGCCAGCCGAGCGCTCACGCACGGCCTACCAAGCAGGACTCGATGTCTACCGCGAGCGCGATCTCTCCGACGGCGAGGAGAACTTTCTGGCCACGAGAAGCGAGGCGGACCCGCCGGCGGTGATCGATCCGCCTACGTGAGGTAAACACTTAGTCGGCTGCCTGGCCACCATCGATCGGCAACGTGTGTCCAGTGATGTAGGAGGCATCGGACGAACACAGGAACGCCACCGCACCAGCCATCTCTTCCGGATCTGCGATGCGGTCCATCGGGACGTCCCGCATCGCCGATGTATCGAAATCCGCACGGATGGTCCGAACCGCCGTCCGAATCAGCCGAACGACTGCCACGACTCGCTGGGTAAGCGACATCGAGGAGAAATCACCGCCGATCATGCCGGACTGGATGTTCGTGTTCGTTGGGCCAGGCGCGATCGCGTTGATGCGGACGCCCCGCCCGGCGTATTCGAGTGCGACCGATTTCGTCAGGCCGACGACGCCGTGCTTGCTGGCCGAATAGCTAGAGAGGCCGCCCATCCCGACCAGACCGGCCTCAGAGGCGGTGTTGACGATCGCTCCGTGTCCCTGCTCCTCCATCACGGGGAGTTCGGCCTTCAGGCACGTCCAGATTCCTTTCAGATTGATGTCGAGGAGTCGGTCCCAGTCGGCCTCTTCGATGTCGGTCACCTCCGTGAAGCCGGTGAGGATCCCCGCGTTGTTGTGAGCGAAATCGAGGCTCCCGTAAGTCTCGACAGCGACATCGACCATTCGTTCGACCGACGTGGGATCGGAAACGTCGACTTCGACGAAGATCGCGTTGCCACCGGCATCCTCGATACGATCGGCCGTTTCACGGCCGGTCTCTTCCGCAATATCGGCAACGACGACGTTTGCCCCCTCGTCAGCGAAACGGAGCGCGGACGCACGCCCGATCCCGGATCCAGCTCCCGTTATGACAACCGTCCTCCCGTCTAATCCATTCATCGTCGGCTCCCACAGCAGTTGCGCAGCACGTTGGTTAACGATTGGGGTCACGGGAGTGCGCTGCCGTCCCGGACCGCCACCGCTTCCCGCCGCGCTGAGTGCTTGCGAACGACCGCTTCTCGCTGTTGATTCGATTGCAGTAGAGTCAAGCAAGCGACGCGCGTACGACGGCCAATGGGTAACGCAGACCTCCGCCAACTCGCCGCGATCGAGCCGATCGCGTTCTCGGAGCTGGCGGGCGCAACGGTGGCGATCGACGCCCACAACTGGCTCTACCGATATCTCACCACGACAGTCAAGTGGACGAGCGACGCGGTTTACACCACGACGGCCGGCGAAGAGGTCGCGAACCTCGTCGGAATCGTCCAGGGCCTTCCCAAGTTCTTCGAACACGACGTCACGCCGGTGTTCGTCTTCGATGGCGGCGTCACCGACCTCAAAACCAACGAGGTCGAACGTCGGCGCGAACAGCGCGAACAGGCCGAAGAGCGCGCCGTCGAAGCGCGCGAGGCGGGCGACGCGATCGAGGCCGCCAGACTGGAGGCACGCACCCAGCGCCTCACCGACACGATCCACGAGACCACGCGCGAACTCCTCGGGCTGCTCGACGTGCCGGTGGTCGAAGCCCCTGCGGAGGGTGAGGCCCAGGCCGCCCACATGGCCCGCTCTGGAACTGTCGACTACGCCGGCAGCGAGGACTACGACACCCTGCTGTTCGGCGCGCCCCGCACGCTCCGCGGCCTCACGAGCAAAGGCGACCCCGAGTGTATGGAGTTCGAGGCCACACTCACCGAGCACGATCTCACGTGGGAGCAGCTCGTCGACGTGGGTATCCTCTGTGGCACGGACTTCAACGAGGGCGTATCAGGCGTCGGGCCGAAGACCGCAGTAAAACTCGTCCGCGAGCACGGCGACCTCTGGGCCGCGCTGGAGGCCGAGGATGCGTACATCGAGAACGGCGATCTGATCCGAGAGCTGTTTTTGAACCCCGATGTGACCGACGCCAAGTTCGATACCGACATTGACCCCGACCTCGACGCGGCGCGCGAGTACGTGACCGACGAGTGGGAGATCCCCGAGAGCGAGATCGAGCGCGGCTTCGAGCGGATCGAGGAGAGCGTCGTCCAGTCGGGACTCGATCGCTGGACCTGAAGACTACCTGTGCCAACGGCTGATCAGCAACGCTGACGATATCACTGACGAATGCGCATATCGGAGGTTGGGTAGAAATTTTGCCATAAGGAACAGCTCAGACATCATCAACGGAAACCGTCATTCGATGACGGTGCGTCTCGAAGCCGAGCTTCTCGTAGAAACCGATGGCGCGCTCGTTGTCGACATCGACGTCGAGCGCGAGCTCCGCACAACCTGCCTCGCGTGCTCGCTCCACAGCGCGCTCGATCAGCCGGTGGCTGAGACCCGTACCACGGTACGGCTCGCGAACGTAGATATCTCCGACGACCAGCCGGTCCGGCCGATCGAAAACTGAAGATGCCTCGTCGATCTCGGTCGTGACGAAACCGACGAAGTCGCCGTCGGTGGTGGCGAGGTCGGTGTCGGCTCCCGAATCATCGGTCGACGAGCCGTCGACGGCGATCCACGCTCGATAGCCCGCTTCGTCGAGCTGGTCGAGTCGGAACGCCGTCTCCTCGGCGACGAGATCGATGTCCTCGGCGAGCGCGTGGCGGTCGACATTCGCTTCGAGATCGTGGTGGAAGGGGAGCCATAGCTCCTCGACGTAGCGACGGACGGCGGGTTCGTCGGCTGGAAGCCGGCGGAGTTTCATGTCTTCGTCGAGCGATCGCCGCCGTATATACGTCGTGGATCGCCGGATTAGTGCCGCAAACGATCGACAGCCCCGCTTCGAACTCGTCACGGAACGTCGGTCGCCGGTAGTGGTCTCACCACGAGCGACCTGAAGCGTTTTGCCGCTGGCTCACGCCCGTTCGGACATGGACACCACCGAGGTCGAGCGACTCATCGAATCCGGCATCGAGGATGCGGACGCGACCGTCACCCAGCCGCGCGGCGAGGACGACGACCATCTCGCCGCCGTCGTCGTCGCGCCGGCCTTCGAGGACGAGACGCTCGTCGCCCAACACGAGCAGGTTTACGACGCGCTCGGCGAGCACATGACGACCGACATCCACGCACTCGAACTCAAGACGTACACTCCCGAGGAGTACGAAGAGCGTAGCGCCTGATCGAGACGGACTGCCGAGACGGATCAGTGCTGGACGAGATGGCTGCCGGGCGGGTCGTAGCGAGCGCGTGACCGGTTCCCGTGAGTTTTACCAACCCCGGCGCAAAGCGGGCGTGTATGAGCGATCAGGACACCCGCACCGAGGCCGACAGTCTGGGCGAGATGGAAGTCCCCGCGGACGCCTACTGGGGAGCACAAACTCAGCGTGCGGTCGAGAACTTCCCGATCAGCGGGATCGGCTTCGACCGGCGATTCGTTCGCGCGCTCGGAATCGTGAAGAAGGCTGCCGCGCAGGCCAACCGCGACCTCGATCTGATCGACGAGGAGACGGCGGAGGCGATCATCGCGGCGGCGGAAGAGGTCATCTCCGGCGAACACGACGGCCAGTTCCCGGTCGATGTCTTCCAAACAGGATCGGGCACTTCGACGAACATGAACGCCAACGAAGTGATCGCGAACCGTGCGAGCGAGATCCGCGGTGAGGACGTCGGTTCCAGAGCTGTCCACCCGAACGACGACGTCAACTTCGGCCAGTCCTCGAACGACGTGATCCCGACGGCGATGCACGTCGCCACGCTCGAATCGATCGAGCGCGACCTCGTTCCCGCGCTCGAACGCCTCCGGACGGCGCTCGGCGAGAAGGAAGCGGAGTTCGACACGGTGGTGAAAACGGGTCGGACGCACCTCCAGGACGCAACCCCCGTCAGACTGGGCCAGGAGTTCGGCGGCTACCGCGCTCAAATCGACAAGGGGATCACCCGCGTGAACAAGACCACTCGCAATCTCTCGGAGCTCGCGCTTGGCGGGACCGCGGTCGGCACGGGACTCAACACCCATCCGGAGTTCCCCGAACGCGCGGCCGAGTACATCTCCGGGGAAACAGGATTACCGTTCAAGGAGGCCACCGATCACTTCGAGGCCCAGGCCGCCCACGACGCGATGGCGGAAGCCCACGGCGCGCTTCGTACGGTGTCGGGATCGCTGCACAAGATCGCCAACGATCTCCGACTTCTCGCATCGGGACCCAGAAACGGCATCGGCGAGATCGACCAGCCCGAAAACCAGCCCGGCTCGTCGATCATGCCCGGGAAGATCAACCCCGTCGTCGCCGAGGCCGTGAATCAAGTTCACGTCCAAGTCGTCGGCAACGACGCCGCGGTCTCGACCGGCGCGGCGAACGGCCAGATCGACCTCAATCTATACAAACCCGTCATCGCCCACAACACCCTCCAGTCGGTCGCGCTGCTCGCGAACGCCAGCGAGACCTTCGCCGAGAAGTTCGTCGACAAGCTCGAAGCCAACCGCGAACGGTGCGAGGAGCAGGTCGAACGGAGCATGGCGCTCGCGACCGCGCTGAACGCCCACCTCGGCTACGACAAGGCGAGCGAGGTGGCGAAGGAAGCACTCAAAGAAGACAAGACCGTGCGCGAGGTCGTCGTCGAGAAGGAGTATCTCGACGCCGAGGAAGCCGACGACGTGCTCGATGCGCGCGCGATGACCGAGCGCGGAATCCCGGGCCGCGAGGAATAGCGCACCCTCGATCGTCCCCGCCGTCGGTTGCCATCCGCGACCGATCCACCAGTGGTCGGTGACGAGCCCTATTCAGTATCGGCGATGACGAGGATCGAATCCACAGAGGAGTCTCGGGACGAACGCCTCCCTCCGGCGGTGCTGGCGATTCTCCGACACCGTTCGCTCTCCACTCCACAGAAACACCTCGTCAACGGTAGTTTTCGTCGTCGACCGACGAGCACTGAACCACCGCACAGCCGTGGAACGAGTCGTTCGCAAGCAACGCTCTTAGGTGGCACGCGATCTACTATCGAACTGTCACGGTCACTGCGGCGATAGATGACGGAAAATTCCGGTTGCGGCGCGGACTGCAGTTCGGGCGATCGAAGTTTTCGAAATGAACATGTCAGGTACTACCTCATCGTATCGAGAGCGGGTTCGCGACACGACGTCCGGCTTCTTCCAGCAGTACGGGCTGGCGTTCGTGATGGTTGCTAGCTACTTCGGCTCCGGATCGATATTCATCGCCAGTTCGGCCGGCGTTCGATTCGGGTACGCGCTGCTGTGGGCGGTCGTCGGCGCAGCGTTGCTCGGTTTCATGGCACAGGACATGAGCGCCCGGCTCGGCATCTTCGGCGAGCCGCTGATGGTGTTCGTCCGGCGGAAACTCGGCGGGCGGCTCGCGACCGTACTCGCCGTCGTTCTGTCGAGCGGCTGTCTGCTCTGGGCGTTCGAGCTGACCGCCGCGGTTGGGAAAGGACTCTCCTTGCTAGTCGGTGGCGCGGTCGGCTGGATGCCGCTCGCCGTCCTCACGGGATTTGCTGCCGTCGCCGTCGGCGTGTTGAACTACGAGGGCATCGAGCAGTTGATGACCGCGATGATGATCGGACTGCTGATCGTCTATCTCGTCGTCACCGGCACGACAGCCCCGCCACTGTCGGCGATCGCCACCGGGTTCGTCCCGAGCGTTCCCGGCGTCGGCGCGCTCACGCTCGTGGCGTCGATTCTCGGCACGACCGCGCTCTGGCCGAACTTCTTCCTCGAATCGAACCTCGTCGCGGAGAAAGGCTGGACCGGGCGGTCGGATATCGCCCCGATGCGACGAGATCTCGGGATCGGCTACGCGGTCGGCGGGATCACCACGATCGCGATCTTGGTCCTCGCGGCCGCCGTCCTCCGGCCGGCGGGCTACACCGAACTCGAAACGTTTCTCACCCCGGGACGCGCGCTCGGGAACGTCATCGGCGAGTGGGCGCGGACGGTGTTCCTGGTCGGCGCGGTCGCTGCGGCGTTCAACAGCATCATCCCGATCATGTGGACGCCGTCGTATCTCTTCCAGCACGCTCGTGGGAACGAGGCCGATTCGGCCAGCCGGAGTTTCAAAGCCATCTACGCAGTTCTCGTCGGTATCAGCGGATTCTCGCCGCTGATCACGATGTTTTTGGGCCTCGGCGTGATCGACATGATCATTCTCTTCCCGGCGTACAACGCCATCGTCGGGCTCCCGATCACGGCCGTCCTACTGTTTTGGGCGGTCAACGACGAGAAAACGATGGGTGAGCACCGAAACACACGCTCGCTCTCGGTTATCAACGCCGCACTCGTCGTGTTAGCGGTCGTGTCCGCGGCGACCTCGCTGCCGGGCGTCGTCGACGCACTCCTCTCCGGGGGGCTCTAACCACCGCTCGCGCCCGGGGCGTGGGCGTGTCCCGGTCCGTGAGAGCTGGTACGCGGAATCGATCATCGGCGCGTCGATACGGGCGAGCACCCGCTGGAGAACGTGCTGTGTCCTCGATTCGGTGGCGTCGGTGTCGGTATCGCCATCGAGGGTGGCGTCAGCGGATGTTCCGTCGTGGTGATCGGCTCCAATCATTCTCTTGGTCGACGTCCGCTGCGTACTGAGTACTGGTATTTGAACGTTCTGGCAGTGGGCAGCGATGGACAGTAATGGGGTCGGGAGTTCGGAAACGGCCTGCTATTGGTCAGTGAGAGTTGTTCGGACGGCCGGTTCAACCGACGACTTCCGTTCTCGTCGGTATCGATCCTTTCGTCCCGTCAAAACAAGATTTCGGAGGACGGTACACTGCGCCGAAGGTTCAGCTCGGCGTGAACTCGCCGGCGAAGACGATTTCGTCCAAGTTCTTTCGCTGGTTCGGGTGTTCACCGTCGTCGTCGCCAGGAGCGATCGCGTCCTCGTCGCGTTCGCCGATAGCGGTCATCGCCTCGACCGCGTACTCGTCGGTGAGATCGAACAGCTCGGCGGCTGCGTCGTAGTCGAATCCCTGCATCCCGTGGACGACGAGGCCACGGCGTGCCCCCTCCAGCGCGAGGTTCTCCGTCGCTGCGCCGGTGTCGAAGGAGTGGGTGGGCGCAGGCTCGTCGTTGTGATCGAAGGTGGTCTTCGAGAGAATTACGACGAGCGCCGCGGCGTCGGTCGCCCACTCGCGGTTGCCTTCGGCGAGCAGATCGACGAAGTCGTCCCATGCATCGTCGTCCGGCGTCGCGTAGACGAACCGCCAGTGCTGGTTGTTGTACGACGACGGAGCCCAGCGGGCGGCCTCGAACAGCGCGAGGAGATCGTCCTCGGGCAGCGTGTCACCGGTCATCGACCGCGGCGACCACCGATTGACGAACAGCGGATCGATGTCGTATGCGGGATCGCGGTGTTCGTCGACCGGTTCGCGGAGGCCGTCGACGGTCGAACCAGCGTGTTCGCTGTCGCTATCGCTTTGCTGTTGCATCGATATACGGCAAGAGGCGTCACACACGGACAAATCTACCGAACGACGAACCGAGTTCTCGATAGCTGACACCAGCTCGCGGGACGGCGGAGCAGCGGCTCGGCGGGGCAGCAGTCAGCGCTGGCGGTAGATCAGGTTGCGCTGGATCGCGTTCGCGCCCTCGTAGATCACCGGAATCCGGCAATCGCGATAGACACGGGCGATCCGGTTTTCGGACAGCACCGACCGACCGCCGTGGAGCTGCATCCCGCGTTCTGCGCACTCGACGGCGGCCTCGGTGGAGTTCGCCTTGGCGAGTGCGGCCCAGTAGCCCGCGTTGTCCTGGTCGGCGACCTTCCCGGCGGCGCGCCAGTTGAGCGCGCGGGCGCGCTCGAACTCGATGAGCATGTCCGAGAGGTCATGCTGGACGGCCTGGAACTCGCTCACGTCCCGGCCGAACGCCGCGCGGTCGTGGACGAAGTCCCACGCCTCCTCGATGGCCGCCGCAGCGAGACCCAGCCCGTGGCCGCCGACGACGACCCGGCCGTGGTTGAAGAAGTCCGCGAGCATGTAGAAGCCGGTGCCTTCGTTGCCGACGAGGTTTGCCTCGGGGATCCGGCAATCGTCGAACTCGATGTGGCCCTGCTTGGAGGCGCGAAAGCCCATCTTCTCGGGGATGTGTTCGGCGTCGTAGCCGGGCGCGTCGGTCGGCACGATGAACATCGAGTAGTTCGAGTAGCGATCGTCGGCATCCCCTGTTTTGACGTAGACGGTGAGCCACTCGGCCTCGACCGCGTTACCGACCCAGTACTTCTCGCCGTTCAGCACCCATTCGTCGCCGTCCTTCTCGGCACTCGTGGTCATCCCGGCGAGGTCGCTGCCGGTCTGGGGTTCCGAAACCGCGAGGCCAGTAATCTGATCGCACTCCGCCACGGGCCGGAGGTACTCCTCGTGCTGGTCGTCGTTGCCGTACTTCTCGACGATCTCGGCTCCGAAACTCGCGAGCTGGAGGGTGAGTGCGATCCCGGCATCCGCGCGGTAGAACTCCTCGGCGATCGCGAGCATTGCCTCCAATCCGAGACCGCGTCCGCCGAGCTCCTCATCGATGTCTTGGGCAACGAGACCGGCGTCCTGGCCGGCTTCGAGGATCTCCCACGGGTACTCGCCGGTTCGGAAGTACTCCTCGGCGTTGGGCGCGATATGCTCGTCGGCGAACGCGCGGGCTTCGGCTTTGACCTCGCGGGCGTGCTCGGGGACGATCGACTCGTCGAGTAGCTCCATATCCTCGATGGGAGCGCGACGCCCAAATAGGTCGCGTAAACCGGAAACCGTGTGTCGAGGGTTGTTCGGCGGCTGTCGCTCCGCCGCTACGGCGTCGACTACTCGTCCTCGGGAGCGGCCTCGGCGGGTGCCTCACCCTCGACCAGCGAGGCGTCGGCGTACTCCTCGCGGAGGTCCTTCTTCGAGAACTTCCCGGTGGCGGTTTTGGGCACCTCGTCGATGTACTCGACGTCGTCGGGAACCCACCACTTCGGGTAGTCCTCGGCGATCATTTCGAGGAGTTCGTCGGACAGGACATCCTGATCGACATCACCGCCAGGCACGACGAACGCGACCGGGCGCTCCTGCCAGCGCTCGTGGGGCACACCTACGACGGTGGCTTCGGCGACGTCGTCGTGGGCCATCAGCGCGTTTTCGAGTTCGACGCTCGAAATCCACTCGCCGCCCGACTTGATGACGTCCTTCGCGCGGTCGACGATCTGGATGTACCCATCGGCGTCGACCGAGACCACGTCGCCGGTCTTGAGCCAGCCGTCCTCGAAGTCCTCCTCGTTGGCCTCGGGGCGCTCGAAGTACTCGGTGGTGACCCACGGGCCGCGGACCCAGAGCTCGCCGAACTCCTCGCCGTCCCACTCGACCTCCTTGCCGTCCTCGTCGATGATCTTGAACTCGAGGCCTGGCACCATCAACCCCTGTTTGCCGCGTTTCGCGTGCCGATCGGCAGCGTCCCACTCGTCCATCCCCGGTTTGAGCCGCGCGACCGAGCCGATCGGGCTCATCTCAGTCATCCCCCATGCGTGGAGGACATCCACGCCCAGTTCGTCGAACTGCCGGATGACCGCCTCTGGAGCGGCGCTCCCGCCGATGACGATCTCTTCGAGGGAGGAGAGGTCGACGTCGTTCTCCTCGAGGTATTCGAGTAGCCCGAGCCAGACAGTCGGAACGCCCGCGGTGATGGTGACGCCCTCTTCCTCGATGAGGTGCGCGATGTCGGCCGGATCGGGCGAGGGTCCAGGGTAGACGTGTTTCGCGCCAGCGGCCGTCGTCGAGAAGGGCATCCCCCACGCGTTGACGTGGAACATCGGCACGACCGGCATCACGACGTCCGTGTCCTCGATGCCGAGGCCCTGTGGCGTTACCGTCGCCATCGTGTGCGACCAGAGCATCCGTTGGGAGTACTCGACGCCCTTCGGCCGCCCGGTGGTGCCGGAAGTGTAGCACATCCCGGCCTCGCGGTCCTCGGGGAGTGCGGGCCAGTCGTACTCGGGCTCCTGCTCCGCGATGAACGACTCGTAATCCGTGACGGGATCGAGGTCGATCTCCGGTACGCTGTCGGCCATCACGACGAACTGCTCGACGCTGCCGAACGCGTCGGCGTCGTACGCGCCGGCGAGCTTCTCGGCGAGCGAAGGGTCGACGAACAGGAGTTCGTCGGTCGCGTTCTCGACGATGTACTGGATGTGCTCGTCGGGTAGAAGGGGGTTGATGGTGTGGAGCTGGCGGCCCGAGTCGGGAACGCCGAAATACGTCTCGAAGTGGCGGTGGTGGTTCCAGCAGAACGTGCCGACGCGAGCCTCGTCGCCGATGCCGGCGGTGTCAAGTGCGTTTGCGAGGCGAGCAACGCGATCACCGTATTCCGAATAATCGTACCGTTCGATCCCGTCGGCGGTGCGCGAGACGATCTCGGTATCGGGGTACATCCGCTCCGCACGCCAGCGGAACGGGCGCAGGGTCTGGGGAGTGCCTCGTGGCATACAACCTCACAATGGCCGGTCCGTAATGATTCTTCCCACCGAGTGCCGATCGCTCACTCTCGTCTCGTCGGCAGTCCGGTGTCTCGTCGCGGTGGTTCCGGTGTCACTCGGTGCGGTGACTCACGGTGATCCCCTCGCCGAGCGGGATCGCGGCGGTCTCGAAGTCGGGATCGGCGCGGACCCGTGCGAGATACGCCGCGACGCCACGGGTCGATTCGTTCGCGTCCGCGACCGTCTCGCCCTCGACGAGTTCGAGCACTGTCTCGAAGTCGACGGAGGTGCTCGTCATCGCGTTGTCGGCGATCACGACGCCGCCCGGCGCGACCTTTTCGCGGATGGCGTCGAACGCCTCTTCGTACCGATCTTTCTCGTTGTCGATCAAGACGACATCGAACGGCCCCTCGTAGTCCCGCGCGAAATCGATCGCGTCGCCGTGTTCGAAGGACGCCCGGTCCGTGAGGTCGCCGCGATCGAAGTACTCGCGCGCCCGATCGAGTTCGTCGGCGTCGATCTCCGTGAGGACGACTTCACCCGTTGGCGGAAGCGCCCGGGCGAACCAGTACGCAGAATAGCCGAACCCGGAGCCGAACTCGAAGACGCGTTCCGCATCGACGAGGCGCGCGAGCGTGGCGAGCCAGCCGCCGACCGCGGGGCCGACAGTCGGAAAGCCGATCTCCTCGCCGTATTCGTCCATCTCGGTCAGAACTTCGTCGGGCTGAGGACCGACCGCGCATGCAAAGTCGGTGATGTCGTCGGCAACGAGTTCGGACATGTCCTCACCTCACGCGGGGTGGGGTAAAGGTTTCCTCCCTGCTCGATCCGGCTGCCGGGGCGGTCTGCGAAGGGGGTTGCGGAGTGGTTCCGGAGTGGTTACGGTAGCGGTGCGGAGCGGTGGCCGTGAGCGCGTCCGAGCGCGACAGCGCCGGGCGCGCGAACATGGGGAAGGGCGAGGCCTCAGCGCGTGCCGGGCTACGCGCCCGGCGCGCGCAATGCGTTGCGGAGGCTGCCTGGTGTCCTGCCGAACGAAGTGAGGCAGGGCTCGGGAGAGCTTTGCTCTCCCGGTGGACATGAAAAGGGCGAGGCGCGCCACCAAGGCGCGCCGAGGGCTTTCATTTGAATCGGAACGTCTCCAGGTTCTTCGGCGCGAACGTCCGCATGTTGTAGTTGTGATACAGCGCAGAGGAGAGATCCTGGACGCTCGATTCGTCGCCGTGGACGCAGAGCACTTTTTCAGGTCTGGGATTCATCGTCTTCACGAAGTTCTCTAAGCCCTGGCGATCGGCGTGGCCCGAGAACCCGTCGACGGTCTCGACGTCGAACTCGAGATTGAGGGTGTTCGAGCGGCCGCGGCCGTTGCGCGGGATCTCGTCCCAGCCGTTCTGAATCCGCCGGCCGAGGGTGCCCTGGGCCTGGTAGCCGACGAAGACCATCGTGGTGTCGGTGTCGGCCCCGAGATGATCGAGCCACGACATGATCGGGCCGCCGGTGACCATCCCCGAGGTCGAGAGGATGATCGCGGGGTCGCCCGCGGCGACCTCCTCGCGCTCGTCGTCGCCCTCGTCGATGTGGTTGAACTGCGGCGCGAGGAAGGGGTTCTCGTCGTCGTGGAAGATGCGATCTCGGAGATCGTCCCGGAGGTACTCGGGATAGGTGGTGTGGATCGCGGTCGCCTCCCAGATCATCCCGTCGAGGTGGACGGGCATTTCGGGGATCTTCCCCGAGCGCATCGCCTCTTCGAGGACGAGCATGATCTCCTGGGACCGACCCACCGCAAATGCCGGGATCAGGACCTTCCCGCCGCGGTCAGCGGTCTCGTTGATGACCTCGATCAGCTTCTCCTCGGAGTCGGCCTGATCGGTCTGGTAGTCGTTCCGTCCTCCATATGTGGACTCCATTACGAGCGTCTCGACCCGCGGGAAGTCGTTGACCGCGCCGTTGAAGAGGCGCGTGTCGTCGTAGTGGATGTCGCCCGAGAACGCGACGTTGTAGAACCCGTCGCCGATGTGGAAGTGCGCGACCGACGAGCCGAGAATGTGGCCGGCGTTGTGGAGCGTGAGTTTTACGTCGGGTGCGATATCGGTGACGTCGCCGTACTCGATCGGGATGGCGTGTTTGACCGCCTCCCGGACCATCGCGCTGTCGTAGGGGGGGCTGCGGCCCTCCTTCGCCGCGACGTCGAGGTAGTCGAGCTGGAGGAGCCCCATCAGATCGCGGGTCGGCTCGGTGGTGTAGATCGGCCCGTCGTAGCCGTACTTGAACAGGAGCGGGATCAGTGCGGAGTGATCGAGGTGAGCGTGGGTCAGGACGACGGCGTCGAGCGAGTTCAGCGGGTTCGCTTCGGGAACCTGGAGGTACGGTGCGTCGTCGGAACCCGGTTTGTCGCCGCAGTCGATCAGGATCCTCGTCTCGGGCGTCGAGAGGATGAAGCTCGCGCGGCCGACCTCCCGACAGCAGCCGAGGGTGGAGATCCGGACCCACTCGTCGTCGGCCATCTCCTCGCGGTGGATCTGCCGACCGACGCGTTCCAGAATGTCCCGGCGCTCCTCGCGTTCCTGCTTGAGGAAGCTCCGGACGTTCGACACCGTGGAGGACTCGATCGGCGGCGTCCTGACGACTTCGGGCGTCCAGCCGACTTCCTGGGTGATTTCTCGGAGTGTGGAGCCGTGGCGACCGATCACCATCCCCGGTTTGGCGGCCTCGATCACGACCTCGCCGGTGTCGGCGTGGAAGTCGAGATCCGAGACGTCGGCCTTCTCGGGAATCACGTTCAGGACTTTCTCGCGCGCGGTCGCCGGATCGGTGAGCGCGTCGGGGACCGGACGCACGGTGATCCGCTTGCGAAGTTGGCCAGCGAGATTCCGGATCAGGTCGCCGTTGCGCGCGAACTTCTTCGGGTCGCGCGTGTAGATCACGAGCTCCGGCCCTTCGTAGGTCACGTCCGACACCGAGATGTCGTTCGGGAGTTCGTCGACTATCGTTGCCTGTAGCTCGTCGAGCTGCTTGTCAACCGTACTCATAGTAAGATTCGGGTCATGTGCTGAGAGACCACGCGTATGCCGGTCCGTCGTCGCGCCCGGCTCTCGATCGGACCTGCTCCTGAGCGGCGGCGTGGGTCGGTCCGTTCGGTGGACGGGAACCGTTCGCGAGAGGCACGGACTGTGGCATACAATACTCTCTGGAGGTCGTTCGGCCCGCACGACGGGCCCGTGGGGTCCGGACTCGTGACGATGGACTGCTGAGAGCCCGGAGAACCCGCGTGTATCTGCTCCTATCCGTTGACGGTAATAAAACCTTTCGCAAAGCGTACCCCGCCGCCAGTCCGTTCGACCGTATGCGACTCACCCCGGCTGCCGTCGCCGACGAACGCGAGTGGATCAAAGAGCGCGTCCCGACCGTGGTTCCGCTGCTCAACGACGTCCGGACCGACCTCGCTGCCGCCTTCGATACCGAGGTCGGCAGTGTCTCGCCGGAGACGTACCGTGCGGAGGTCGACGCAGTGTTCGCCGACGGTGATCTCGCGGTGAACGTGGCGGCGCTCTCCCGGCTGCTCCGCGATCTCGACGTCGAGGGCGACTATCCGGGCTTCGTCGTCGACGAGCTGTTGGGCCGCGAACTCGCAGGGACCATCGCCGGCAACCAACCGCTCCGGCTGCTCGGTGAGGCAACCTTCCACTATGCCGACGTCACGACGCATACCGAGGGTACAGCAGGGCTCGACGATCTCGATGCTGCGCTCGCGGCGGGGTTCCAGACCCGCCTTCCAGGGTGGAAGTGGACTGCAAGCGAGAGCCCGTTCGCGGTCGACACCGACGAATCCCGCTCTTGACGACGACCCCTACTCGTGTCCAGGTTCGCGTCGCGCGAGTGGTGTGAGGTAGTGAGACAAGCCGAAAGTATCGGCTAGACATGCGGGTTTCCCCAATCGGTTTTACCGGCAGTGGCCAACCGCAGAGAACCACCCGTGAGTTCGGATCGCGCCCTCGACGCCGAGTACATCGAGCAGCGACGCGAATCGATCGAGCACCCGCTGCTCCGACTGTTCGTCGAGTTCGGACAGGGGAGCCGCCGGTGGTTCGCCATTGGAGTGCTGTCGAGCACCCTCGCACGCTTTCTCTCGCTGATCCCACCAGTGCTACTCGGGGTCGCGATCGATTCGCTCTTCGAGAACACCAAAGCGTTCACGCTGCCGTACGTTCCGACGGCGTGGCTGCCCGAAACCACGGCGGCGCAGTTCTGGTTCGCAGTCGTCGTGATGGCGGTCGCGATGGTCGGGGCCGCCGTACTGAACTTCGTCCGCCAGTCCACGCTCAACCTCTTCTCCCACCGAGTCAAACACGAGGTCCGGACCGCGAGCTACCAGCGGATGCAGCGCCTCGACATGGAGTTTTTCAACGAGATGCAGACCGGCGAGCTCATGAGCATTCTCTCGAACGACACCAATCGATTGGAGCAGTTCCTCGATTCGATGATGGGCGAGGCGATCCAGCTCGGGGTGCTCATTCTGGGAACGGCCGCGATCCTGACCGCGATCAACCCCCAGCTCGCGGCGGTCACGCTCGCCGTGATCCCGGTGGCCGGGGCGTTCACCTACTGGTTCATGCGGGTCGCGGAGGAACGCTACGCCGACGTCCGCTCGTCGGTCGGCGACCTCAATAGCCGCCTCGAAAACAACCTCGGCGGGATCGAAGTCATCAAATCCTCGAACACCGAGGGTTACGAGGACGAGCGCGTGCGCGAGCATTCGTACAACTACTTCCGGCTCGACTGGCTCGCGCTCCGGCTCAACTTCGTCTACCGGCCCGGACTGGAGGCGCTGATCTCGATCTCGTTCGTTCTCACCTTCGTCGTCGGCGGTCTCTGGGTCATCACCGGTACGGCTCCCGGTCCTCTCACAGGGACCCTCTCTACGGGCGATCTCGTCATCTTTCTCCTCCTGACCCAGCGCCTCGTCGAACCCCTCTCACAGATGGGGACCATCGTCGACCGCTACGAGGACGCCAAAGCCTCCACCAAGCGTATCCTCGGACTGATGTCCATTCCCGTTTCGATCGAGAACGCACCCGACGCGACTGCGCTCGATACCGTCGCGGGACGGGTGGAGTACGACGATGTCTCCTTCGGCTACGGCGAGGAGCGCGTCCTCCACGACATCGATTTCACCGCCGAGCCTGGCGACACCGTCGGCCTCGTCGGTCCGACCGGCGCGGGCAAGACAACGGTTCTCAAACTACTCCTCCGGCTGTACGACGTTGACGAGGGCGCGATTCGCGTCGACGGCCACGACGTCCGGGACCTCACGCTCGAAAGCCTCCGCGGAGCGATCGGCTACGTCGGCCAGGAGAACTTCCTGTTCGACGGCACAGTGCGGGAGAACATTCGGTATGGGAAGTTCGACGCCGACGACGCGGCGGTGATCGAGGCCGCAAAGCGCGCTGAGGCCCACGAGTTCATCGCCAATCTCCCCGAGGGGTACGACACCGACATCGGCGAGCGCGGCGTCAAACTCTCCGGCGGCCAGCGCCAGCGCGTCGCGATCGCGCGGACCATCCTCCAGGATCCCGCCATCCTGATCTTCGACGAGGCGACCTCGGCGGTCGACACCGAGACCGAACTCCTGATCCAGCGCTCGATCGACGACCTCGCCGCCGACCGGACGACGTTCGCCATCGCCCACCGGCTCTCGACGGTGCGCGACGCCGATCGGGTCCTCGTTCTCGACGACGGCCGAATCGCCGAGCGCGGCACCCACGAGGAGCTCATCGGGGAAGACGGGCTGTACGCCAACCTCTGGCGGGTCCAAGCCGGCGAGATCGGCGACCTCCCTGAGGAGTTCGTCGCGCGCGCAAGCGAGCGGGTCGCCCAGCAGACCCCCGACAGTGCAGGAACCGACTGAGCCGAAAAGAGCTCGAACGTTACGTCAGTGAGGCGATTCAGGCCTCCGACGCGCCTGGCTCCGTCTGTTCTGACGGCTCGGCACCCGACCCCGATCGACGACGGTTGGCGAGCGCGAGCGCGGCGAACAGCACCCCACCGACGGCGCGCAGCGCGAGGTCGAGCACGACCGTCCCGAACCCGACGTTCATCCCGACCAGCCCGAGCAGGCTTTCGACGCTGTTGAACAGCAGTCCGGGGGCCATCAGGAGAAGCGCGGCGAGCGCAAACAGCGCACGCTCGAACCAGGACACGTCGGTGTAGAGGAAGCCAATGACCGTCGCCCCGAGCGCGACAACCCCGAGGAACACCCCCACGATCGGAATGAGGACCTCGGGAACGAAGTACCCGAGATCGAGCACGTCGCTGAAGCCGATGACTCGGTATACCTGATCGGCGTCCGGATCTGCACCCGGGATCCGTCGGAGCAGCACGATCCCCGGCACCAAGACGAACGCGAACGGCACGATGACCTTGTTGAGCGAGAGCGAGAACGCCTCGATACCGGTCTGGAACGGGTCGGACTTCGCGACTCCGGAGGCCGCGTACGCCGCGACCGCCACCGGCGGCGTGATGTCGGCGATCACGCCGAAGTAGAGGATGAACAGGTGGGCGGCCAGCAGCGGGATATCGAACGAAGCGATCGCGCTTCCGAGCAGCGAGACGAGAATGATGTACGTCACGGTAGTCGGCATTCCCATTCCGAGGATGATCGAGGCGATCGCAGTGATCACGAGCAGGAGGACGAGCGAACCGCCTGCGACGTTGAGGATTAGCGTGGTGAGGTTCGGCCCGAGTCCTGTAGTACTAATCACGCCGGGAATGACGCCGGCGGCGGCGACCGCGATCACGACCGGGGTCGCGGTGCGTGCACCTGCCTCCATCGACCGCACGACGAACGAGAAGTAGCCGACAGCCCGATTGTCGGCGAGCTGCGGGCGGCCGAGAGCTCCGGTTGCGGTCTCCGTCGCTTCGTCGACCTGATCGTCGTAGTCGAGCAACGGTGCGTCGGCGTGTGGACGCGCGAGCAGTGTGAAGAAGCTCACCGCGAGCACGATCCAGCCGAGTTCGCCTACGACGGCCGCGGCGGCTGCCGATGGGGCCATCCCGGTCCCACCCGAGCCGGTGAGCGCACCGACCACGGTCGTCCCGGCGACGAGGTAGGCGACGAACTCGACGGCCGCGAGGCCGGCGATCGTGCCGAGCAGCGGCCATCGGGTCCGGTCGTTGTACGCCGCCACGAGGGCGATCAGCGCGGCGATCGCGACCAGCGTGAACCACGCCGAGCGCGCGACCGTCAGCCGTGCACCGATCAAGTAGTACAGCAAGAGCCCGATCGGAAGCAGGTAGAACCACCCTCGCTTGAGATGCGAACGGAGCGTGACGAGTTCGGAGGCATCGACGCCGCCGATCCCCGCTCGCGAGGCTTCGAGGTGCACCATCACCCAGACCCCGAAGAAGAAGACGAGCGCAGGGACGGTCGCCGCCACGATGACGTCGGCGAATGGAACCCCGATGAACTCCACGATCAGGAACGCCGCCGCACCCATCACTGGCGGGAGGATCTGTCCGCCCGAGGAGGCAGACGCCTCGACGCCGCCGGCGAACTCGGGGCGATAGCCCGTCCGCTTCATCAGCGGGATGGTGAACGCCCCCGTAGTGACGGTGTTCGCGATCGAGGAGCCCGAGATAGTGCCCATGAACCCGGAGGCGAGGATCGACGCCTTCGCCGGACCGCCCTTCCGCCGGCCGGTCGCGCTGTAGGCGAGGTCGATGAACCACCGACCCGCACCGCTCATCTCGAGGAACGCGCCGAAGAGGATGAAGATGTAGATGAACTGGACGCTCACGCGGACCGGAACGCCGAAGACGCCGTTCGCGGTATTGTACCAAAGGTTCTGAATGACATCGCTCCACGCGGTCTGTTGAATCTGGCCGAGCACGCCGACCAGCGGCGCGTCGCGCGGGATCAGGAAGCCGTACCGGGCGTAGACGATGAACATCCCGACGATCCCCATGAGATACGCACCCAGCGTTCGCCGGGTGGCTTCGAGGACGAGCAGAATGCCGAGCGCGCCGAGGACGAACGCATAGGACACTTCGTCGAGCGGGATCCCGAGGCTAGAGATCACTTGAACGGGGAGTTCGAGGAATCCGAAGACCTCCGTGGTCGTGCGCCCGCCGTCGAGGCCGAGCGCACGGAGGCTGTTGATCTCGTCGAACTCGGTGAGCATGTAGAGCGACGTGAGTGCTGCAACGATCATCAACACGACATCGATCGGCGTCACGCGGTTGCGGTCGGGGTCGAGTAGCAGCCAGCGAATGCCGCCGCGGACGCCGCGTGCGCCGCGCGTCACGGGGTTCGTCCCCCCGAGACGGGTTTCGAGTGCGGGCACGACCCGCGACAGCCGTCGTGAGAGCGCGCCGTCGCCCTGTGTCGCCGGAAAGAGCAGGAAGGTCAGCAGGAGGGCGAACGTGACGTGGAGGCTGTTGACCTGGAGCGACTGGAGCGAGCCGAGGCTGACCTCGCCGACGAGCGGGAGCGAGAGCTGGAAGATGAACCCGTGCGCGGCGAGCCACATCTGGAACGCCGAGAACGTGACCCCGATGAGGAGCACGGCGATGGCGGCGGGTCCGCGGAGCGAGCGCCGGCGTTCGAGCTCCTCGACGAGTTCGTCCGCGTCCTGCTCCGGCGAGGAGTCCGTGGTCGCCGTGCCGTCTGCGGTGCCGCCATCAGTCAGTACGTCGGCGGTCGCCGGAGCGGTGGATGGCGTGGCGGTCGCCGTGTCGGGGGTCGATACGTCGGAATCGTCGGTCGGCGGTGGATCGGAGGTCATCAGTTGATTCTATCGAGTGCAGTCCGCAGAACGGAGCGTTCGGTGACGTGAAGGCGAACGCCCTCCGCGTTCGAGAGCGCTACGAGATCGTACGTCCGGTCGCCGACCCGAAGTCGGTGGCCCGCGACCCGCCCCGGTTCGACGTACAGCTCCTCGTAGTCGCCCGGTGGGTCGAAGACGAACCAGCCGTTCTCGCGTGTCACGTTCTCGCGGGCGGGCAGTCCCCAACCGTACGACTGGAACTCCATTCTCGTCATTTCGAGGCTGCCGTTGTGAACGGTGTAGATGTCGTGAACCGGCGTCTTCTCGACGCTGTGTGTGTAGTTGAGCGCGACCGTCGTTCCCTCGTCGACCGGGGTGGCGAGCAGTTGTTCACCGCTGCTCGCGTCCTCGACGACGAGCGCGCTGCCGGCAGGCGTCGCCGCGGCGACGGCAGTGATCACGACGATAAGCGCCAGCAACACGACGAGAGCGCGGACGCCACGCTGGAGCCGTCGCCGTCGTGTCATCGATGAAGACGTTCGGTCGTCATTCTCGGAGCGATCGTGTTCGGATGCTGGTCATCGCATCGATTCGAAGCCGGATGAGCCGGTGAATTTCACGGCTCGTCCGGTGGCCGCGCCACCGGATTACGAGGCGTTGGTGTCGGTCGTGTTTCCGGCGTCAGATTCGGTCGTTTCGGCCATCGTCATGTTGCCGTCCGTCATATTGCCGCCGGTCATGTTTCCGTCCGTCGTGGTCATCCCGCCCTCGGTCATGTTGCCGCCGGAGGCGTTGGTAGCGTTGCCAGCGCCGCCCGTCGATTCGAAGTACGCTGCCGCGCCGGGGTGGAGTTCGATCGACATCCCCTCCTGAGCGGAGCCGGCGCTGATGAATTCCGTCTTGATCGTGAGATCGGAGACGTTGTCGAAGATCGCTGCGGTCACGGTCTCGACGGTGGCCTCGGGGACCTCAGTGGTCGTGGCGATCATCGCCTGGACTGCGACCGTCGGCTTCGCCTCGTCGACGCCCGCGTAGGTGCCGCCGGGGATCTCGTCGTCGGCGAAGAAGCTCGCGGCTTCCTTGACTTGCTGGCGTTCCTCGCCCTCGATGGGAATGATCCCGATCGAGCTCGTCTCGGCGAGTTCGGCGATCGCGCCGACCGGCCAGCCGCCGACGATGAACGCGGCGTCGATGTCGCCGTTCTGGATCTGCTCGGCCGCCTGCGAGAAGTCGGTGTTCTGCTCGGTGAAATCCGAGACACCGACCGCTTCGAGGATCGTGAGTGCGTCGACCTGTGTCCCGCTGCCGAGGTCGCCGGTGTTGATCGTCGCGCCGCTGAGGTCCGAGATCGACGCGATGTCGCTATCGCCCGGCGTGACGACGGTGATGGTTTCGGGGTACAGCGTGCCCACGCCACGCAGGCTCTCGACGGCGTTCCCCTCGAAGGCTTCGATCCCCTCGCCGTTCTTCGCGAACGAGGCGATGTCGTTCTGGATCAGCGCGAAGTCGGCGGAGCCGTCCGAGAGGCTGCCGACGTTCTCGACCGATGCACCTGTCGAGCGAACCTGGAGGCTGAAGTCGGTGTTGTCTTCGACGACTTGCTTGACCTCGTTCGACAGCGGGAAGTACGTCCCGCCGGTGCCGCCAGCGTCCCAGACGAGGTTGCTGCTGCCGCCCCCGCCACCGCCGGACTCGTTTCCGCTTTCGTTGCCCGCGCCGCTTTCGGTGCCGCTTCCGGATTCGGTGTCTTCTCCGCCGGAGGCGGTCTCACCGCCACCGGAACCGTTGTCACCCGAGCCGTTCTCACCGCCACCGCCGCCGCTACAGCCCGCGAGACCGGTCGCACCCACGACACCGACCGCACCGGCCGTTTGCAGGAATCGCCGGCGTGAAGTGTTTTGGTGTTGATCGGTCGTTTCCCGTCGATCGTTGGCGTCTTTCTCTGCCATTCTTGATAGATTTGTCCCAGCACAGATCAACCTACCGGATAAATCGTCCGAAACGTGTGAGAACGACGATAAACGGATTGCGTACACACCACAAGATCGTCGAACGTTCAATCGGCCGTCAGGCGATCTTCCGGTCGTCGCCTGTACCGACTCGAGACTCTTCGGCTCGATCGAATCGCACCGCGTTTAAGCCACCCCGGAAACAGCAGTACGTATGAGCGAGCCAGAGACACAGGAACTCGGGATCACCGAGTCGAAGGAGCACAGCCCCGGCGAGTGGTACGCCGAAGTCGTCCAGAAGGCGGGTCTCGCGGATTACGCCCCGATGGGCGGGTTCATCGTCACGCGCCCCCGCGGGTACGCCCTCTGGGAACGGATTCAGGACCATCTCGACGGGTGGTTCAAGGAAACAGGCGTCCAGAACGCCTACTTCCCAATGTTCATCCCGGAGAGCTACCTCGAACGCGAGAAGGACATCGTCGAAGGGTTCGATCCCGAGGTGGCGTGGGTGACCCAGGCGGGCAACGACGAACTCGACGAGCGCCTCGCGGTCCGGCCCACGAGCGAGTCGATCATCACGCCGTTCATGAGCCAGTGGATCCGGAGCCACCGCGACCTCCCGATGCGCCTGAACCAGTGGTGTTCGGTGGTCCGCTGGGAAGCCACCGACACAAAGCCGTTCTTCCGAACCAAAGAGTTCCTCTGGCAAGAGGGTCACACCGCCCACCGCGACGAGGCAAGCGCGTGGGAGGAGACGATGCTCCGACTCGACCAGTACCGCCGGGTCCACGAGGAGGTGCTCGCGGTCCCCGTCCTCGAAGGTCGAAAACCCGAACACGACAAGTTCCCCGGTGCGCACACTACTGCGGCGATCGAGTCGCTGATGCCCGACGGCAAGGCGCTTCAGTCCGCGACCAGTCACTACCTGGGTGATGGGTTCGCCGAAGCGTTCGACGTGACCTACGTCGACGAGGACGAGAACGAACACGTCGCCCACACCGCCTCGTGGGGGCTGTCATGGCGCGCGCTCGGCGGGATGATCATGACCCACGCCGACGATCAGGGACTCAGCCTCCCCCCAACGCTCGCACCAGAGCAGGTGGTCGTCGTGCCGATCTGGCAGGAGGATACCCGCGACGAAGTGCTCGAGTACGCCGCCGACCTCGCCGCCGAACTCGACGAGGCGGACGTTCGAGTGGAGCTCGACGACCGCGACGAGCGCAATCCCGGCTTCAAGTTCAACGAGTGGGAGCTCAAGGGTGTCCCGCTCCGGATCGAGATCGGGCCGAACGAGGTCGAGAACGACGAAGCGACCGTCGTTCACCGTCCCGACGGCGCGTCGGCGGTCGAGACCCGCGACGGGATCGCCGACGCAATCGGCGACCACCTCGACACGATTCACGCCAAACTCTACGCCGCCGCCGAGCAGGACTTAGAAGAGAACGTCCGCGAGGCAGAGAGCCGCGACGAGCTGTTGGGGACCATCGGTCGCCACGGCGGGATCGTGAAGACCGGGTGGTGTGGTGACGAGGACTGCGAGGCCGCGATCAAAGACGAGATCGCCGCCGAGATCGTGATGGTGCCGCTGGAGCGCGATACCGACCCCGTTCACGATGAGTGTGTCGTCTGTGACGATGCGGCAGTCGAGACGGCGTATTTCGCCAAATCGTACTGACGCTACCAATTTTTCTCTGCGTTTACCCTCCACTGAGACACATCTCTATGATTCTGTGTGAAATACGAACCACCTTATTTGGTACAAGCACACATATAGTCTTTCAGGGACAACCTCTTATTGGCCACCGAGGTAGCGGGCCCATATGACTGATCAACCGCCCTCCGGAGAGCGTTCGGCGGCCACCGCGGGCCTCGCCGATCCCACGGACGCACGGGCGAACTGCGGCGTTGGCGTAGTGATGGATCTCGATGGTGGGGCCGATCGTTCGGTCGTCGCCGATGGGCTCGAACTCCTCGCGAACCTCGAACACCGCGGCACGACCGGGGCCGAGGAATCGACCGGTGACGGCGCGGGGATCATGGTCCAGACTCCCCACGACTTCTTCGCCGACGAACTCGACGTCTCGCTTCCCGAGACGTATGCGGTCGGCTCGCTGTTCTTCCCGCAGGACGAGCAAGCCCGCGAGGAACTCCAAACCCTCGTCGCCGACACGCTCGCCGAGCACGACCTTTCAGTAGTCCACTGGCGTGAAGTTCCGACCGACAACGGCGACCTCGGACAGACCGCGCTCGATTCCGAACCCGCGGTCTATCAGGCGTTCGTCGTCCCAGCGACGGACGAACCGATCGACCACAAAGCCTTCGATCATCGACTTTACGTCGGTCGGCGTGCGATCGAAAAGCGCGTCACAGAGCATGACCCCGATAGAAGCGAGCGCTTCTACGTCTGTTCGCTCGATCGCCAGACGTTGGTCTACAAGGGCCTGCTGAAGGGCGACCAGCTCGCGAGCTACTACCCCGATCTCACCGATTCCCGACTCCGGTCGACGTTCGTCCTCGTCCACGCACGCTTTTCGACCAACACGCTCGGCGCGTGGCATCTCTCCCATCCCTACCGGGGAATCATCCACAACGGCGAGATCAACACGATCCGGGGCAACATCAACTGGATGCGCGCGCGTGAGACCGATATCAGTACAGAGGTATTCGACGTCGATGCCGTGAAGCCCGTGATCGCCGACGAGAACCAATCCGACACCGCAAGCGTCGACAACGCACTCGAACTCCTCATGCAGTCGGGCCGAGACCTGCCCCACGCGCTGCGACTCCTGATCCCAGAGGCGTTCCGTGGCGAGGAGCACGACATGAGCGACGACCGTGAGGCGTTCTACGACTTCCACGCTTCGCTCTCGGAGCCGTGGGACGGCCCCGCCCTCGTAGCGGCGACCGACGGGACACGGGTCGGGGCGGTGCTCGATCGCAACGGGTTCCGGCCGTGTCGGTACGAGGTCACGACCGACGACCGTCTGGTGATGGCGTCCGAAACTGGTGCGCTCGATCTCGATCCCGCGGAGGTCGAGGAGCGCGGACGGCTCGAACCGGGTCAACTCTTTCTGGCCGACCCCGAGGAAGGTCGGATCGTGCCCGATGCGGAAGTGTTCGACGACCTCACTGACCCGAAGTACGCCGAATGGATCGAGGAGGAACAGGTCCAGCTCGACGACATCGCCGGCGACGCGGCACACGAGCACGCCAAGCGCGAACAACGCGAGACGGTCGGCGATCTGCGTTCGCACCAGGCACTCTACGGCTACACCCACGACGAGCTCGACAACCTGCTCGAACCGATGGCGACCAAAGGGAGAGATCCCGTGGGGTCGATGGGTGACGACACTCCTCTATCAGTTCTCTCGCAGTTCAACCGGCCGCTGTTCACCTACTTCAAACAGCTGTTCGCCCAGGTCACCAACCCGCCGCTGGATTACATCCGCGAGGAGCTCGTGACCTCGCTCGAAACTCGACTCGGTCACCAGCGCAACCTCCTCGACGAGTCGCCCGCCCACGCCCGCCAGCTCGTCTGTGACTCGCCGGTGCTCTCGGACGCCGAAACGGCGGCGATCAAGGGGATGGACGGCGACAGCGCGAACGGGCTGACCACGGCGACGGTCGACATCACCTACGATTCGGAAACTGACCTCGAAACCGCGGTCGAACACGTCCGTGAGGAAGCCACCGCCGCGGCCGAGGCGGGCCACGACGTGCTCGTGCTCTCCGATCGGACGGCGAGCGCGGACCGAGTCCCGATCCCGAGCCTGCTCGCGACTGGCGGGGTCCATCACCATCTCGTACGCAACGGGCTCCGCAACCACGTCGGTCTCGTGGTCGAGTCCGGCGATCCGCGGGCGGTTCATCATCTCGCCACGCTCGTGGGCTACGGCGCTGGTGCGGTCAACCCGTATCTCGCCTATCGGACCATCGCGGACCTCACCGCAGGTGCGGACGGCGCGGCGCGCGAGGAGGCGGTCGCGTCGTACGTCGGTGCGCTCGAAGACGGCCTGCTGAAGACGATGTCGAAGATGGGGATTTCCACGGTGCAGAGCTACCAGGGCGCGCAGATCTTCGAGGCCATCGGACTGGACTCGGATTTCGTCGCGGAGTACTTCGAGGGCACCACCGCCCGGACCGAGGGGATCGGGATCGACGAGATCGAAACGGACCTCCACGATCGCCACGCGGTCGCGTTCGGTGACGACCCCGACATCGAGCGCCAGGGCGAGTATGAACACCGCTCGGACGGGATCTTCCACGAATGGAATCCCCAATCCGTCGGCGCGCTCCAGCAGGCCGTCCGGCGGGGCGACTACGAGCAGTACCAGGAGTTCGCCCGGCTGATGAACGACCAGAACGAGGAACTCCAGACGCTCCGGGGTCTCCTCGAATTCGACAGTTCACGGGAACCGATCCCGATCGAGGAAGTCGAACCGGTCCACGAGATCGTGAAACGCTTCTCGACGGCGGCGATGAGTCTCGGGAGCCTCTCGCCCGAGATGCACGAGACCAACTCGATCGCGATGAATCGGTTAGGAGCGAAGTCGAACACCGGCGAGGGTGGAGAGCCACCCGAACGGTTCGGCACCGAGAAGGAGTGCAACGTCAAGCAGGTAGCGTCGGGCCGGTTCGGCGTCACCAGCGAATATCTCTCCTCGGCCGACGAACTCCAGATCAAGATGGCCCAGGGATCGAAGCCGGGCGAGGGCGGCCACCTCCCGGGCAAAAAGGTCAACGAGATGATCGCGCACGTCCGGTACGCTACTCCTGGAGTCGGACTGATCTCGCCGCCGCCGCTGCACGACATCTACTCGATCGAGGACCTGAAGCAGCTGATCCACGACCTGAAGGCCGCGAATCCGGAGGCCGACATCAACGTCAAACTCGTGAGCGAGGCGGGGATCGGCACGATTGCGGCGGGCGTGGCGAAGGCCAACGCCGATGTCGTCCACATCTCGGGCCACTCCGGCGGGACGGGCGCGAGCCCCCGGACGTCGATCAAGAACGCGGGACTGCCGTGGGAACTCGGGCTCGCCGAGGCGAACCAGCTGCTTCGGGAGACCAGGCTCCGCTCGCGCATCCGGGTGTCGGCCGACGGCGGGATGAAGACCGGGCGCGACGTCGCAGTTGCGGCGCTGCTGGGAGCCGAGGAGTACATCTTTGGCACCGCATCGCTCGTGACCTCGGGCTGTGTGATGGCCCGCCAGTGCCACGAGAACACCTGCCCCGTCGGGGTAGCGACCCAGCGCGAGGAGCTTCGCGATCGGTTCCCCGGCGAGCCCGAACACGTCGTGAACTACATGACGTTTATCGCCCAAGAGCTCCGCGAGATCATGGCCGAACTCGGCTTTCGTACTGTGGAGGAGATGGTCGGTCGGCCCAGCCACCTCCGCCAGCGCGACGACGTCACCCAGGAGAAAGCCAAGAAACTGGACCTCTCCTCGGTGCTCGCCGAGCCGTGGGCCGACGGCGACGCGAGCGAGGACGGAGACAGGAGTGGTGACGAGCAGCGGACCAAGACCAGAGAACAGAACCACGAGATCGATGACCAGCTCGATCATGATCTGATCGCCGACGCCGAGCCGGCCATCGAGCGCGGTGAACCCGTCCACCTCGACCGGGAGATCTCGAACGTCGATCGTGCGGTCGGCGCGACCCTCTCGAACCGGATATCGAACGCTCACGGCGGCGACGGGCTCGACGAGGACTCTATCACTGTGGACTTCGATGGCGTCGCGGGCCAGAGCTTCGGGGCCTTCCTCGCCGCAGGCGTCACGATGAACCTGACCGGGACCGCGAACGACTACGTCGGCAAGGGTCTCTCGGGCGGGAAACTCGTCGTCAACACGCCCGAACGCGCCCCCTACGAACCCGAAAAGAACGTCCTCATCGGCAACGTCGCGCTCTACGGCGCGACCCAGGGCGAAGTGTACGTCAACGGGAAGGCCGGCGAGCGCTTCGCGGTCCGGAACTCCGGCGTGAAGGGCGTCGTCGAGTCGGTCGGCGACCACGGCTGTGAGTACATGACCGGCGGGGCGATCGCGGTGCTCGGCGAGACAGGCAAGAACTTCGCTGCCGGGATGAGCGGCGGGGTCGCGTACGTCCTCGACCGCGAGGGCGACTTCGAGTCCTCTGTCAACCACGGCATGGTGAGCACCACTCGGGACCTAGAGGACAAGGACCGAGAGATGCTCCGCCGCCTGGTCGAGAACCACGTCGCGTACACCGGTTCCGACCGCGGCGAGTACGTCCTCGACAACTGGAAGGCGGAGTTAGAGCACATCGTGAAGGTAATGCCCGACGCCTACGCCGAGGTCATCGCCGAGCGCGAGAGTGCCGACGTGCGCACACAGCCGCCCGCCCACGCGACGACCGCGGGGAGCGAACGGCCGGTCGTCGAGAGCGGGGCGGACTGACACACGGATCGGGAATACGGCCGCTGCCGGGTGCTCCCGCGCGCGAGAGATGAGCGAACGGAGTGAGCGAATCGGTTGGGGAGGGTGTGGACTGCGTTTTTCAGTTGCACCGTGATTCATGATCGGACGAATTCGTGTAATCGATTTCACCCAGCGTCGATCAGTCACTCGATCGTCACAAAGCAGCGTATTTCTCACGACGAGCGTTCGCTGGAGCGCTCGTCGAGGACGGCCTCGCGCTCGCGGGCGGCACGCACGTCGTCGACCGATTCGTTCGCCACCAGCCGATCGAGTTTCCGCTCGAACGTTGGCTCGTCTATCTCACCCGCGACGTACCGGCGTTTCAGATCGTCGAGGGCGTCCTCGGTCGATGGCTCTGGCGGAGCCACGGTCTCAGAGAGGCCGAGTCCGTCGATCGCCGGGTACTCGCGCTCCACCCGCTCGGCCGCCGACTGGAGCCGCTCGCTCCGGGGGATCGACAGTCGGCGCAGCAACGACCAACTGAACCCGAGACCCGAGATTACGGTAGCCACCACCAGCACGGCCACGATGGGGAGATAGGGGAGCGCGAGTCCGGACAGAACACCGACGGCTCCCGCCCCGCCACCGAGTGCGGTAGTGACCACGAGCCCCACGTACCCGAGCACGACGGTCAGGAGGATTCCGGAGACGAGCAACACCCCCAGCCAGACGGCGAGCGCGTTGTCCCGAAGCCAGCCCATATCGTGATCGGCGTCGGCCAGCTATCTATATCTCACGCTCGTCGCCGCTCGATGGCGGCGTCGACGTTAGCGCTTCGATCGGATGACGCGCCGGAGACCGCCACGCCGGCGGAACAGCCGCGTCAGGAACCGCTCGATTCGGGTCGGTTCGGCGGAGGCCTGTGGCATTGCCGGAAGATATGGTCTGAACTCGTTTCGGTCGTTCTTCTGCGTGGATCGCTTGTCCATACACGTGGTTAGCTCCGGAGGGATTTAACTTCTGTTAGATAAAGTTGGCCATTGCCAAAATACTGGTTCACATAGTGAGTTTCGCACACGGTGACCAGTAGATCGAGGGCGGCCGCCGGCCACCGAAAACGCGAGCACGACGAGTCGTTCACACCGAGTGAAACCAGTCGTCGCGACCGACAACTGTTATCTCGCGGCCGCCCGCAGGGTCGTCGATGCCTCACGCCATGATCATCGGCGGTACGCGCTTCATCGGCCGCCACACGGTCCGGGAGCTACTCGACAACGAGTACGACGTCACCGTGTTCAACCGCGGGAACCACGAGAACCCGTTCGCCGACGACGAGGCCGTCGCGCACGTCGCGGGCGACCGGACGAACGAGAACGCAGTCGAACGCGCCGCCCGCGAGGTCGATCCGGACATCGTGATCGACTGCGTGGCCTACCATCCCAGCGAGGTGCGCCACGCGACCGCGGTGTTCGCCGACTGTGAGGCCTACGTCGCGATTTCGAGCGGGTCGGCCTACGGCGATGAGGAGATCCCGAAACGCGAGGACACGACCACGCTTCACGACTGCACCGACGAGCAGGCGACCGACGACTCGATGGACAGCTACGGCCCCCGAAAGGCCGAGATCGATCGTGCGGTCGCTGCGGCCGCCGACGAGGGCGTGAACGCGATGAGTGTCCGGCCGCCCGTGGTCTACGGGCCCCACGACTACACCGAGCGGTTCGACTACTGGATCAATCGAGTCCTCAATCACGACCGTGTGATCGTCCCCGGCGACGGTGACTGCCTCTGGCATCTCGTGTTCGCGCCCGACGTGGCGAGCGGCCTCCGAACGGTGGCCGAAGCGGGTGAACCCGGTGAGACGTACAACGTCGGCGATCGCCGGCTGCCCGTTCTTGCCGAGTGGGTCGAGCTGATCGCCGACACCCTCGACACCGACGTCGAGATCGTGACGGCGAACGAGCGCGAGCTCGCTGCGGCGGAGCTCGCACCCGGCGACTTCCCGCTCTACCGTTCGTACCCCCACGTACTCTCGACCGCAAAGATCGCGGAGCTTGGCTGGGAAGCAACACCCATCGAGACGGCGCTCGAACGGACAGTCGAAAATCACCAAGCGAGCGATCGTACCGGCCGCGAGAACGGCCCCGACCGGGAGGCCGAGGAGCGCGTGCTCTCAGTGTTGGATACGCTCTGAACAGGCGGACCGCGTCGTCGTGTCCTCGTCAGGTTACCCAGCCCGAAGGACAGCTTCTTTCGACCAACGGTCGTAGCCGCGGCGTGAACCACATCACGGCCGGCGAACTCGACGGAAAGACGGCGCTCGTCACCGGTGCGTCGTCAGGGATCGGCGCGGCGACTGCGGAGGCGCTCGCGGCCGAAGGGGCCAGTGTGAGTCTCGCTGCGCGCCGCACCAACCGGCTCGACGAACTCGCCGGGCGGATCGAGGCGTCGGGTGGGGAGGCGCTGGCGATCACTACGGACGTCACCGAGGAGTCGGACATCGAGACGATGATCGAGACGACGACCGACGCGTTCGGCGGGCTCGACGTTCTCGTCAACAACGCCGGCATCATGCTGCTCGCGCCGGTCGATCGGGCCGACGCCGACGACTGGCGACGGATGGTGTCGATCAATCTGACGGGGCTCATGAACGCCACCCGCGCCGCGCTGCCGGCGCTTCGAGAGGACGAGGCCGGCCACGTCGTCAACATCTCCTCGGATGCGCGGCGCGGTCCGGGCACCGGATTCGGTGCGTACGCCGCCACGAAAGCCGGTGTGAGCACGTTCGCGGAATCGCTCCGCGAGGAAGTCGCCGACGATGGGGTTCGCGTGACGACCGTCGAACCGGGCGCGACCGACACCGAACTCCCCGATCACATCACCGACGCGGCGGCGAAAGACGAAGTCGAGGCGGCGATCGAGTCGATGCACACGCTCGAACCCGCCGATGTCGCAGCGGCGGTTCGGTACGCGGTCACGCAGCCGCCACGCGTCAACGTCGACGAACTCCTCGTCCGGCCGACGGACGCCGGATGAGCGGCGTGGACGACCGTCAGTCGACCCACCGTCGGTAAACGACCCTTGCAATTGCAGGTCTCATCGATAGGACGATGGGGCCCGACTGTACGGACAATGCTCATCGCTGGCAAGTGCCCCCCGGAACCGGACGCGCTCGCCGCCGCAGCCGACCGGGGGTTCGAGGTGGTGGAACTGTATCTGGAGAAGGACCACCTCGAATCGGTCGCCGAGTGCGTCGCGCACGTCGAGGCGTCGGACGTCGCGGCCGTCTCGGTTCACACGCCCCACGTCTCGCTGGCGGAGAAGGAGTACCTCCACCGAACAGATCAGCTCGCGGTGGCGCTCGACGCATTCGTCGTCTTTCACTCGGGACACCTCAACCACGTCGACACGCCGGAGTTGGAGACACTCGATCTGACCGCGGCGTACGGCTACGAGAACAAGACCGGGGTGAGTGTTCGCCACCTCCGACACATGGTGCTGAAGCCTGGCCACGGCCTCGCGCTCGATGTCGCACACCTGTTCATGGCTGAGGCGGACTACCTGACGGCGATCGAGTACCTGCTGACCGAGTACGGCGATCGGATCGGTCTCCTGCATCTCTGTGACTCGACGCCGGTCCAGGACGGCCTGGCGTTCGGCGCTGGCGACATCGACATCGGGGCGGTCTGTCGTCTAGTCGACCGACACTTCGACGGCACGGTGGTCCTCGAAGTCATGCCCGACGACCAGCGGGCCGCACTCGAAACCGTCACCGAGCACCAGGCCGAATTCGAGCTGTCGCCGACTCGATCGGTCGCCGGCAACTGAGCAAAGCAGCAGCCGGAACGCGACGGCTGTGAATCTACGGTGCTGTCGTCGGAGTACGTCGGGAGAAGCATTGGCCCCACCTACGCGTAGCCGAGATCCTCGAGATGACGCCGCGTCGCGTCCGAGACCGCCGTTCGATCCCGGGTGTCGCGCCGGTCGATCCGGTCGCGGTGGTCGGCGAGCAGTTCGTCGAGCGCGACGTCGGTCTCGCCGACGACCCGGAAACGGTCGGTCGTCTCGTAGCCGTAGGCCCCCTCGACCGCGACGCCGAACAGTTCCCTGTCAAACCGCGTCGGATCGTAGCCGAGGCGTTCGACCTTTGCCCGGTTTCGCGGGTTCGGTCCCAGATACTCCGCGGCGCACGTCCGGTCGGTCGGCGCGGCCGTGACGGGTTCGGTGGACTCGTCGGGCACGTCGAGCAGCGCGTTCCCCGCCGAGTCGCCGTCGACGCCGGCGAGGTCGAGCATCGTTCGGTGGACGTCGAGGAGGCTCACCGTCTCCGCGCGCGTCGCGTCCTCGATGCGGTCGCCGGAGATCACGCACGGGACGTGAGTGAGTTCGGGGTAGACGCCGTAGGAATGCTGCCAGACGCCGTGTTCGCCGAACAGTTCGCCGTGATCCGAGAGCGTGATCACGACGTCGAACTCCTCGCGGAGCCTGGCGTGGATCTCGCGGTAGACATCGGAGAGATAGCGGACGCTGTCGTCGTAGGCCTGCTTGAGCACCTCGACGTCGGCGTCGGGGCCGTCACCGGCGGTCGCCACGAGGCCGTTGTACTCGGTCACGTCGCCGATCGGCTCGTCGGTGTCGACTGTTCGGTATGCCTCGGGCGGCGTGTGCGGCATGTGTGCGTCCATCAGGTTCACGAACAGGAACTCGTGGTCGCCGAACTCTGTCCGGCGGACGTAGTCGAGCGCCTGTTGGGACCCCTGCTCGTCGAGCGGGTCGCCGCCGAAGCGAGCGCCTCCGAACCGACCGCCACCGAGGTCACGCAGCGCGACTCGCGCACCGCGTTTCAGCGACGGCCACGTGTCGTACTCGCCGGCGATACACTCTCGTACTGCCCCGAGGTAGGTCTCGGGGCCGTCGTCGTCCTCCGCGAAGCTCTCCCAGTCGAACACGTCGCCCGAGAGCGCCCGGAACGTCCACGTACCGGTGTACTCGGCAAATCCGCGGTCGAACGCGAACGGTTTGGCGAGGATGATGTTGCTGGCGAACGCGCGGGTGGTGTAGCCGGCCTCGGCGAGGCGTTCGGCGACCACGGGCTCGGGACAGTCGAGCGCCTGGTTGTCGACGTGAACCCCGAGTTCGCTCGGGTACTTCCCGGCGAACAGCGACGCATGGACGGGGACGGTCCAGTGGCTCGGTGCCCACGCATTCGTGAAGCGAACCCCCGACAACCAGTCGAAGTGTTCCTCGAACGCGTCGTAGCGGAGCGTATCGAGGACGACGAGCGCGACGTTCATCGATGCCGGTACTCGACGGCGTGCTAAACTGTTTGTGCACGCTGGTGCAACGTCAGCGGGTCCGCCGTCCCAGTCGTGTTTCCGTGCGGAAGCGCTGCGGAGGGCAAACGGTTTGGTTCGTGCCGGATAGGGAACGTCATGTTCGACAAATCGACGTGGATCCGTCTCCCACGGAACGTCGTGGTTGGTCACGGCGTCCTCTCCCAAACTACCGACGCCGTCGACGAACTCCACCTCGCTGGACGGCCCCTCGTCGTCACTAGCCCGACCGCCCGCGAGGTAGCCGGCGAGCGCGTCGTCGAGGGGTTCGCCGCCACGGGGACCGAACCGGTGACGGTCGTGGTCGAAGAGGCGAGCTTCGCGGCGGTCGAGCGGGTGATCGGGACCGCCGAAGCGGAGGAGGCCGGCTTCCTCGTCGGGGTTGGCGGCGGCAAGCCGATCGACATCGCGAAGATGGCGAGCGATTCCCTGAGCATGGGGTTCGTCTCGGTCCCGACGGCCGCGAGCCACGACGGGATCGTCTCCGGGCGCGGCTCGGTCCCGGAGGGCGACACCCGTCACTCGGTCGCCGCCGAGCCGCCGCTTGCCGTCGTCGCCGATACGGAAATCATCGCCGACGCGCCGTGGGAGCTGACCACAGCAGGGTGTGCCGACATCATCTCGAACTACACCGCGGTCCGGGACTGGCGGCTCGCCAACCGACTCCAGAACGTCGAATATTCGGAGTACGCGGGCGCACTCTCCCGAATGACCGCCGAGATGCTCGTCGACAACGCCGATTCGATCAAGCAGGGGCTCGAAGAGTCGGCGTGGGTCGTCGTGAAGGCGCTGGTCTCCTCGGGGGTTGCGATGAGTATCGCGGACTCCTCGCGGCCGGCGAGCGGCGCGGAACATCTCTTCAGCCACCAACTCGATCGGATCGCCCCCGGCGCGGCGCTCCACGGCCACCAGGTCGGCGTGGGATCGATCCTGACCGAGTACCTCCACACCGGCGACGAGGGTCAGTGGCGAAACGTCCGCGACGCGCTTGCCAGGATCGGTGCGCCAACGACTGCCAACGGACTCGGCGTCGATCCGGACGACGTGATCAAGGCACTCACGACCGCCCACGGGATCCGGGACCGCTACACCATTCTCGGCAACGGGATGAACGAGGCGGCCGCACGCGAGGTCGCGAGGGTGACCGGCGTCGTCTGACGCCTCCGGGCGATGCTCGGATCGGCGGGTGGTTCGCTCGTCCCGATACGTCGTCACTGGATAGAGAGCATGGTAGTCACGCCGTGAAACGCGGTCGGCACACGGTGTTCATTCGACGGTTCTCAGAACGTGTATCTGGTCAATCCGTGTAGGACGCCAGCGCTCCGGTCACGAGTTTCCGCTCCGCTTTCTGGAGGTGTTCGGTGACGGTACTCGGCGAACACCCGATCTCGGCCGCGATGTCCGCATGGGTGGCCTGGTGCGGCGACTCGTAGTATCCCAGTTCCACGGCGACTCGGACGGCTTCCAACTGGCGGTCGCTGAGGGCTGCCGCCGGGGCCTCCCGGCGTACATCGAACTCACTCACCCCCTCGATCGTCGGAGCGATCTCCGAGGGCAACGCATCGAAGAGCGCCTGGACCTCTGCGGGCTGGCCGACCACGTTTCCGTGGACAGTGCCGTCACGGTAGACGATGGGGCGGACGAGAATCAGCCCGTTCCTGACGACCGCATCGAACATCTGTGCGAGAACCGATGGTGGCTCCAACCGCAGGTGAAGGGCGAACTGATCGGCGGTGAGCGCGGTCGTGTCGGCGGTTTTCACCTCGGGCACCGCTTCGAGTGCTGCCTCGAAGCGCTCGCGGTCCGCTGTCACGACGAACAGCACGGCCGGATACTCGCTGGCGATGTTCCAGTTGACCAATCGCGTCTCCGCTATCCACGCTGCCTCTACCCCCGCGATCAGGTCGAACAGCGGCGGCCGCACGTCAGGCGGGAGGGTGGCCGTGAAGCGGACGTGACGCATGTGAGGTTTAACCATGGTACTTGAATACACATAAACCTCCTCGTCATACTCGGCGAAACGTCCAGCATGAGTGCGTACCTACAGACACGTATGACCACAGCCAGCGACGTTTCGATCACACTCGATGGATTCAGCCGGTCGTTCGGGGCGATCACGGCGCTCGACGATGTCGATCTCACGATCGACGGCCCACAGATCGTCGGTGTCGCCGGGCCGAACGGCTCGGGGAAGACGACGCTCATCCGGTGTCTGCTCGGGCTGCTCCGCCCGTCGAACGGATCGGCACGCGTCAACGACACGGACCCGGCGGACCTCCGGAGTACGGAGCGCGCCCGGATCGGCTACATGCCCCAGCACGAGGCCGTCTACAACGACCTTACCGTTCGAGAGAACGTCGACTTCTTCGCCAGGCTCTACGGCGTGCGCGACCGCGAGGCCGCCGTCGAGCGCGCGATCGAGTTCGTCGATCTCGGGGAACGAACCGACGCAGCGGTGACGGAACTCTCCGGGGGAATGGTCCGACGAACGAGCCTCGCGTGTGCGCTCGTCCACGATCCCGACGTGCTCTTGCTCGACGAGCCGACTGTGGGTGTCGATCCGGAGCTCCGGGCGAGCATGTGGACGTCGTTTCGCGAGCGCCGCGACGCGGGGGCGCTGATGATGGTGTCGACGCACTACCTCGGCGAAGCAACCAACTGTGACCGCGTGTTGTTCCTCCGCGACGGTCGGGTGCTCGCGTTCGATGCACCGGAGTCGTTCCTCGATGCGACGGGCACGACGGACCTCGAAGACGCCTTCCTCGCGCTACTGGATCGACGGACGGCCACGAACAGGGACGGTACTGGCACACCGGGGGCTGACGACGCCGTGGAAGTGGTTCGATGAGTGTGGCGGCTCCGACACGGGGTGCAGTGCCGATCGCTCGTCGGCTATTGCTCTCGCTCCGTGGCGACCGGCGCACTCTCGGACTCGTGTTCGTGGTTCCCGCGCTGCTCATCTACCTGTTCAGCGAGGTGTTCCCGGATCCGACGGGCGTCGCTCCGGTGCTGCTTGGCGTCATCGTGTTCATTCTGACCTACATCCTGACCGCCATCGGCTTCCTCCGCGAACGGACGGCGGGCACCCTCGAACGGATCCTGGTCTCGCCCGCCTCGCGGACCGGCGTGGTTTCGGGCTACGTTCTCGGCTTCGGCGTGCTCGCGACCGTGCAGTCGGGCGTCCTGCTCGGCTCGGCGGTGTACTTCCTCGACATCGAGTTCGAACACGGCGTGATCCTGTTTTTCGCCGTCGAACTCCTCGGCGCGCTCTCCGCGCTGGGTCTCGGCATCCTGCTCTCGCTGTTCGCGGAGAACGAGTTCCAGGCACTCCAGTTCCTGCCGGTCGTCATCGCTCCACAGGTCATCCTCGGTGGGACGTTCATCCCGATCGAGGAACTCCCCGACGCCCTCGAACTTCTCGCCCGCGCAATGCCGATCACGTATATCCTGGACGCGATGAACTACGTCGTACTCGGCGAGGGCGAGGCGGCCGAGCGCTGGAGCATCCTCGGTGACGGCGCGGACGCCGATCTCGTGATCGAGGTCGCGGCTGCTGACTTCTGGGTCGCGGTCGTGGCGCTCTGTGGGTTCACGCTGGTGTCGATCGCAGCCGCCGGCGTCGTGATGCGACGAGCAGGGTGATCGGACACCGGGACACCAGAGGTAGCGCCACCCTGCCGGGCCGTCTACGAAGGTTGATGACCTGTCTCGGTGGTGTCGGTATGGACCCAAATCCACCAGTCTTCGTTGTTCGGTACGAATACTGCCGACAGATCCGCTATTCACTCTGAGGGCGTTTGTCGCCCGAGCCACGAGGAGTTAGAACTCGTCGGGCAGAGCGGACTGGTTCACGATTCGTTCTCACCAGCGGCGTAGTCGGCGTACACGCCCCACGAGGAGTCGACGATCGGCCCTTCGATCCGTTCGCCCTCGACGTACGCGCCGTCTCCCTCCGCGACAGTGCCGATGACGGCCGCCGTGGTCTCCCGTTCGTCGAGCGCCGCGAGAACGTTATCGAGTCCCTCGGGAGCCACGGCGATCAAAAGGGAGCCGGAGCTGGTCGCCGTCCACGGATCGATATCGAGGTACTCACAGATCGGCTCGACGCCGGGGCGCATTGGCACCGCCTCGCGGTCGATATCGAGGCGGACACCCGCACTCGTGGCGACCTCACAGAGCGCGTTGGCGAGCCCGCCTTCGGTGACGTCGTGCATCGCGGTGACCGGGCCGGCGGCCGCGGCGACGAGCGCGTCGCGGACGGTGTCGGTGTCGTCGAGCCGCTCTCTGGCGATTTCGAGCGTCCTTTCGGGGAGATCCATTCGATCGCCGAACAGCGTCGTCAGGAGGCCGACAGCCTCGACGGCGGGGCCGGTCGTGAGCACGAGCCGATCGCCCGGTCGTGCGCCGTCGGGTCGCACGATCTCCTTGCTGTCTCCGACCGCGAGCGCGGT
Source organism: Halococcus saccharolyticus DSM 5350 (assembly GCF_000336915.1). Classification (NCBI taxonomy): domain Archaea; kingdom Methanobacteriati; phylum Methanobacteriota; class Halobacteria; order Halobacteriales; family Halococcaceae; genus Halococcus; species Halococcus saccharolyticus. The sequence continues at coordinate 66,375 of NZ_AOMD01000021.1, read as the reverse complement.
CGCGCCACCGACCCACGGGAACGAACATCCCTCGTACCGCGCCGTATGTCCCGCTATGACGCTCGTTCCGAGAGCGGTGGCCTCGCGATCGATCGCCGCCCAGAGCGTCGCGAACTCCTCGTCGGTCATCTCTGGAGGGAGGCTGAAATTGATCGAGAGAAAGGATGGCGGAAGGCCGCTGACGGCCACATCGGCGAGCACCACGTCGAGCGCGAACCGACCAGCCCGTTCGTAACCGAGTTCGGGCAGGACCGAAATCGGATCGGTCGCGACCACGACGCCCTGATCCGCGATCTCGACAACCCCGAAATCGACCCCGTGCTGCGGTCCGAGTGCGACGTCAGCCCGGTCTGCGCCGAGACGCGGGTAGATGTGCTCGTCGAAGAACCCGGCGTCCACCTTTCCGTAGTCGGCCATGCGAGAACGGGGGCGAGTACCGACAAAACCGTGTCCATCGATGCGTCAGCACCGGGCCTCCGTTCGGGATGGACAACGAAACGTCACGCAGAACAGCGGTGGCCGTTTCGCGGACCGACAGTCTATAACGGATGCCGCCGGAACGCAGACTACGATCGATGAGCGGCGACGAGCGTCGAGACGAGACAGTTGCCACGGCCGAGAGGACCGCCAGCCACGCTGCCGAGAGCGATCACGAGAACGAACACGACTGGCACGAGTTCTTCGGCTACGACGAGCCGTACGCGAACCAGGCCGACGCGATCGAGGCGGCGATCGACGCCGGCGAGGAGGGTGGCTATCTCGTGATGGAGGGGGCCTGCGGGACGGGCAAGACGATGGCCGCGCTCGCGGCCGCCGGCCATCTCCTCCGGAACACCGACCGCTACGACAACGTCGTGGTGGCGACACCGGTCAAACAGCAGCGCCGGCAGTTCATCCAGGACCTCCGAGCGATCAACGCCGATCTCGACGAGCCGTTTTCGGGACTCGCGCTGGTCGGCAAGCCCGCGCTCTGCCCGTACGAGCGCGCGGATGCGTTCGACCGCGGGGTCCAGGACGCTTGCGAGGACCTCCGAGAAACTACCGCGGGCCTCGTTGCGGGCGACGACGGTGGCGAGGCGTGGTGGGACGCCGGCCGTGCGGCCGACCTCGTCGAGTCGGCCCGGATCGACGCCGACTCGTGGCGCACGCTCGACGAGGGTCTCTCGACGGCGGGCGTCGAGGCACCGTACTCGACGGGCCGACCAGTCGTTCCCGAATCAATGACCGAGAGCGACCGTGAGCAAGTTTTCTGTCCGTTCGAGGCCGACTGGTACGCCCGCGAGAAGGGATCGCCAGTGTCGTTCGCCGACGGCGAGCACAGTGTTATTACGACCGAGGAGTTGCTCGCCGGGGCAGTGCCAGCAGGGACTTGCCCGCACCGCGCGATGGGAGCGCTGCTCGAAGAGAGCGATGTCGTCGTCGGCAACTACAACCATCTGTTCGATCCTCGAACTCGGGTTCTCACCGACGGTGTGGTCGACGAGCGGACGTTCGTGATCGTCGACGAGGCCCACCGGCTGGAGGGTCGGGTTCGGGATCTGCTGAGCGACCGGATCGGTAGCGTGTCGCTCCGGCGAGCGCGAAACGATATCGCCCAGCTCGCCTCGTACGCGCGCCAATCGCGCGAGAACCGCGAGGCGATCGCTACCCAGCTCGCGAGCTGGGAGCTCTCGACCGACGCGCTCACACAGACACGGGAGTTCTACGACGACGCCATCGACTGGCTCGATCGTCGGGTCGAGACCCACCTCGACGAGGAGTTCGACGATCTCGACCGTGCAGCCGAACGCGGCGACCTCCCCGATCGGGTCGAGATCCCACTTCGCGATCCCACGGTCGACGAGCCCGACGCGTTCACCGAGTGGGCGATCGAGGCGGGCTACACCGAGGATTTCTGCGAATCGCTCCACACCGTCGGCGCGGCGGTCGAGGACGTGCTCGAAACGGTCGACCCGGATCGAAGCTGTGTCTGCGGAAGCGTCGGACGGTTGGTGCGAAACTGGTGGACTCGCGACCACGCCGCGTACTTCCGAGAAGTCACGCTCGAACGCACCGACCGCGAACACAGCGACGAGTGGCGACGCCACTACACCGCGGCGCTCGAATGCTACGACTGCCTGCCGGCTGCGGACCTCCGCGAGCGGTTCGCGGACCTCGGCGGCGGGGTGTTGATGAGCGCGACGCTCGAACCGATGGACGTCTTCCGGGAGTGTGTGGGACTCGATCGACTCGTGACCGAATCGGCGGACGCCGCCGACATTCCAGAGGTTCCCGACGGCGTCGACCTCCCGAGCCCGAAGGAGAGTTCGGGCGACGAAAACGAGGGAGCGAACGCTGACGGCGAAAACGGGACGACCAGGGACGAAGGAACAGGAACCGAGCGCCCGATCGCCGAGCGGACGTACGATCTGACCTTCCCCGCGGAAAACCGCGCGAGCTGGATCGTCGACGTACCGGCGTTCACCGCGCGGAACCGCGGTCCGCCCGACTCGGGGAACGAGGTCCGCGAAACCTACGCCTACGCGCTCCGGGAGATCGCACGAAGCCCGGGCAACGTGCTGGTCTGTCTGCCGAGCTACCGCGAGGCGGCGTGGGCGGCGGATCGCCTTCGCGAGTCGGTCGAGAAACCCGTCCTGATCGACGAGCCGTCGAGCGCCGAGACGACCGAGGCACTGAAGCGCGACTTCTTCGCCGGTGGCGGGAAGGTGCTCGTCACCTCGACGCGCGGGACACTGACCGAAGGTGTAGACTACGACGGCGCGAAACTGAGCGCGTGCGCGGTCGTCGGCGTCCCGCTCGTGAACGTCGCCTCACCGCGGATTCGCGCCGTGCGGCGGGCCTACGGCGCGGCGTTCGGGGAGGACAAGGCCTTCGAGTACGCGCTCACCGTGCCCGCAGTCCGGCGCGCGCGGCAGGCCATCGGCCGGGTCATCCGGGGCCCCGAGGAGGTCGGCGTCCGGGCGTTTCTCGACGAGCGCTATACCTCCGATGCGCCGCGATCGGTCCACGAGTACCTCCCGGCCGAGGAACGCGAGGAATGGACCACGATGACGCCGATGTTCCTCGACTCACAGCTCGCGAACTTTTGGGAGTCGCATTCACGACCCGACGGTTCGGACGACGCCTGACTCAACAGAAGTTCTGGGTGGCGTACACTCGGGTCTGGCCGTCGGTCTGTTGGACGTACACCCCGATCGCCTCCTGTCGCCAGTAGGGTTTGAGAAGGTTCTCCCGATGGCTCGTGGAGTTCATCCAGCCGTTCACGATCCCCTGGGCGAGCTCCTCGGGCGTGTCGTAGTTGACCGACCGGTCGTTCATCCTGACCGGTGCGTCGTAGTAGGTGTAGAGGATGTTCTCGCCGCCGGTCGCGTACTTGAATCCGCTCGTGGGGACGCGACACTGGTAGTTGAACTTCGCGTACCGATCGCCAAGCGTCTCGCCGTCCGGGCCGACGTGGGCGAAGTAGCTTCGGTTCGCCATATCGGCGCTGTGATACCGGGCGACCGGGCGGAGTTCGGTGTCGAACGCGAGTTTCGAACGGTTGTGCTCGACGCGCTCCTCGTTGACCTCCTGGTGGACGAGATACTCGACCCGAGTGCCGTTGAGCTCGCTGGCGTCGGACTCCGGAATCGAGGGGACGCTCACGTTGTCGGCGGCGTCCGCACCGTCGACACCACTCACCCCGCCGACGCCACCGAGTTCGCTGACGCCGTCGGCGGCAGCGTCGGCGACCCCGCCCACGTCGTCGCCCAGCTCGGCGACCGAGGTCGGAAGATCGCCCCCACCGAACGCGAACCCGGCGGCGAGCCCGATTATCGCGACCACGAACGCGAGCCGCAGCACGACCGAGACCACCCACGCGAGCAGCCCGGCGACCGATCGAAGCATCGGCTTGAGGTTCGCGCCCCGTGAGTATGTATCTGTCCGTCGGTCCGCCGTCCGCTGGTCCAGCTGTGGAGAAAAACGAACTGTTCGTGGTCAGATCGCGAGCACGCCCGGATCGAGGCCGTCGGTCGGCCGGCTCCGTCGCCACCGGACCGGCGTCTCGGCGGGATCGACGCGTTCGTCGGGGCCACACGAGCCGGCGAACAGCACCACGAGGCAGTAGATCGAAGAGCGGTCGCGGTCGGTCTCGTCGCCGACGCCGACGATCGAGATCCGTTCGACGTCCTCGATCGCACACTCGACGCCAGTTGCCTCGCGCACGTTCCGGATGGCTCCGGTTTCGAGCGATTCGTCGGGCTCGACCCGCCCCCGTGGGGCGGCCCATTCATCGCGTCGGTCGCGCACCAACAGCACCTCGTCGTCGGCGTTCGTGACGCGAACCCCCGCCGCGGCGCGTTCGTTGGCCGCGACGCCCGCGATCCGCTCGTAGCGCTCCGCCGACACCGCCCAGCTCGTCTGGTGGACCGACGACGAATCGTACTCGTCGGTCAGCCTCCCGAGCTGGTTTTCGACCCACTGCTCCGAACGACCGGCGGCGTCCATACCACGGACGATTTCCCGCCAGCGGAATAAATCCGCCGTATCTTTCATCGCCGTCCCGTCGTGTGATGTCAAACCGTTTGGACGTTTTCGTTCGTTTCACATGATTTTACGTCGCGAAAGCGCCACTCCGCGGTCGTCACAGCGATCGGATCAGACGTGCTCGTCGAGGAACCGCGCGATGGCGGTGTAGGCCTCGATCCGGTTCTCGCGTTTCGTGATCCCGTGGCCCTCGTCCTCGAAGAGGAGTTTCTCGACGGGGACACCCTGCTCGCTGACGCGCTCTGCGATCTGTTCTGCCTCGCCGACCGGCACGCGCGGGTCGTTCTCGCCGTGGAGCACGAACAGGGGCGCGTCGATACGGTCGGCGCGGTGGATCGGACTGATGGATTCGAGGAGATCGCGGTCGGTTTCGAGCGACCCGTATTCGGCCTCTCGGAGTTCACGCCGCCATGGTCCGGTGTTTTCGAGGAACGTCACGAAGTTCGCGATCCCCACGATGTCGACCCCGGCGGCGAACAGATCGGGATATTCGGTGAGCGCCGCGAGCGTCATGAACCCGCCGTAGGAGCCGCCCATCACCGCGATCCGGTCGGGGTCTACAGGTGAGAGATCGCCGAGCCACTCGACGCCCGCCTCGATGTCGGCCACCGAATCCATCCGCTTTTCGACGTCGTCGAGGTGGGTGTACGCTTTGCCGTAGCCCGACGAGCCCCGGACGTTCGGCTCGAAGACCGCATACCCCTGATCGAGGAGGTACTGGGTGACGGGGCTAAATCGTGGCCGGCGCTGGCTCTCGGGGCCACCGTGGATGTCGACGACGACCGGTGTGTCGCCCGGCGCGGGATCGGCGGGCAGCGAGAAAAACGCCGGAATCTCCCGGGCGTCGAAGCTCTCGAACTGCACGAGCTCGGAGTCGTGAAACCGATCCTCGGCGAGGCCGGCGGTCGAGGCGTGCGTCCAGCGGTCGCTCTCGCCGGATGCGATGTCGACGACGTGGACGTTCGCGTTCTCGCGCGGACCCGTCACCGTGATCGCGAAGCGCTCGGCGTCGTCGTCGAACTCGATCGCGCCCGCGAGGCCGTCGGGGAGATCGGGCGTCGGGAACGTCTCGATCGTCGTCTCGCCCGTGAGTCGCCCGACCGTGAGATCGGTGTAGCCGTCGACGTTGCGTCCGTAGACCAGCCGGCCGGTGTCTCCGTCGAGCACGAATCGATCGACGTTCCACTCCGGATCGTCGACGATCGGTTCGATTTCCAAACTGCCGAGATCGAGCCGCGCGAGCGAGAGGGTGTCGCCGTCGCGGTCGGTCAGGCAGTAGAGCGCGTCGCCGTCGGGTCCCCATTCGACACCCATGAAGCGCACGTCGTTCTCGTGGGGCGTGACGTGCTCGATCGCCCCAGTATCGAGATCGAGCACGTGGAGGTCCTGATCGAAGCTCGAATGCGCCTCGCTCACGACGAGGCGATCGTCGTCGGGGCCGAAGCCGGCGACGGTGAGCCAGCCGTCACCCTCGTGAACGAGTTCGGCGTCGTCACCCGTCGCGTCGCGTACCTGTGTGTAGACGTCGAAGACCGACTCGTCGCGCCGGTTGGCGGTGAACGCGAACCGTTCGCCGTCGTGGCTCCAGCCGCCCCATCTATGTTTGGCTGCGGGACGGTCGGTGAGCGGCGTCACCGAGCCGTCGGGATCGAGTCGGGAGAGCTGGACACGCTCGTTGCCGCCCTCGTCCCGCCCGAAGATCAGTTCGTCGCGTGTCGGCGAAAACGAAGCGAAGGTGACGCGCTCGTCGGCGAACGTTCGTTGGTCGGGCCAGCCCCCGGGTTCGGGAAGCGTCCAAATTTGGGGCGTGCCGGTGGTGTCGAGCAGGAAAGCGAGGTCGCCCGAGGGCGCGAACGACCCGGTCGATGCACTGCGGACGTTGAGGTAGCGCTCGATGTCGGAGAGCACGGCCAGTGTTCACGGAGCACTTACAAACCGTTTCGGTTGGGGGAAAACCGAACGACAGGAGTCATCGGCCGACGGGTGCGCTAAGAACTATTTCCAGCGATCGTGCCTTCGTACGCCACGACAAGGCAGATAAGCTCGAACGGCGTACGTACTCCAAGTGATCGAACCGGGGCCAGAATCGGAGCTGCTTGATCAGGACGAACTGTCCGCCATCGAGCGGTGGCTGGCACCCGCAGTCGGTGTCCTCGTAATCGTCATCCTCCTCGCAGGCGTCGGGTTTCTCCTCACGAGCGTGCTCGACGATCCCGGGGGGAGTGAAAACGAGCCGGCCGCAGCCGGCCCGATCGTCGACGGCGCGAACGCCACGACCACACCGACCGTGACGACGGAACCAACGACGCGGTCCACGAACGAAACCACCACGACACCGGGACCAACCACGACGGAACGATCGACGCAGACACCGTCGCCAACGCCGACAGCCACCGCGTCACCCACATCCTCAGTGACGACATCGACTGCTACAGCGACGACAACTGCCACACCGACAGCCACCGACATGCCGACGCCCACCGAGACACCGACGCCGACAGCGACCTCAACGAACACACCAACACCTACCGATACGCCGACACCTACTGCCACCACTACACAGACACCAACCGCGACGCCGACAACAACATCGACCGCCACAGCCACCGCATCCCCGACAGCGACGACCACACCAACGCCGACCCCCACCGCTACGCCGACCGCTACACCGACACCCACGTCGTCACCGACCGCAACACCGACAGCGACGCCAACGGCCACATCGACGCCGTCACCAACCGCGACGCCAACACCCAGCGAAACCTCGGCGACAGCCTCGTCAACGACTACCGACACACCGACAGCGACCGAGACACCAACGACTACCGAAACGCCGACCTCGACGGAAACTGCGACATCGACCCCGACGCAGACGGCCACGGCAACATCGGAGACCGAGGATACAGACACATCGACGGATACCGCTACACCGAGCGCTACGGGAACGGCCACAGCGAGTCAGACGACGAGCACGCCGACCGCAACGACGACCACCACGACGTCAGCAGCGACAGCAACGACCACGGCGACAACGACGACGAACACGGCGACAGCGAGTCAAACCACTACATCGTCACCGTCTCCGACGAGCCAGGAACAGAGCGGCCAGGGAGCGACGACCGGTGAAGACGGGCCGCCGGAACGAGCGAACGACGAGCAGGCGGCCACGACCACGGAGCGCGATGGCACCGACGAAACCGAAGCCGAGGAACCGACTGACGAGGAGGAGACGACCGACGAAGCGGGGACGACGGGAGAGACCGATGGAGAGTGAGCCGAGCGGGTCACGCGCCGTCTATGAGCGCTAACGGCTCACCCGACAGGGAGAACCGGTTCACTCGTCGCGATCGAACGTATGCGGTGCGGTGGTGGCCTCACTCACGCTTACGGCGGCGACGGTCTCGGCGACGTCGTGAACACGGACGATGTCGGCACCGCGCTCGGCCGCGAGCGCGCTCGCCGCCACCGTGGCCGGGAGTCGCTCGCCGGCCTCGCTGCCGACGAGGCCGAACATCGATTTGTGGGAGTGGCCCACGAGGACGGGGCAGTCGAGCGCACGGAACTCCCCGAGACGGCCGAGAAGCGAGAAGTCCTCCCGTTCGGTTTTCGCGAATCCCAGTCCGGGATCGACGATGATCTGTTCGCGGTCGAGCCCCGCCTGCACACATCGCCTGACGAGGGGTTCGAGCTCCCGAATCGCGTCCTCGACCACGTCGTCGTACTCCGGCTCGGCGTCGGGAGCGACTGGCGCGTCGATACTGTGCATCACGACGATCGGACAGTCGAACTCGGCAGCCACGAAGCGCATCTCGGGATCGTCGAGTCCGGAGACGTCGTTCACGATGTCGGCTCCGGCCTCCAGTGCTGCCCGGGCGACTTCGGCCTTCCGGGTATCGATCGAGAGCAACGCGTCGACGTCGGCGATGCGCTCGATCACGGGGACCACCCGATCGTGCTCGTCGACCACCGACACCGGCTCCGCACCGGGGCGGGTGCTCTCGCCACCGATATCGATCACGTCGGCCCCCGCTGCGACCATCTCCTCGGCCCGCCGAACCGCGGCATCGGTCTCGTCGAACTCGCCACCGTCGTGGAAACTGTCGGGCGTGACGTTGAGAATCCCCATGACGGCAGTGCCGTCGTCCCACGGATAATCCAGTCTCGCCGTTGTATCCTCGTCGCCACGGCTTCTTGCCGACGAATCGATGTCGAGCGCGCGGGCGATATCGGCGGCGAGCGGGCCGAGTCCGTATGGCTGGGCGTCGAGCTTCGCGACGAGCCGTTTGAACTGGGCGAGCGTGCCCGCAAGCACGACGTCGAGTCGCTCCTCGTTCTGGTCGTTCAATCCCGAGACCGCACACTCGCCACCGAGCGAGAGCAGTTCCTCCTTGAGATACTGCGCCTGGCGCGGTCGCACTCGTGTCTTCAGGGTACGGTGGACGGTTTTGCCCCGCATCCGGTAGACGCCGGGATCGGTGACGTGTGCCCCGGAGAGCACCCGGCGAGCGTCGTCGAGATCGTCGACGCGCTTCGGGACGTCGAGGCGACTCCACCGGGTCCGGGCCTCCCGGACGGTGTAGAGCGAGCCACAGACGACGACACAGTCGTCGGGATCGGCGGCCGCGACCGCCTCGGCCACCCCATCGGTGACGGCGTTTCGACTCTCGACGACGACGCCATCGCGCTCGAACGATGTCGCGAGCACCCCCTCGTCTTCCGCACGGTCGACGTCGGGCTGGCAGGTGACGGCACGATCCGGCGTCGGGAGCGCCTCGACCATGCCTCGATGGTCCTTGTCGGCGAGCGCGCCGAACACCACATGGAGATCATCGTACTTGAACTCACGGAGGACGCTCGCGAGGCGCTCGCACGCTCCGGGATTGTGTGCGCCGTCGAGGGCGACCAGCGGTTCCCGGCCCATGACCTCGAACCGGCCGGGCCAGTGAGCCGTACGCAGCCCGCTCGCGAGATCATCTGTGTCGATCTCGACCCCAAGTGCGTCCCCGACGTGGCGGGCAAGCGGGGCCGCGACGCCGGCGTTGTCGGCCTGGTGTGCACCCACGAGCGGGAGTCTGGTTTCGACGTCCCAGTCAGTACCGGTGAGTTCGACCCGACTCTCGATACCGACGCGACCGTCGTAACTCACGGCGACATCGGTGTCAGTTCCGGAGCCAACCGTCACGACCTCGTCGGCCACCGTGTCGATCCCCGATCGCGCGTCGCCGGTCGCGGCGGTCACGAGCGGGCCGTCATCGGGCGCGACGTGGGCGAGGTCGCGTCCGATCTCCTCGACTGTCTCGCCGAGCACGTCGGTGTGTTCGAGCGTGACGCTCGTGACCGCGCTCGCCACCGGATCGACGACGCTGGTCGCGTCGTACTGTCCCCCGATGCCGACTTCGAGCACCGCACAGTCGACGTCCTGGCGCGCGAACTCCCAGAACGCGAGTCCCGTGACCGTCTCGAAGAAGGTCGGCGACGCGCCGTCGGTCGCGCGATCGACGACGTAGGGCCGTACTGTCTCGACGTACTCAGTGAGGGCGGCCTCCGTGATCGATCGACCGTTCACCGTGACGCGCTCGCGGACCGAATCGAGATGCGGCGAGGTGTAGAGCCCGACATCGAGACCGGCCTCGCGGAGGATCGACTCGGTCATCCGGGCGGTGGATCCCTTCCCGTTCGAGCCAGCGACCTGGACGAACGCGATTCCCTCCTGTGGATCGTCGAGTGCGGACAAGAGGTCGCGCGTCGCGGAGAGCCGCGGCTTTGGGGGGTAGCGCCGCAGCCCGAAGAGGAAGTTCGCGGCGTCGTGGAACTCCATATCGGATTCCCGTGGGGACGTGGTTTGAGAGTATCGGACGGGCTCGTTCACCCCGTTTCCCACGACTCCTCCCCGTATAGGGGACTGTGTTGAAAATCTCGGATCGTTTTCCGTGACCGTCCGCTCCCACCGAGCCGACTGCGATCTCAGCAGTACGCCGAGAGTTCCTCGTACGCCTCCCGTGCGGCTTCGTCTGGGCGATCGGGGTAGGTGTAGAGTTCGAGCGTTGCGAACCCGTCGTAGCCGATGTCGTCGAGCGCGTCGAAGATCGCCCGGAAGTCGAGGTCTCCCTCGCCGGGGATCCGGTGGTAGTGCTTTCCTCGGACGCCGCCGACGATGTCCTCCAGATGGACGCCCGTGATGTGGCCCGCACTCTGCCGGATCGCTTCGGCGGGATCCTCGCCGTAGACCGCGGCGTGGCCGACGTCGAGGTTGATCCCGAGCGAGTCGCGACCGACGTCGTCGATGAGCGCGAGCACTTCCTCGGTACACTCCACGAGGAGTTCGGGCTCGTACTCGATCCCGACGCTCACTCCACGATCCTCGGCGTAGTCGAGAATCGAATCGAGCGAGTCACGGAGATACTCGTGGGCGCGTTCGGGCGGCGTCCCGGGGAGTGGTCGGCCGGTGGCGAGACAGACTGCGGGCGCACTAGTTATAGAAGCGAGATCGATCGCGCGTTTCGTGTACTCGATCCGCCACTCACGGTCGTCATCGTCCGCGGTGATCACGCTCGGATCGAAAAACGACGAGGGCGGTGCGTCGTCGTAGTAGCCCGTCGCGGTGTTGGCGTTGACGTTCGATATCTGTAGTTCTGTGTCGTCGAGCGCCGCGATCAGGTCCCCCTCGTCGGCGTCGTCGAAATTCGGGAAGTAGGCGTGGGGTTTGTCTCCCAGGATTTCGACGCCAGCATAGCCGTGGTCGGCGATTCGATCGATCGCCTCGGGGAGTGCGTGGCGGGTGTAGGCGTTCGTCGAGAACGCGAGATCGACCATGCCAGTCGAACGGCCGCCACCCCGAAACACCTTACGAGACATCGAACAATCGGGCCAGCCCGACTGCGGGCACGAGAAAGACGAGCACAGCAAGCGCCCACCCGACGCCGACGATCGCCGCGAACGCCGCATCGAGCACCACGAGCGCGAGCACGCAGGTACCGACCGCGGGACCGACAGTTCGGGGACGAGGATCGGCGTACGCTGGTTCAAGCGCACGCCCGGTCCACGCGAGGAAACCGGCGACGAGCCCGGCTGCGAGTCCGGCTTGAACGGTCGGCGGACCGACCGTCGCGATCACTGCGAACACCGTTGCGGCAGCTACGACGACTCCAGCGGCCGCGGTCGCGACCGCCTTCCGTGGGGTAGCGGTCGCCTCGTTCGCGGCCATGTACGTCACCGCGGCGATGTAGAGCACGACGACCGCCGGCACCGCGAGCGTCCACGTCGGGAAATCGACCGCGCCCGCGGCAGCCGTTCCGAGGAGGACGTTCAACCCGCGCGCGCCCCCCATCGCGAGGAAGCCAACGGGGCCGCCCTTCAGCGCGCCGTCGTAGAGCGCGATGACGGCCGCGAGTCCGGCGGCGATCGCACCGGCGCGCGTCCCGGCAGCGACGAACGTGAGCGCGACGCCGACCACAAGCAGCGATCCACCGAGCGCGCCCGCCGTCCGACGCGTCACCTCGCCGGAGGGAATCGGGCGCTCGGGTCGCTCGGATCGGTCGATCGGCGCGTCGAAGTAGTCGTTCAGCGTGGTGCCACCGGCGTACAGCAGAACGGCGGCGAGACAGAGGCCGGCGAGCGCGGGGAGCGAGACCGCCGCGCCGGCCGCACTCGCAAGTGCCGCACCGAGCAGGACGTCCGGGGGCGCGCTGAAGAGGTTCGGGACGCGCACCAGGCTCGCGTAGGTCGTGAATCGCTCGCTCAAACCGGACTCGCCGACGGCCACCCTCTCAGACCCACCCGCCGTCTTCGAGGTAGGTCATCGCGTCGCGGGCGGTCTCGGCCGCGGTTTCCTCGTAGGGGTAGAGTTCGACCGTGACGAATCCCTCGTAGTCACGATCGTCGAGCGCGCCGAGGAACTTGTCGATGGGCATCGCGCCGTCACCGAGCTGGGTGTGCTCGTGGCTCCGGTCTTCGGGGATGTCTTCCAGATGGACGTGATCCACGAACGGTTCGAGTGCGTCGAAGGCTTCGACGGGGTCCTCGCCGACGCAAAAGAGGTGGCCGGCGTCGAAATTACACCGAATCCGAGGATGGTCGATCCGGTCGGCGAACTCGCGGAACTCGGTACTAGTTTCGATCAGGAGGTCGGGCTCGGGTTCGACGTGGAGATCCACGTCGACGTCCTCGGCCACCGGGAGCACTTCCTCAAGGCTCTCGGCGAACGTTTCGAGCGCCCACTCACGGGATTTTTCCTCGGGAGTCGGCCCGCCAGGCTCGATCGAGATGTAGTCGTGATCGAGTGCGGCGGCGGTTCGTAGCGCGGCCTTCGTGTAGTCGATGCGCTCCTGGCGGTACTCGGGATCGGGTTCGATGTACGAGGGATGGTGGAACCCCTCGATCGCCGTCAACATGAACGCGTTACAGTTACTGATGGCGAGTCCGTGCTCGTCGAGCGCGTCGCGCACGTCGGCGACCGTCCCGTCGTCGACGTCGTGGGGGTAGAGATGCGGCCGGTCGAACAGGAGTTCGATCCCGTCGTAGCCCGCGTCAGCGACGATCTCGATGGTTTCCTTCCAGTCGTACTCGCGGAACGCGTTGGCCGAGAACCCGAACTTCATCGCGGGTCGTACTCGAAGTTCGGCGACTGGTCGAAGAACTCGTAGGGATTGTCGAAGACGACCTTCTTGACGTCCTCGCGCGGCCAGCCCCGATCGAGCATCTTGTCGCGAGCCTTCGGCACCGCGAGCGGGTCCGAGGGGTCCCAGTCGGCGGCGCTGTTGAACAGCATCTTGTCGGTGCCGTGTTCTTCGAGGAGATCGATCGCTTTCTCGTCCTCGATCTTCCCGGGGTAGAGCGTGAACCCGACCCAGCAATCCGTCGTGAGGGACGTCTCGATCGTCTCGGGCGTGTTGTGATCGATGACGATGCGTTCCTGGGTCACGCCCTCGTCTTCGATGATCTCGACGATCCGTTCGGTGCCCTCCGGTTTGTTCGTGTGTGGTGTATGGATGATGACCGGGAGTTCACGCTCCTCGGCCATTCGGAGCTGCTCGCGAAGAGCCCACTCCTCGTCGTCGGTCCCCTGATCGAACCCGATCTCGCCGACGCCGACGACGTTCTCGCGGTCGAGGTACTCGGGGACGCGGTCGAGCACCTCCTCGGCCATCTCGCGGTAGTTCGCCTCCTTGGGTTCGAGCCCGATCGTCACGTAGTGGTCCATCCCCGCCGCGCGCTCGGCGCGGTCGGTCTCGAAATCGATAATCTGCTCGAAGTAATCGAAAAAGGAACCGGCGTACTGCTTGTCGGTCCCGCTCCAGAACGCGGGCTCGATACAGCACTCGACGCCGGCACGGCGCGCGCGTCGATAGTCGTCGGCCGAGCGCGACACCATGTGCATGTGCGGGTCGATGATCTCCATGGCGATCCTGCGGCCCGATCGTACTACTGCGTTCTGGTTGACCCTACCCGTCGATCGTCGATATTTTCATGTGGGGTGCCCGTCAGGATCGTGACACGGATGAGTGAGTCCAGCCTCTACACCGAGATCGGCGGTCGAGACGCCGTCGTAGCGGTCGTCGACGACTTCTACGACCGCGTGCTCGACGACGACCGCCTCGCCGGATTCTTCGAGGATACCGCGATGGACGACCTCCGAGCGCACCAGATCGCGTTCGTGAGTTCGGTCGCCGGCGGACCGGTCGAGTACACCGGCGACGACATGCGCGCGGCCCACGCCCATCTCGACATCGCCGACGAGGATTTCGACGCCGTCGCGGGCCACCTCGAAGCCGCGCTCCGCGAGAACGGTGTCCGTAGTGAGAACGTGGCGGCGATCGTCGAGGAGGTCGCGGCGCTGCGCGATCCCATCGTGGGTCGGTAACGCCCGACCGTTCGTTCAGCATCACAAGGTACAGGGGTCGCCGACGACGATCTCTCGTAGTGACGTCACTGGAAACTGCCGGCGATCGTTCGGCGCGGAGCACAGTATCGCCACTGCCGACTCGACCTTCGGCGTCCGTCGCCGACACGGAGGGAAGCGACGACGTGCCAGCGGTCACTGACACGTCGCGCGGGAGGTCCACGTGACCACCGGCGTGTGGCTGATCGGGGCACGCGGAAACGTCGCCACGACCGCAATGATCGGCGCGCGCGCGATCGCTCGCGAGGCGACCGTCACCGACGGGATGGTGACCGAGCGCGCTCCGCTGACGGACCTCGACCTCCCGGCGGTCGGGTCGCTGGTCTTCGGTGGTCACGACATCCAGGCCGGCAGCGTGGTCGAGACGGCCGAACGCCTCCACGAACGCAACGGCGTTCCCGACCGCGATACCCTCGACGCGGTTCGGGACGATCTCGCTACGATCGACGACCGGATCGTGACCGGCACCGCACGCAACTGTGGGCGCACCGTCGCAGAGCTCACCGACGATGCAGCGTTCGACGACGAGACGCTCTCGCTTCGAGAGATCGTCGAGCGCATCCGTGCCGACTACGCCGCCTTCCAGGAAAACGAAGATCTCGATCGGGTCGTGGTGGTGAACGTCGCCTCTGCGGAGCCGATGCCCGCCGATCCCGACCAGTACGACTCGGTCGGGGCGATCGAGGCCGGACTCGACGCCGACGATCCCCTCCCGGCGAGCGCGCTCTACGCCTACGCCGCCATCGATGACGGCCACCCGTTCGTGAACTTCACCCCGAACGCCGCGAACGCGCTCGGTGGGATTCGGGAGCTCGCCGACCGGGAGAACGTCCCTCACATGGGTCGTGACGGCAAAACCGGCGAAACGCTCCTGAAGAGCGCGCTCGCGCCGATGTTCGCCGGGCGGAACCTCCGAGTACTCTCGTGGGAGGGCCACAACATCCTCGGCAATCGTGACGGTGAGGTGCTCGAAGACGACGCGAACAAGGCCGGAAAACTCCAGAGCAAGGGTGGCGTCCTCGACGAGATTCTCGAGTACGACACCCACAATCGGGTCCGGATCGACTACACGCCCGCGCTCGGCGACTGGAAGACTGCGTGGGACGACATCCGATTTCAGGGCTTTCTCGGCACGCAAATGAAGTTGCAGTTCACGTGGGAAGGGTCGGACTCGGCACTCGCCGCACCGCTCGTGCTCGATCTCGTGCGACTGCTCGCGCACGCCGACGAACAGGGCGAAGGTGGGCTCCAACCCCACCTCGCGTCCTTCTTCAAGGACCCGCTCGGCGTCGACGAACACGATCTCTCGCGGCAGTTCGATCGACTCTACGAGTACGCTGACCAACACAGGAACACATCGACGGCCAACGAGGAGACGGAGAACACACCATGACAACCGAAACTCCTGATAACGATGGAATCGCCGAGACGGCTAGCCGGGCGATCGTCCTTGACGTCATCGGCCTCGAACCCGACCACCTCGATCGGGGGCTCGCGCCGAACCTCGCCGATCTCGTCGGCGAGCCGGCCCGGGCGACGCTCGAACCGCCGTTCCCCGCGGTCACGCTCCCGGTCCAGACCACGCTCGCGACCGGGCGCTCGCCCGAATCCCACGGCGACGTCTCCAGCGGCGAGTACGACCGCGCGAACGACGAGGTCGCGTTCTGGGAACGCGACCGTGCCGACCGCGACCGTCTCTGGGAGACCGCGAGCGACGCCGGCCTTACTACTGGAGTATTCTGCTTCCAGCATCTCATCGACACGACCGCCGACATCGCGCTCACGCCCTCGCCGATCGAGGACGAGGACAACAACATCCTCGAGATGAACTGCTGGACCAATCCAGATGGCTTCTACGACGATCTTCAAGAAAAGTACGGCCACTTCCCGCTGCACACCTACTGGGGGCCGGGCGCGAACGAGGAATCGTCGACGTGGATCCTCGACGCCGCGAGCGAAGCGATCGAACGCTACGATCCCGATCTCCTATGGATCTACGTTCCCCACCTCGATTACGACGGTCTCCGGCACGGCTCCAGCGACGAACTCGACGACGCGATCGGCGTGGTCGACGACCTGATCGGCGAGTTCATCGACGGACTCCGTGGCGACGACCGGTGGGCCGAAACCGTCGTGAACGTCGTCAGCGAGTACGGCTTCCACGACGTCGACACACCAGTGTTCCCGAACCGTGCGCTCCGGGATGCCGGACTGCTCTCGGTGATGCACGACGGCGAGGGTGGCGAAGAGATCGATCTCCGCTCTTCGAGGGCGTTCGCGATGGTCGACCACCAGGTGACACACGTCTACGCCGACGAGGGGTGTGTCGATGACGCTCGTGAGGCGCTCGCCCCGCTGGACGGCGTCGAGCGCGTGCTCGGCGACGAGGGGAAGGTCGAGTACGGTGTCGACCATCCGAACGCGGGCGACTTGGTGCTCGTCGCGGAGCCGTCGGCGTGGTTCCAGTACTACTGGTGGCGCGAGGAAAGCGATGCACCGTACTACGCGACCGACATGGACATCCACGCCAAACCCGGCTTCGACCCCTGTGAACTGTTCTTCGGCGACAGCGGCCTCGCTTCGCTCGATCCCACGCTCGTCGGTGGATCGCACGGCCGCCGGGACTGTGAAGGATTCTACGGGCTCGGTGGCCCGGCCGCACCCGAATCGGTGCCCGAGGCGGTCGACGCGCGGACGGTCGCGCCGACGCTCGTCGACGTCCTCGACATCGATGTCGAGATGGCGTTCGAGACCGACCCGCTCTGAGAGACTCGGTTCGAGGCTGCTACTGGCCCCATTGCCACCACGGCGGGAGCACCGAGACACGGTCGGCGATCTGCGGGAACACCCACACCGTGCCGGCCGCGACGATGACGGCGAACACGGCAGAGCCGAGTGCCGATCCCGAGAAGAGATCGATCGTCGCACCGCCGTAGGCCGCGACCAGGACGAGCAGGTTGTGGATGACGGCGCGAGCGAGAAGCAGTCGTGGCGTCAGCGGCGGCCACGAAAGCCTCGTCCATCCGGTTCGGATCGTCCCGATGGCGATCACGGCGGTCGACAGCGCGACGATAGCGGCGATTTTTACTTCGGCGTTGGCGGACGCGTCGAGCAGACTGAAAAGTGCCGGCAAGCCGAGTACCGCGACCTCCGCACAACCGAAGAAGACGCCTTCGATCCACCGCTCGACGCCGACTTTCTCGGCGGTTCGTGGTCCGGCCTTGCGCCGTTCGGTGGCGTTATCCGATCCGCTATCCGGCGACACTGTTCTCGATTTATTCCGGCAGTTGATACATGTTACTACTGGCCGTGCGGTGGTGTCCCACGATAGGTCACGGCAGGTGGCCTCATCCCTCCTGACCGACGCGGATGACCTGGAGGAGCGATTCGACCGGCACGCCCTCCAAGTCCTCGACGCCACGCTTGTCGACCAGCACGCCACAGCCGACCGGCGTGCCACCTTCCTCGGCGATGGCCTCGATCGTCTCGGTCATCGTCGTGCCGCTCGTGATGGTGTCGTCGACCACGTAACACTCCCGATCACGGATCTCGGCGAAGTTTCGCGAGAAGTTGCCGCTGAGGTCATCGATGTCGCCCTCCTCCCATTGGTGTTTTCGTGGGGCATAGGTCGCGAGATCGGCGTCGAGTTCGAGCGCGACCGTGGTCGCGAGCGGCGTACCGGCCTTCTCGATCCCGACCACGAGATCGATCTCCTCGTTGTCGCCGTCCGTACTGCCAAGCAGGTCGGCCATCGCACGGCCGACGTACGAGAGCCGGGTGCTGTCGCGGCCGAACGCGCTCCAGTCGATGTGGATGTCTTCGAGCGCGTCGGTCGGTGCGGGTTCGCGGGTCGCCGTGCCGCCGCCACGTTCGACCAGCCAGCTCGCGGTCTCGCGCGAGACGTTGAGCTCGTCGGCGATCTCGCCGTTCGAGAGCCCCTGGTCAGCCAGTTCGTTCGCGCTGCCGATCAGGTCGTCGACGTTCTTCATCGCCGGGGGTTGCGCCCGGCGTGTAATAGGTGTGTTGTCGTTGGATCCGCCACGACGCGGCCGGACGATCAGTGCGTGCGTCCTCGCCGCCCACCGCCGTAGCGGGTCCGATCGGCTCGCATCGGTGCCGTGCCGTCACAGCGATCCGCGCCCGCGGCGATGGTATCGAGCGTCAACGGCTCGCCCGAATCGCTCCGTCTGGCGTTCGCGCTCGCGTGTTCCATACACGACAGCAGCGTCTCGGTCGCGGCTCCACGACTCGTGACGTAGCCGATCGAGCGCTCGTTTACCGTCCCGCCAGCACGCTCGCGACACGTCAGCTGCCAGCGCCCGGCCATATCGAAGGATAGTGGGTCCGAGCTGTCGGCCTTCGTGGCTTCTACCTCGAAGGTATCGTACGCGAACACGAGTTCGTCCTCCTCGACGTGTTTGCATACCCACCCGCACGGTAGCCGTACGTCTTCGGATAGTGGACTCATGGCTTCCTCCCCCTATCCCAGTAAACACACAGCAACTGTCTTGACGTTCTGCCTGCGGCTGCCAGTATACTATATAGCCCCCCGTCCTCGCTCCCGACACCACCGCCAGTCTCGTGTGTTCGCGATCGGTGATTTCCCGTTCCGACATGGCGATTTCTGTGGAACGGCCACCCCTCACGAGGACATCAACGACGAAGTGGGCGGTCGAAACCGTCTTCAGGAGAAATCGATGTCGGCGGTGTAGCGATCGACGAGCAGCACCAGCGCGCCACCGACCGCGGCGACAGCGAGGATCGATCCGATTGCGGTCGGTGTCACAACGGGCGTGTTGTTGATCACTTCAGTAGCGGGCAGTCGGAGTGCGCCGACCATCAGACTCACGAGGAACGTCAACGTCGCCTCCCGGTAGTTTGCGAGCGCCCACCGGATGGCGTAGGCGATCGAAAAGAGGCCGACGAGTGCGCCGATGCCGAACGCGAGGATCACGATGCCCGGTTCGATCAGGACATCGAGGCTGCCGCCCGACAGCAGACCGACGAACCCGTCAGTGAACTCCGTGAGAGTGCCCGTCAGGTACTCGTACTGGCCGAGAACGTAGAGGAAGAAGGCCCCTGAGATTCCGGGCAGGATCATGCCGGCGATCGCGATCGAGCCGGCGACGAGGACGAACAGCGGCGAGTTCGGCATCGAGTTGCTGACTTCCGGCCCCGAGAGTGCGAACGCGAGCACGAACCCGAACACCGCGACCGCGACTCGCCGCGGCGTGTCGAGCGAGACGTGGTCGTAGAGGACGATCGCTGAGGCCGCGATCAAGCCGAAAAACAGCGCCGCCACGAGCCCTGGGTAGGTCTCGAAGGCGTAGTGCATGACTTGCGCGACGGTGACCAGTGCCGTTACGATCCCTGCCCCGAGCGCGAGCAGGAAGGGGATGTCCATTGCCACCAGCGCGGCCCGGAGTTCGGCGCGCTCCGTCCGACGGTGGACCCGCGGTAGGTACCGCAGCACGCCCGGATCGAGCGCCGTGATCGCGGCAATCAGCCGCTCGTAGATCCCGGTGATGAGCGCGATCGTTCCACCCGAGACGCCGGGCACTGCGTCCGCAGCCCCCATGAACATCCCCTTGAGGTAGACGACGAACCACTCACGCATCGACTCTCGCCCGCTCATCGTGCTCCCTCCGCCTGCGGCGATGCTGCCCGAGTCGCATCGGCGACACGCTCGCCGGGAGCCGCCATCGAACTCGCGTTCGTCATGTTCGCACCGGTGGCGTTCGTACCGCCTCCGGCACTACTCGCGTTCGCGTCGGCAGAGCCGTTCTCGGTGGCCGAGGCGTTCGTCGCGGCACTCGCGTTGCCGCTCGCCGTGTCGTTCCCGGCCGAGGTGTCCGCCGGGATCGATACCGATTCCTGCTGGAGATCGACTGTGACGCTCTCGTTGGTCCGGCCGATCACCGCTCCCTCGGAGACTTCGGCGGTCGCGTTCCACCGACTCGCGTTGTCACTGCCACCTTCGACCGGCGTCTGGAAGGTGTACGGCCCGGTCGCCTGGACCGAGACGTTCGTCGCACCTTGCTCGGTCCCCCACTGCTCGTAGCCGGTGGTGGAGTACGGCAGCGTCATCGTGAACTCGCCCTGGTCGTCGGTCGTGGCCTGCTGGGTGTAGTTGAACGTGCTTTCGGAGCCGGGCATGCGCATTTCGACGGTGGCTTCGACAGTCGTGTTCGCCGGACCGGTGCCCTCGACCGCCGCGCCGGGCACCCGCTCGAACGTCTTGACCCAACTCGGCGACGTGGGGACCAGTTCGCTCGCGTTCAGGCCCGTCGCCTGGAGTCGCTGGAACAGCGTTTGGGTGAGCTGACTCGAAAGCCGCTGGCTCGCGTCGGCCAGCCGGTAGTGTTCGAGCGCTGCCACGCGCTCCTGAGGATAGGCCCCGACGCCACCGATCTGGGCCGAGCCGTCCTCCTCGACGAACGCCCGTGCGGCCGACATGTTGTCGAAGCGCTTGATCGCCGACTCGTTGCCCGATGGGGGGGACGCCTGTGCTATGGAGCCGCCCTGCGGAATCGGGCTCTCGTAGTCGACCACGACCGGCTCGGGTTCGACCGCGCTTCCGTGGAACGAGTACAGCCTGGTCCGCATCGTCTCGTAGTGGCGCTGCTCGTAGGCGTAAAACGCGAGCGAGGGCCGTTGGCTCCCCGCTTGCTGAGTCACGATCGGCGTCACGTCGTCATAGACCGACAGCGGACCGTCGTTGTACCACGTGAACGGTGCGGTGAACAGCGCCCCGCCGGCGGGATCGGCCATCCGCCAGTCGATCATCACGTAGCGCACGCCCTCACCATCCTCCGTCCGTGCGATCTCGTTGGCTCGCGAGACGTTGTCGGCGAGCAGGAAGTTCGCGGCCTGGCGAGCGTTCTGCTGGAAGGGGTTCGCCGTCGGGATGCGCTCGCCGAGCGTCGTGATCCAGTGGCCGTAGTCCCACCACGACAGTACGCCGTAGGCTCCGTCGGGGTAATCGAAGTCGTCGGTACGCTCGTACTCACCGTAGTAGTCCATCGAGTTGTTGTACCCGCCGTAGGTCCCCTCCGCGGGCGTGTTGTTCGCCATCCAGTCGAGGCTCCCGCTCCAGCCACGGACGGTGGAGCCGGGGTACGAACGCTCGTCCGCGTAGCCGCCGGCGCTCGTCAACGCCGCGCCGCTGCCCACGACGAGCGGTGCGGTGATGAGCAGGACGACCGCGAGCACCGTGAGCACCTGATAGGCCTCAAGGTTCCGGAGGCCCGTGGCTGTATCGGTGGACGCGAGAAACCGGATCAACTCCCCGACGAGGACGGCGTTCAGCACACAGATCGGGACGATGAGGTAGTAGTTGAACCGTGTCTGGGTCAGCGTCGCCGCGACCATCAGTGCGGTCCAGACAAGAATGAACACCGCAGCCGCTTGCTGTTTGCTCCGCCCGAGTACGAGCCGCACAAACAACACTACCGCGCCGGCGATCCCGGTGAAGAAGGCGAGCCCGTAGGAGTTCCGGAAGAAGCCGAGTGCCTGGTTGACTGCTTCACCGAACGGCACGCCGGCCTGGAAGGGTGGCTGAGCCTCGCCGACGGTCAGCGCAGTCGCGCTCGATCCGAGCCCGACGATGCGTTCGAGCTGGTTCAGGAAGTACTCGAACAGCGAGGGCGTGACGATCGCCATCACGACCGCGCCGAGAACGAACAGCCCGAGGATCGTCCCCGGGTAGGCGAGCCCCGGTAGGTCGCGCGCTTCGACCGTCCGGGCGAGCCACGCCATGAACACGCAGCCGATCGCCCCCAGGAACGCGAGCGCGGGATGGAGCAGCGAGAAGCTGGTCACGCTGATCTCGGTCGATTGGAAGGTGACGAGCGTGAGAACACCGACGACCGACAGCGTGACCGCGCTCACGATGGCGACGTGTTCCGGACTCTCGCCGCGCAGATACGCGGCCGGCAGCGCGATGAGGAGGAAGACGCCGAAGATCCCGACGAGCAGGAGGCCGGGCGGCCACACCCAGATGTAGACAGAGATGGCGATGCCGGCGAGGACGGCCCAGCCGATCGGTCGGCGCAGGCTGGACGCGTCACGCTCGACGAACTGCTCGTAGACGGGTTTCTCGCGTTCGGCGACCGTGAGTGCGATCACGATCACGGCGACCGCGAGCACCTGGAAGAACGCCTCCGCGGCGTGGTGGTCCGAAAACCCCGCGACCGAGCGTGCGAGGAACGTACTCGGCGAGAGCGCGAGGATCGCCACCCCGACCACGCCGCCGAACCGGCCGCCGAACCGTTTGGCGAGGAAGTACGCCGGGATCGCGACGAGCGTCCCGAACACTGCGGGCGCGAACAGCAGCGTGAGCGCGGTGGTCTGCTCCGAAGGACTGCCGAGCCCGATCACGAGCGCCGCGGTGGCGACGATCTGATCGTACAGCGTGCCGAACTGGCCGACGGCCGTCCCCGTGGGGAAACTGGTCCACGGCTCGAACGGCAGCGTCGATGGCCAGTTCACGACCGTGTACTCCACCTGCCGGAGGTGATACCAGGCGTCGTTGCCGCTGAAGAGGACTTCGCCGTCGACGAGGAATCGCCGCCAGTTTCGCACCCGGATCCAGAACATGAACCCAACGAGCACGACCAGAAGCGGAACGTGATACCACGACTCGAGGGCGTCGAGCGCGGGGAGTCGCTCGGCGAGTTGCTCCCGGCGTTGACTCATTGGCGCTATCCACCCCCGAGACGCGCATAAGGCTTGTGAAACGTCCGATCACCGCCCGACGGCGACGGTTCGCACGGTCGACCATCCCGACCGAGCGTGCCGCTCGACCGGTTCGAGCGCCGCGACCGCCATCCCCACAGCTCCGCGACCGCCGTATCCACAACTACAAGACGATCGGCCGTTCGACTCGACACGAGAATGGCCCACCGAGCCGCACAACGGAGGTGTCTCCCCACAACCAATGGACGATCGTGACCACGTCATCACCGCGAAGAACCTCTCGCGCGCCGACATCGAGACGGTGCTCGATCGTGCTGCCGCTATCGAACGCGATCCCCCGGATCGTGACCGCCACGCGGGGCGGCTGCTCGGCCTGTGCTTTTTCGAACCGAGCACGCGCACCCGGATGAGCTTCGAGGCCGCGATCAAGCGCCTCGGCGGCGACGCGCTCGATATGGGACCGGTCGATTCCTCGAGTGCGACCAAAGGCGAGAGCCTCGCCGACACCGTGCGTGTGATCGAGGGGTACGCAGACGCCCTCGTACTCCGCCATCCCAGCGAGGGTGCGGCGACGATGGCGAGCGAGTTCGTCGATGTTCCACTCCTGAACGCCGGCGACGGCGCGGGCCAACACCCCACCCAGACCCTGCTCGATCTCTACACCATGCGCGAGAACGCGGGCGGACTTGCCGATCTCACGGTCGGGATCATGGGTGATCTGAAGTACGGGCGGACGGTGCATTCGCTCGCGTACGCGCTCACCAAGTTCGACGCCAGCCAGCACTTCGTGAGTCCGGAAAGTCTCCGGCTTCCCCGTTCCGTGCGGTACGACCTCCACGAGGCCGGTGCACAGGTCCGCGAACACGATGATCTCGACGAGGTTCTCTCCGAACTCGACGTGCTCTACGTCACTCGGATCCAGCGCGAACGCTTTCCCGACGAGAACGAGTACCGCGCGGTGGCGGGCGAGTACCGCATCGACGCCGAGACTCTCGAGCGCGCCCGCGACGAGTGCATCGTGATGCATCCACTTCCCCGGGTCGACGAGATCGCGCCCGCCGTCGACGCGACCGAGCACGCCCACTACTTCGAGCAGGCCCACAACGGTGTTCCCGTCCGGATGGCGCTGCTCGATCTGCTGCTCGACGACACCGACGGTGAGGAGGCTGCGGACGCGACCGACGACAGCGCGAACGGAGGGTCTCGATGAGCGAGCGCGACGACCACGAACTCCGGATCAGCAAGATTCAGGACGGCACCGTGATCGACCACATCGCGGGCGGACACGCGCCCGACGTGCTCGCCATCCTCGGGATCGACGGCTCGACCGACGAGGTCGTGAGCGTCGGGATGAACGTCCCGTCCGATCGGCTGGGCCACAAGGACGTCGTGAAGATCGAGGGCCGCGAACTCAGCCAGGACGAGGTCGACGTGATCTCGCTGATCGCGCCCGCGGCGTCGATCAACATCATCCGGGAGTACGGCGTCGCGGAGAAACACCGCGTTGAGCGGCCCGCCGTCGTCGAAGGCGTGCTCTCGTGTCCGAACCACGACTGCATTACCACCGACGGCGAGCCCGTGACCTCACGGTTCGAGGTGCTCGACGACGGCGTGCGATGTGCGTACTGCGAAACGATCCTCCGCGAGAACCTCACCGAACACATCAGCGTCTGATCGGTCCCACGCCCACAAACGACAAGCTTGTGGGATGTTTCGTACTCGTCGGTGTTTCAGTTGGCGACTTCCGACGCGTCCCGGGACATATCGGTGCCGTGGCGGTCGTCCACCGTTCAGGCCGTCCTGTTGAGCACGCTGCTGGCCCCTTTCAGCGTGGCGCTCATCAGTCCGGGGCTCCCCGTGTTCCGGGATGCGTTCGGCGTCACCGACACGGGAGCCAGCCTGCTGCTCTCCGCGGTACTGATCCCCGGCATCTTCCTCTCGCCGGTGATGGGGCTCCTCACGGACCGCGTCGGCCGACGGCGGATCCTCGTCGCCAGCCTCCTCGTCTGGAGTCTCGCCGGCGGGGTCGTCGTGTTTCGACCGGCGTTCCCGGTCGTGCTAGCTCTCCGGTTCGTACAGGGAACGGCCCTCGCCGGTATCGGTATCACCACCGTCACGCTCGTCAGCGACGCCTTCGAGGATGTCCAGCGGAACGCGGTTCTCGGCGCGAACACGGCGGCGCTCTCGGCCGGAGCGGCTGCGTACCCGCTCGTGGGTGGGGCGCTCGTCGCCGTCTCGTGGAACGCCCCGTTCGCCATGTACCTCCTCGGCGTGCCGGTCGCGCTCTTCGCCCACCTGGTTCTCGAAGAACCCTCCGGAGAGCGCGAGACCAGGAACCTCGTCTATCTCCGGCGGGTGGTCGGCGCGCTCTCGGCCCGAGAAGCGATCGTCCTGTACGGATCGGCGTTTCTGGTCGACTTCCTGCTCGTCGGGACGGTCTTCACCGCGCTCCCGTTCCTACTGGCGGCGACGTACGAGCTGTCGCCGGTACTGATCGGCCTCGTGGTGACGACCGGCGAGGTGGCGTCGACGGTCGCCGCCACGCAAAACGGTCGTCTCGCCAAACGGCTCTCGGACCACGAGATACTCACAGTGGCGTTCGTGGCGATCGGGATCGGACTCGTAGGTGCGTGGCTCGCGGCCACGCCCCTGCTGATCGCCGTCGCGACGCTCGGCTTCGGTGCCGGATGGGGGTTGGCGCTGCCATCGATCGACGCCGGCGTGAGCGATCTCGTCCCGACGCAGTTTCGGGCCGGAGCGCTGAGCCTCCGCGGTAGTGCGAGTTTCGTCGGCCGGGCGGCCGGTCCGATCCTGTTCGCAGCACTCGCGGTGCGGAGTGGCTACCGAATTCTACTGTTGTTGGCCGGCGTCTGCGCGCTCGTCTTCGGTGTCGTTCTGGTGGTGCTGATGCGATGATCGAACCCGACTCTCGAAGTGATCCGTGGCGTGATGCCACAACGATTATGTTCCGTTGTTCTGTCCTACCTGGTGATGTCCCGAAAAATCACTGCCGTGGTCGCGTTGTTTGCAATCGTTCTCGCGGTC
Source organism: Halococcus saccharolyticus DSM 5350 (assembly GCF_000336915.1). Taxonomy (NCBI): domain Archaea; kingdom Methanobacteriati; phylum Methanobacteriota; class Halobacteria; order Halobacteriales; family Halococcaceae; genus Halococcus; species Halococcus saccharolyticus. The sequence goes on along the minus strand of NZ_AOMD01000021.1, from coordinate 40,208 downwards.
GCTGTCGCGCGTCGATAGGCTGACGCGGCCGGAGCGATCCGTCCGGTTTCGACGCATAGTGGTGACAATGGTTCTGCAGGCGGATCGGTCGCTTGCAACAGCCACCCGAAGAACGAACTCACGCCGGAGAGGCGGGAAAACATGGCCGATCCTGGTGCTCGATTCGGGTTCGATTTCGTGACGACGCTCGTCGGGTCCGGACTCACACTACTGCTCACGGCAGGAATCATCCGTTATGGCGATCGGTTCCAGTGGACGACCACCGAGCTCTACGCCCTCGGCGGTGGTGGGTTGCTCGTCGTCGGTCTCCTGTTCGGTATCGTGCTCGCCGCCACCGGATCGAAGTAGCGACCGAACGAACCGCTTACCCCGTGGCGGCTCTCAGTACGGGTATGTTCGGGGTCGTGACGCGCAACGCCGAGGAGCTCGACTGGCCGACATTCGATCGGCGGTGCTACGAGGTCAAGTCGGTGAGCGGTCAGGCACGGGAACCGATCGCCGCGGCGACGAGCATGATTTCGTGTCACGCCGACACCGCGGCCGCCGACGCGAGTCCCGAACTCGTCCCCGTGACTGAGGACGGCGAGATCGCCACCCGCGAGCGCCAGTACTTCGACTGGGGATATGTTTGTCCGACCCACCCCGACTACCGCGAGGGACTGCTCGAAACCATCGCGGACGCAGCCGACGCGAGCGGTGACGTCCGGCTCGACGATGTCGGCTTTCCCAGACCCGAATACTGTTTCTGCGATCGCTGCGTCGAGCAGTTCGAAGAAAGCGCGTACGACGACCGCTTCGCGTGGCGCGCGTCGGTCGTCACCGAGTTCGTGAGCGAAGCCGCCGACCAGGTAGGTGGGGATCTCTCGCTCACGCTCCATCCCGATCCCTACCCCGGCCACCTCCACGGGCGATCGGGACTCGATCTCGATGCACTTTCCGAGTACGTCGACGAATTCGTGGTCCCGCTGTACGACACGGCCTACGGCACGACCTATTGGCTCGAATCACTCGCAAGCGGGTTTCGTGACGCGCTCGACGCGCCGCTCGCGATCGAGCTGTACGCCGTCGATGTCGACATCGAGAACCTGGTCCATGCCGCCGAGGTCGCCGACGCCTACGCCACCGACGTCCTCTTCGGGTACGACGCGAGCAACGCTCAGGCCGCGATCCGACGGCTGAACGCCGAGACGCGAGAAGGGAAATCGTACGGGTAATCGAGTGCCGGTCTACGGAAGCGGATCGCGAGGGCGACAGCACTATTTCATCGGCAGCGAGCATGAGTCCATGAAGTATCGTCGAATGTCGCGATGGCTCGGCCTCGTGGATTTCGCGGTGGTGGGCGGGTTTCTCGCCGTCGTTGGCGTGCCAGAATCGATCGACATTGCGTTCCCGCTGGGCGGGTTTCTCGTCGCTGGTGTGTTGTTCGTACTCGCCGGCTTCGACACCGCACTCACGGCGCTGGTCGGCTGGCACCGTCTCTGTGGAGCCGCCTACTTCCTGATGGCGGTTGCACTCTTTCTGAACGTCACGTCCGGTTTCCTCCGTGGCGAGGGGGCGACGGTGTCCACCGCGGGGATGTTCGGCTTCGCGCTCGTACTCGGATTCATCGGCGTCGACATCGCGCGCGGCGGACGGCACGTCGGGATCGATCCCGACGAGACGGTCTAAGCGGAACACGACCGTTGCCGACACCGAATCGAAACGCGGTAGTGAGTCACAGAGAAATCGTCGTGGAACACGGATGGCCCGACTAGCACGCATCGCCGTCTTTCCGATCAAATCGCTCGATCCCGTCGCGTGCGACACGGCGCGGATCGTCGAAAACGGTGGGCTCGAACACGACCGCGAGTACGCCATGGTCGATGCGGACGACCGCTACATTAACGGGAAGCGCACACCGAAGGTCCATCGGATTCGTTCGACGTTCGATCCCGGATTCTCCGCGGTCACGCTCCACCGGGAGGACGTCGGTGGTGCCGAGCGGTTCGATCTCGAAACCGATCGTGAATCGGCCGAGAGCTGGCTGAGCAGCCAGTTCGATCCCCCAGTCCAGTTGAAACGAGAGACTGCTGGCGGCTTTCCCGACGACACCACCCTCTCGGGACCGACGCTCATCAGCACCGGGACGCTCCGTGAAGTCGCCTCGTGGTTCCCCGACATCGGCGTCGAGGAGCTGCGCCTCCGGCTACGGGCGAACCTCGAGATCGACGGCGTGCCGCCGTTCTGGGAGGATCGTCTGTTCGCGGACCACGACCATCTCGTTGCGTTCGAGATCGGTGATGTCTTGTTCGAGGGAATCAACCCGTGCCAGCGGTGTGTCGTGCCGACGCGCGATCCACACACCGGCGAGGCCCACGACGAGTTCCAGCGAGTCTTCGTCGAGAAACGCGAGGAGATGTTGCCCGAGTGGACGGATTCCGACCGATTCGACCACTTTTTCCGTCTCATGCTCAACACACAGGTTCCCGAATCAGCGTGGGGAGCGGAGCTCGCGGTCGGCGACGAGGTCGAGATTCTCGGCGAGCGGCCGGTGGAGGAGCGTTCCGAGTCAGCGTAAGGAGACGGCATCGTGCCGCCGCTGCACCCGGCCGACGGCGAATCGATTCATAGCACTCGCTCGCGCCACGCAACCAGATCCTCGCGATCGCGGGTGTCGTCGGGCAGATTGTCGAACCACTCGGCGGCCGAGATCTCGTCGTCGGGATCGGCCACCATGGTGGTGGTTGTGGTCTCGGCCGCGGCGGCGAACACCGGCATCACGCCCCACGTGGCGTGATCGTCACACCGGACCTCGATCCGTGCGGCGATGGCGAGGCCGTCGTAGTTCGCTTCGATCCCAGCCTCCTCGGCGAGTTCGCGCTCGGCAGCCGCTCGGAACCCCTCGTTACCGTCGATCTCGCCGCCGGGGAGCACCCACAGCCCGACGCCGTCGTGACGACACAGCAGGAGTTCGCCCGACGGGCGGTAGACGATGGTGTGTGCGCCGTACGGCGCGCCGGTCTCACGGATGCGCTCGGCGAGAGTGCGAAACCGTCCTCGCGATACCCGACGGTGGTGGGTGGTCTCCATCGTCGGCTCGCGGCCGTCGAGGAGGTCGTGGTAGGCTCGTGCCGCGCGTTGGTCGGCCTCGTCAGCGAGAAACCAGAGCTCGTCGAGGGTCATCGTGCGGCGTCGTGGCGGAGCGGTGGGCTCCACGGACCGCGATCGTTCGACGACGCAAGCGATCGAACATGCAAAATCATGGGGACGGGTTCGTCGGCCCCTAACATAAACGTTCAGCCGGCGAGACAACCCGACCGGGCGAATCCACGCCGTTTTTATCCGACCGAGCGGTAGCGGAGCCATGAGCTTCGAGGAAGACGATCAGGTCCTCTTTCACGACGAGCACAGCGAGTACGACGGCGAGACCGGTACCGTCACACAGGTGATGGAGACGATGTTCGGCGATGCGACCTACACCGTCAACTTCGAGGACGGCCAAGAGTCCGGCGTTCCCGAGGACTCGCTCGAACCCGCCGAGGACTGAACGCAGTTCCTTTTACCCGCGCCACCGTACTGGCTGCATGACTGAAACCCCCTTCCACTACGTCGATCTTCGTGCGTTCTGCTATGCCACCGAGGACGAGGCCCGCGTCGAGCGTGCGCTCCGGACACTCCTTCCCAAGGAGTTCGCAATCGACCGGGTCGCGAGCGAGGGCCATCACGGCGACCGGATCGTGGTGCTGTCGGCGCGCGCCGAGAACGCCGACGACGTTCGCCACGTCCTCGACCGCCTCGCGGACCTCGATCTCGATCGCATCCGCGACGAGCTCGACGAGCGGGTGAACGACAACTGCGCGCTGTTCATGCGCCTCGACAAGCAGGCGGCCTACAAGGGACGGGTCGAGCGAGGCGAGGGTCTCGAGCTTCGCGGGAAGATCGAAGCCTACCCCGCGAAGAAGGAGTCGGCGGTCGAGAACGCCGCCGATGCGCTCGAAGCCCGGTCGTAGATGGCCGATTGCTACGAGGCAGTTCGGGCGTACCCCGTTGGCGAGAGCACCGTCGCACGGTTCGCCCTGACCGCGGCGGCGTACGAGTTCGACGGGATCGTGGTCCGAAACGCACCCGAGACGGGGATGGTCGACGAACCCGATCGCGACGGGCCGGGCAGGGAGGAAATCGCCGCGGAGTACGACATCGATGTCGTGGACGCGGTCGAGATCGAGGCCGACGACGCTTCGGCGGCGAGCGCACGCGTCAAGGATTGCCGCGGAGAGCGTACCCTGGTGCTGGTCGAGGGATCGCGCACGCTGAACCGCTTTGCATGCGAGGAGCCCCGCGTCGACGTGCTCACCAGTCCGATGGCCGATGGCGACGTGAACCACGTTCTCGCGCGTGCGGCCGCACGGAACGGCGTCCGCTTCGAGTTCGATCTCGGGCGGGTGCTCCGACTGAGCGGTGGTCGGCGGGTCCAGGCGCTCGCCGACCTCCGGAAGCTCCGCGAGATCGTGTTCCAATACGACACGCCGTATGTCGTGAGCGCGAGCCCCGAAAACCACCTCCAGCTCCGCGCGCCGCGCGAACTCCTCGCGGTCGGCGAGGCGATCGGGTTCGACCGCGAGCAGATCGAGCGGGGGCTCGCTGAATGGGGCCGACTCGCCGCGCGCAATCGTGAGCGCCTAAGCGAGTCGTTCATTGAGCCGGGGGTCCGTAGGGGGCGGTATGAAGAAGACGATTGAGGAGCACGCAGCGCGGTTCGACGACCACGCCACGGCCTACGACGAGAGCCAGGACAGCGACGAGTACCGAGCGGCGGCCTCCCTCGTCGTGAAACACGCCAGTCACGAACCCGACGACACCGTGCTCGATCTCGGGACGGGGACGGGAGCGATCGCGCTCGCGCTCGCGCCCGACGCCGAGCGCGTCATCGGCCGGGACATCTCCGCAGGGATGATGGACGAAGCCCGAACGAAGGCCGAGGAGGTCGGGATCGACAACCTCGCGCTCGCGGAGGGAAGCTTCAGAGAGCCCGCCGTCGACGATCCGGTGGACGTCGTGGTCTCGAACTTCGCGATGCACCATCTGGGCAACGAGGAAAAGATCGAGGCGATCGAGACCATCGCCGGGCTCGGTCCTCGAAAGTTCGTCCTCGGCGACGTGATGCTTTTCGGCGAGGCCGATCCCGACGCACCGTTTTACTCGCCCGAGGTCGACGATCCCGCGACCGTCGGGATGCTCGCGGACGCGCTGACCGACGCGGGCTTTTCGCTCACCACGGTCGAGCGCGTCCACGACCAGGTCGGCGTCCTCGTCGCCGAGCGCGCCGCAGCGACCGACGACGCCGAATCGACGACGAACGAGGGCGCGGCGCGCGGGTTCGGACTGAACGGGGCGAACGAAGAGGAATGAAACACCTCCCGAAGCATCTCCGGCCGCGGCGGCGCTACCTCGCGGTCGCGATCGAGTCGTGGCCCGACGCCGATCTCGGTAAACACGCGTTTCAGCGCGCGTGCTGGTACGCCGCCCAGAACCTGCTCGGCGATCCGGGGGCCGCGGACGTCGATCTCCGAGTTCTCGACTTCTCGTTCGCCGACGGGGACGGGACGGCGATCGTCCGCGTACGACGCGAGGAAGTCGAACGGGCGCGGGCCGCGATCGCGTGCGTCGACGAGGTCTCGGGATCGCCGGTCGGCGTTCGAGTGCTGGGGGTGAGCGGGACGGTTCGTGCCTGTGAAGAAAGGTATATAGGTCGCGCGTCCCGAGAAGTGGCCGAGAGAAACGTCGTGTTCGCGGACTCACAGCGGCCCGCTGTCGTGCGGAACGGGCGATTCGACGTTCACGGGGAACCCGGGTTCGTGGGGACGACGTCGCTCGATATCTGAACTATGCAGGGACAATCCCAACAGCAGGCCTACGATCGCGGGATCACGATCTTCTCGCCCGACGGGCGACTCTACCAGGTCGAGTACGCTCGCGAGGCAGTCAAACGCGGCACCGCGAGTATCGGCGTCCGAACGCCGGACGGCGTCGTGCTCGCGGTCGACAAGCGCTTTCGCTCGCCGCTCGAAGAGCGCTCCAGCGTCGAGAAGATCCACAAGGCCGACGACCACATCGGTATCGCCAGCGCGGGCCACGTCGCCGACGCCCGCCAACTCATCGACTTCGCCCGCCGCCAGGCCCAGGTCAACCAGCTCCGCTACGGCGAGCCGATCGGCGTCGAGACGCTCACCAAAGACGTCACCGACCACATCCAGCAGTACACCCAGGTCGGCGGCGCGCGTCCGTTCGGCGTCGCGCTGATCATCGGCGGCGTCGAGGACGGCGAACCCCGTCTCTACGAAACCGATCCCTCGGGCACGCCCACCGAGTGGCAGGCGCTCGCGGTCGGATCGGGTCGCTCGGAGATGCTCGATCACCTCGAAGAGAACTACCGCGAGGAGATGGATCTCGACGGCGGGATCGGGCTCGCGCTCGAAACCCTCGCGACCGCCACCGACGACGCGATCGAGGCGTCGGGGACCGGCGTCGCCACCATCGACGTCGAGACCGAACGGTTCAGGCAGCTCGACGACGACGAGATCGAGTCGTATCTCGACGAGCAAGATCTGGACGTCGACGAGTCGGACGACGAATAACGAACCACGTTCCCGGTTCCCTTCTCGGTTTACCGTCCTGTTTTGGGTCGTGAGCGATCGTCGCAGTCCTCACCGATTCATCGAGCAGTGTGACTGCCAGATGGGTCTCGTCTATCATTGCTCTGCCGTAGTAGCTTCACAACTGTCGGATTTTAACAACCGTCGATAGATCAGTCACCGAACGCGGTAGGAGTCGCCGCCGGGGATGAACCGGCCGAGATCGGTCTCGCGCCGGTAGTCGGTCGCGAGGAGCGTATCGAGGGCACGGGTCATTCGATCGGCTTCGTCCTCAGTCCACTCGGCAGGTTCGGCGATCGGCAAAACGAGCCAGCCGCCGCCGCGGAGTTCGGTCGCGTGGAGTGCGTCCATATCGAGGTCGTCGGACACCGGGCGGGCGGTGTAGTGTTCGAGGACGTATTGGGTCGCACGCTCGCCGACCGGGAGGAGAACGTGGGCGCTGATCGCACGGAGCTCGGCGTCGAAAAAGCGCTCGCAGTCGGCGTACGACGCCGGTGTGGGGTGCTCGGCGACGCAGGTGTGGAGATACGAGAAGAAGACATCGTCGGTCGTTGGGGCGTCGGAGTCAGGTTCGTCGAGTAGTCCGGCTGCATGGAGAACGCGTTGGAGGCGACGGCCGGCGGCGTTCGTGAAAGGAACGCCGGTTTCGACGCCACCGTGAACGCCGGGATGATCGCCGATGACGTGGAAATCGGCGTTAGCGTCGCCGTAGCCGGGGACGAACTGCTCGCACGGCGGGCGCATTCCGAAAGGGTTGCTCGTGCGGTCGGTAACGTTCTGCACGGTCGCTATCCGCGGTCCCAGTCAAAATATGGTACGGTTCGCGACGGTGAGCCGAACGACGACGGAGGGATCGATCGGGAGCGCGCGATCGAGAGCTACAGCGTGTACCCGTCGATCGCCCGTCCGGCGTACCGGGAGGCGAGCCAGCCCACGACACCGATCGACAGCGCGGTGAGAAGAACTCCGGCGGTCGTTACCGCCGTGGGAGAGACGTCGATCGCTGTGGCGATTCCCGGTGCGATCGATGGGACACTAACGACGAGAGCGGGCAGCGCGAACACGAACAAGCCGAGTGAAAACACTGCGAACGCCGTGAGGCTTGGGACGACCACCTCGCGGTTCCCTGTGATGTTTACACTCCCGAACCGGGGAAAGGCGGCCCCGATACCGGCCGCGAGCCCCGAACCACCGACACAGCACGCCACTGCGGCGACGGCGAGAGCAGCGACCGAGACAACATCGAGCGGGCTGAAAGCGCCGGCGACGACCGTCGCGATCGTCGTTGCGGGCGCGCCGATCGCGACTCCAGGGAGGATCTTCCCCCGGACCAGTTGCGTGCCGGGTGTGGCCGCGGTGAGCGTGACGGAAAGCGTCGCACCCTCGTCGCCGATCGGGTTGAGCGCGAACGCCACGCCAGTCATCCACGCGCCGTAGATCGCGACGAGCGCGGGGAGCGTCGGCGGGATCGCGCCCGTGCGGACGGCGTTCTGGAGCGGGACAACGAACACGAACGCCGGGTAGAGCACGTAGCTGAGGGTGATCGGCGCACGCCGCGCGCGCAGCCACGTCTTCCTCGCGGCCGCGAGCGTGGGCCGTGCGACGATCCCTTCGAAAATCGATACTGGTGTATCGTCGGTCGTCGGCTTCACGGCGTTGCCGTCGTCGGGCTGAATGGCGTCGGCGTACCAGTACCGGGCTGCGAGCCGGGTCGAGAGGCCGGTGAACGCCGGAACGCCGACGAGTAGCGTGCTTGCGGCGAGTCCGGCCCGCAGTGAGCTCACACTCACACCGGGTGCGCCGAGCAGTGCGAGATCCGCGATCCAGCCCGTTGGCAGCCCGCCGAGCAGCGCGTAGAGGTCGAACGAACTGCCCGTGATGCTCGCGAACTGTGGGAAGAAGACGACAGCCATGTAGACGAGGAAGGCGAGCGCGCCGATGGCGGTCTTGTGGCTCGCGAGGAACTGCGATCGCGCGAACCCGAGTTTCAGCGCCATTCCGAGCGCGAAGCCGGCGGTGACTCCGAGGGCGAGGAGCCCCAGTGCCGCTACAGGAAGCACCACTGCGCTGAGTGGAGAGTGTGCGCCGAGCACGAACCCGGCTACGACACCGACGACGGGCACGATGCCGATCACGAGCAGCCGCCCGAATTCAGCGAGAAGCACTCCGGTGGCGGCGTCGCGGGCAGGGATCGTAGTCAGGATCCCCTCTCGCTCGTCGAGATTGCCGGTCTGCTGGAGCACGCGGTAGGCGTTACCAAAGACGCTGAGCAGGATGAAAAACGTCGCAGTCCCCCGGATCGGCCGGAGCGGGAGTACGAATCCACCGCCGCGAAGCGCGCGCCCGAGGAAGTACGCTCCGAACGGTGCAGCGACGACGAGCAACGCCGGGAACATCATCGCGAGCGCGAGCAGCACGAGCCGACCGGGGTTCGCGCGGAGCTTGCGCCACGACCGCCGTATCTCGACCCGTGCGACGAGACGTGCGTTGCGGATCGAGGGCAGCGTCGTCACGGCCACGCCTCAGCCGGTCTACAGCGACCCTCTCGCATTCGTGACGTGCTATCGGGTGGATCGGCCATGCACCCGGTCGTGTAAGCTCGGACAAAATACTTTCCAACCGGAACGACCGTCAGTAGATCACGTAGAGCATCGCGTACACCACCACGCCGAGGCCAAACGAAACCAGCCAGAGGCTCGCGGCAACGCGCCCGATGCGGCGGTGGCTCGTCTGCGGGAGTTCCTCGATCGGTCGCGTGAGCGCGAGCAGGAGCACGTAGTACAGCAGCGGGACGCAGACGATCGCGAGCGTGATGTGGATGGCGAGGATCGGGAGATAGACGAACTGGTAGATCGTCTCGGGGCCTGGGAAGGGCGCAGTGCCCACGAGTGCGACCCTGTAGAGATAGAGGGCGAGAAAGGCGACGAACAGGACGAGCGACGCCAGCATGAGCGCGCGGTGGCGGTCCACGTTGCCGCGACGGATGGCGCGCCACGCAGTCGTGATGGTGCCGATGGCGACGAGGCTGATGGCGGCGTTCACGTGTGGGATCGCGTCGACGATCCCGGAGGGAACGCGCGGGAGTGACTCGACAGGGATCGTTCCGAGAACCGCTCCGAACACGAGCGCGAGCGATATCGCGGAGAGCACACCGGTCAGTGCGGGCACGTGATCGCGTGCACGGAACTCCATAGTCGCGGTTGGCTCGCGGAACCTATGTACCTACCCGTCCGCGTCGAACTCACCGAGGGTTCGCTGTCCTTGGTCCGACCGAGAGTCGGAATCCCCTTCGTCGATGGTCGGTTCCTCGTTCGTCCACTCAGTCAGTTCAGTCGCGCCCACCGATCTGTTTTCGTCGGTGGGATCGGTTCCGCCGTCCGATCGGCCGTCGGCCTGTTTGTCGACGGGCTCGACCGTCTCCCAGCCGTCGAGATCGGACTGTTCGCCCGCAGCGAACGCGAGGTTCGAGACTCGGACGCCGAGCTTTCTGACGTCGGCCTCGTGGAACTCGGCAAGCAAGGAGAGCGCGACGTCGTGAACGAGATCGGCGTCGGCTACGGGACCGGGCAGCGAGCGCGCGCGGGTGTTGACGTCGAACGGTGGCGTCACGACCTTGATGCCGATCGTCTGATACAGCGCGTCCTCGCGGTCGGCACGGTCGGCGACCGCGGCGGTGAGCGTCGCCACCCGTTCGCGCTTTGCCTCGACATCGGCGGTGGCTTCGGTGAACGCCGACTCGCGCGAGAGGCTCTTCGGCCGACCGACGGGCGTTACAGACCTGTGGTCGTCGCCACGCGCGAACGATCGGATCTCCCGGCCGCGCTCACCGAAAGGGGCGAGTGCGTCGGGATCGGCCGCCGCGAGGTCGCCTGCGGTCTCGATTCCGATCTCGCGGAGTTCGCGCGCCGTGACGGGGCCCACCCCGTGGACGGCCTCGACGTCGAGTGGGGCGAAGAACTCGCGGACCTCCCCGGGTTCGATCACCACGAGGCCGTCGGGCTTGTCGTGGTCGCTCGCGACCTTCGCGGCGCTCATCGTGGGTGCGACGCCGACGCTCGCGACCACGCCCACCGACTCGTGGATGCGCTCTTTGACGTGGCGGGCGTACCCCTCGGCGAGCGTCCGGCCGTCGACGCGCTGCCAACTCGTTCTGTCGGTGATGTCGAGATACGCTTCGTCGATGCTCACCGCTCGGACGGTGCCGGCGCAGTCGTCGAGAACCGATCGTACCTCGTCGCTCACCGTTTCGTAGTACTCCATGTCGACCGCACAGTAGTGACCTACTGCGTCGGTGTCGTCGGGATCGTCGATGTCTTCGACGCGTGGAAGACGGTCGAGCGCCGCCGCGATTCCCTGCGCACTCTCGATTCCGTGGGCGCGGGCCTCGTAGCTCGCTGTCGCGACCGCACCGTGGGACTCGCCGGGTTCGTAGCCCATCCCGACGACGACGGGTTCGCCCCGCAGCTCCGGCTTCCGGAGGCGCTCGCACGCGGCGTAAAAACAGTCCATGTCGACGTGACAGATCACGCGGTCGGGGTCGTCGTCGGTGACGCCCGGCAGGCGCGGATCGCCACGCTCGGCCATACATCGAGAAGGCCGGCGGTCGGCATGAGCGTTCGGACTCGCCGAGAGTGGAAGGTCACGCGTCGGAGCCGAGCCGCGATCCGACGTATCGTCGAAGCTGCCGTTTCTCGCAGCGGGACAAAGCTTATTACAAATACTGTCAAAGTGTGACATGCGTCAGACGCTATGACCACTATATCGAACTCCCTCCGGCGGCTCCGGCGTGCGTTGGGACTCGGCTACACGACCGAGGAGAGCAATACAGCGTGGATAGATAAGCGGTGATCGTGGTGGCAGGTCGTCACTCGGTTTGAGAATCGTCACCTGGTTCTATTCGTTTCTTTGCGCTGCTCATTTCATTCGTTCGCCGAAGAGCGACGGGTCATAGGAAGTGGGGTCGGAGGGATTTTGAACCACGGTCGTTTCGCTCGCTCCGCTCGCTTCATTCCCTAATTCAAATCCCTCCGCGTTCCATTCTCGCGGCTCGCGGAGTTGCTCGCCGCGAAGAAATGGGGTCGGAGGGATTTGAACCCCCGATCGACTGATATCTCCGGTTGCGCCTCGGTCCTCCAGAGGGTCGTCACGGCAGGCGGTGATCAGCCGCCCGCTCTGTATATCAGTCTGGAGTCTCGTCACCGGGCGCGGTGCCTCTGGAGTCAGTCGCCATACCTGGCTTGGCCACGACCCCGCGCCCGAACCCAACGGGGGCGCGGGTAAACCGATTTCGGTCTCGCGTCGATACCGGTCGTCACAGCTGGGTCCAACCGAGCAGAACCGAGCGGACACGCCGCGGTCGGTCCGGTCGTTCTCGAACGACGGCGAGCCGTTTATCCTCCCATCCGTCGAGCGCTTCGTATGGAGTACGACATCGTCATGGAACCACCGACGCCGCGCGAGTTCGTCCACCTCCGATCGGCGGCAGGAATGCGCGAGCGATCACTCGACGCCGCGAGGGCGGGGATCGGCGACGAGTGCGCAGCGGTGACGATCCGCGCGGACGGCGACCTCGTGGGGATGGGGCGCATCGTCGGCGACGGCGCGACGGTCTTTCAGATCGTCGACATTGCGGTTGCACCGGATCATCAAGGCCGCGGTCTCGGAAGCCGCATCATGAATGAACTCGTGTCGTGGCTCGAAGCGAACGTACCACCGTCGGCGTTCATCAATCTGATCGCGAGCGAACCGGCGTTCTACGAAGAGTTCGACTTCGAGACCTGTGCGCCCGAGCTCGTCGGGATGGACCTCACTTTGCCGACCGAATCCGAGTCATCGCACGCACAGTAGTGTCGAAAAACGGTCGTTGACGGCCCGCTCGCGTCAGTCCTCGTCCGTGTCGGTTTCTTTCCATCCGCAGTCCTGGCATTTCCGGCCAGTGACGAACTCGGTAATTTGGGGCATGTAGCCGACTTCGAGGACGTTGCCCCCACAGTCGGGACACTCCCGGTCGGCGTCGGTGATGGGTTCGGCGTCCATCACGTCGTCGTCCTCGATGAGTTCGGCGAGCGCTTCCGGCGTGACCATCCGCCCTTCGACGACGCGGTTGTCGGCCATACCGTGACGCGGGGAGCGATGGCCCTAAACCTTTACAGCCAGGGCGCGCGGTCGGAACCGATATCGGTATCGGTACTCGCGTCCGTGGTGGACGTGTCGCCACCGTCGGACTCGCTTCGCTCACCGCTTCGCCGTTCGCTGTTTCGAGTCGTTTCCTCCGGTCGCGCCTCGTCTTGCTCGTCCGACGAGGCTCGCCTCGTTCCACTCGGCTCGCCACCGTCGGCCATCGTGCCGACCGCCTGATCGTTTTCCGACGGCTCACTCCGGTCCGATCCGTTCCGCCTCGCCGTCCCGGGGTCGTCGCTCGCCTCGCCGGGATCGAACGCGAGCAGCCCCGTGACCACGAGGACCGAGAGCGCGAGCGGAGCGTCGTCCGGAACGAACCCGAGCACCGAGAGCGCGAGCACGCCGAGCGCGACCGCGCTGCCGAACCGGAACCGATCGACGTCGACCGCGGTCCGGAGCCACGGCCCACAGACCGCGACCCCGAGCGCGAACGCCACGCCAACGCCGGCAGCGAGCGTGCCCTTGATCACCAGCGCCGGGTCGGGGACCAAGACGAGCCGTGCGCCGGCGGGATCGAGGCTGGCGAGCGCCCCGAGCCCGATGATGACCGCCGGACGCGGGAGATACTCGCCGACACGCGCGCTCGCGGTCTTGGCCGCGACTGCGAGGATGACCACCGCCGCGAACCGCTCGAAGATCGCGAGGTTGAGCAGGCTCGCGATCGTGGGTGCGAGCGCGGACTCGATCGCGGCGATCGCGATTACGACGACCCCGACCACGAGCGTCGTCCGGACCTGGTCTCGCCAGGTGCCGTCCATCTCGGCGAGGATCACGGCGACGGTCGCGCTGCCGCCGAACACGAGAAGTCCGACTTCGAGGATACCCAGCGGGCCGTCGAGCGCCCCGGCGAGCACCAGCGCGGGGAAGATCCCGTCGACGAGCGGGAGCGCCATCACGGTCGCCAGCAGGCGGGCTGCACCGCCGACTCGCTGTTCGAGTCCGAGCGCGACCGGGTGTTGGGAGTGGCTCACGGGGCGGGCTGGCCGTCTCCCGTCGCCGAGGGGTTGGACGGATGGTATGAGTCGGGATCGCTGGCAGCCATCCACGGATGCCACGCTTTGCCGACCGGAATCGTCGCCAGAGCGATGAATTTGCGCGCGAGTGTAAAGAGTGTGCCTTCCGTGATGTCGGGGTTCGACTGATCGGCGCTGCGCGCGGTGAGTGGACTGGCGACGTCCATACCAGGAAATACTGGGAGACGTGAATAAACGTTCCGTGAGGCGTGGCCACACGACCCTGGAGAGTGGGTTGCGTGCCACAGTCGTCCGAGAACGGATCGATTCGACACCCGGTCTCGCAACGTTTTTCATGCCGGGACGGTGACCGTTTACATGGTAAGCGACAGAGCGGAACCCTTCTCCGAGAAACTCCGCGTTCCGGAAGCGCTGACGTTCGACGACGTGTTGCTCCGGCCGAAGGAGAGTCGTGTCGAGCCCGACGACGCCGACACGGCCACGCGTGTCTCGACATCGGTCGAACTCTCCGTTCCTGTGCTCTCGGCCGCGATGGACACCGTCACCGAGAGCGATCTCGCGATCGCGATGGCACGCCGGGGCGGGCTCGGTGTGCTCCACCGAAATATGGACATCGACGAGATCGTCGACGAAGTCGAGCGCGTCAAGCGCGCCGACGATCTCATCATCCGCGAGGTCGTTACCGCGAGCCCCGATCAAACGGTGCGAGCGGTCGACGAGATGATGGACGAGGAGGGCGTCAGCGGCGCGCCAGTCGTCGACGACGACGGCGAGGTGTTGGGAATTATCTCCGGGACCGACATCCGTCCCTACCTCGAAGTCGGCGACCGCGACGAAGTCCGCGAGGCGATGACCGACGAGGTCATCACCGCTCCCGAGGACGTCGACGCGCGCGACGCGCTCGAACTCATGTACGAGCACAAGATCGAGCGCGTCCCGATCGTCGACGACGGCGACCGACTCGTCGGATTGGTGACGATGCAGGGCATCCTCCAGCGCCGCGAGTACGACACCGCCGCGCGCGACGCCGATGGTCGTCTGCGAGTCGGGGTCGCCGTCGGTCCCTTCGAAAAAGAGCGCGCCGCCGCGGTCGACGAGGCCGACGCCGACGTGCTGTTCATCGACTGCGCGCACGCCCACAACCGCAACGTGATCGACAGTGCGCGCGAACTCGCCGCCGGCGTCGAGGCCGACGTCGTGGTTGGCAATGTCGGGACGCGTGAGGCCGCCCAAGAGCTCGTCGAGTTCGCCGACGGGATCAAGGTCGGCATCGGTCCGGGCTCGATCTGCACCACCCGAGTCGTCACGGGCGCGGGAATGCCCCAGATCACCGCCGTTGCCCAGGTCGCCGACGTCGCCAGCCAGCACGACATTCCCGTGATCGCCGACGGCGGTATCCGCTACTCGGGCGACGCGATCAAGGCGATCGCGGCGGGTGCGGACGCCGTCATGTTGGGATCGTACTTCGCTGGGACCGACGAAGCGCCCGGCCGCGTGGTCACGATGAACGGCAAGCGCTACAAGCAGTACCGCGGGATGGGCTCGGTTGGCGCGATGCAGTCCGGCGGCGGCGATCGGTATCTCAAGGAGGCCGACGAGGACGAGGACTTCGTTCCCGAGGGCGTCGAGGCCGCGACGCCGTACAAGGGCAGCGTCGAGAGCGAACTCTTCCAGCTCGTCGGCGGGATGAAAAGTGGGATGGGCTACGTGGGTGCTGGAACCATCCCCGAGTTCAAGCGCCGTGCGGAGTTCGTCCGAGTCTCCTCGGCGGGCCAGACCGAGGGCCACGCCCACGACGTCGTGATTACCGACGAAGCGCCGAACTACAGCCCGGATAGTTAGTACAGAAATATCACCTACACCTGACGCCCTATCGTTTATTGTGTCTGCTCGTTCATGTAGCATTCATGACTGAGAACGAAGCTGTCGGAAATTTCTATGAGGCACTTTCATCCATCACCCCTCGTGATTTCGAGGATTTTGTTGCGGAACTGTGGGAACGATTGGGGTGGCAGACGGCGACAACTGTCGCCTCAGGTGATGACGGAATAGACGTTATCGCCACGCGAGATGAACCATATCGCCAAAAGAAGCTAATTCAGGCCAAGCAGCGAAGCGGCCAGCTTTTCCGCCGTCACGTACAGCAGTATTCGTACCTGCACCACAAACAAAATGTAGACGAAGTTCTGCTGGTGACGACGAGCGGATTTTCTGATGGAGCACATGAGTCTGCCAAGGAAGCAAACGTCAAGCTCGTTGGTCCCGATACAATCATCTCTCTGGTCAATGAGGCCGACGCGAACGATATACTGGAGCGGTACGCCACTTCAGACATCAATCTCCGAAGTCAAAAGGCCAATAAATCGAATGAAGGAATAAATGACAAACAACCGATTACTGAGGGAGAACGTATCCGATTCACGGAACTAGCCGAAACCAATGATGTGTATTCGATCCTAACTCAGAGTATCCCATCTGGTCACCCTGTCTCTCCGGCTGCTAAGTTGGCGATTGCGTTTCAACTCTTTCGTGGAGACAATCCATTCCACGTTTTGTTGATTACCGAGGCAGGAGACCGAGCAACCGAAGTGCTTGATGAGGTGCTCAACCTCGCAGAGCCTTCAACGTATGTGAATTACAGTACCGCGACTAGAGGTGGGCTTATCGGCAAATACAACTCCGGCGGACGAACACATCGAGGCGTACTTACTGAATGTCCAAACGGAGTAGTCGCCCTTGACAGAATAGCTCAGTTGAGCGGAAAAGATTCTCTCATTGAGCCACTTGAACAGCAGAGAGTAACTGCAACTGAAGCGGACCATCATAATGAATATGAGGCCAATTTCTCTTGTTTGGCAACGTCCACAGTAAAATACGGAAAAGTCGACGAATACGAATCACTTGATGAACAAATCCCACTTCAGCCTGCGGTTTTTGAGGTGTTCGACGCCAAAGCCTGGTTGAACACGGATCGAGGTGAAATTACACTTCCCCGCAACTTTACTGGGCTGGAATCATCCAAAATCGAAACTCTGTCAATCAGCGACTTGACTGCCTATATCGCCTATTCTATTCGGAAGTTTCCGAAGCCACAAATGACTGACGAGGCCCAAATGAAAGCCGAAGAGATCATCGAAAGATGGAATGAAGCAGACGTCATAGATGTGAGCATTTCGACTAGCCGTTCGTTGCATGCTTCTGCGCAGGCAAGTGCTCGGATGCGTCTCTCAGACACAGTCACTGTGGAAGATGTCGAAGTTGCTAGCCAGACGCTCTCTCCACTCGAAATAAGTTGTGAAACCGTACCATTTGACACCGATACTGTCGGAACAGGGGTTGTAGATGATAATCGAGATGAAATAAAAGGAATGAAGAGAATAATCACCGAGATTCAAGATGAAACCAGCAATGGAGCACCGATAGAGAACGTGCTCGACAGCGCAGCAAACGCGGGTATTGAACGTGAAATGGCTAAAAATCTAATAGAGAAGTTCCGAACTCGTGGTGAGGTGTACGAACCCGAAAAAGACCACATTCGGACAACATAGCGGGCCGGGAGGGATTTGAACCCCCGACTGTCTGATTAAGAGTCAGATGCTCTGCCTAACTGAGCTACCGGCCCTGACGATTCGGAATTACCCGGCCCCAGTCAAATACGTTTCCTTTGAAGTCGTGCCCGCCACGCACGAGACGGGCCGGAACGAACTGCAGGAATAAAGTAGCCCCACGACTGACCGGAGGTAATGAGCACGGGCATCACGATGGCCTCGATGTCCACGTACGCGATCCTCGGCTGTGGCAGCGTCGGCTACGCCGTCGCCGAGGAACTCGCCGACGAGGGCAAGGACGTTCTCATCATCGACGCCGACGACGGCCGAGTCGAGGCGCTGCGTGACCAGGACCTGAACGCGAAGACCGCGGACATCGCGGACGAGGAGGTTCCCGAGGCGGTCGCGGACCGCGACGTGGTGTTGATCCTCTCGACCGACATCGAGGCGAACCAAGCCGCGGTCGAACGCATCCGCGACCGCGGCGACGACCAGTTCGTCGTCGCGCGGGCCTCCGATCCGGTCACCGCCGACGAACTCCGGGAGGCGGGCGCGGACGCCGTCATCAACCCCTCCCAGGTGATCGCCGACGCCGCGCTCCGGGCGCTCGAAACCGGCGAACTCGAACACAAGGCGGGCCAGCTCGCGGACGTCATCGACGCGACCGAGTCGAAACTCGCGATCCTCGCCCACGACAACCCGGGCCCGGACTCGATCGCGAGCGCGGTCGCGTTCCGGGCGATCGCCGAGGCCCGCGGGATCGAGGCTGACATCCTCTACGACGGCGAGATCGGCCACCAGGAGGATCGAGCGTTCGTCAACCTGATCGGCGTCGAACTGCTCGCGCGCGACGAGGTCGATTTCGATGGGTACGACACGCTCGCGCTGGTCGATCACGCCCGCTCGATGGAACGCGAGATCGAGCGCCCGGTCGACATCCTGATCGATCACAACGAACCCGACACCGACTACGAGGCGGCGTTTACGGACGTGCGCTCGAACGTCTCCTCGACCTCGACGATCCTGACCAAGTACGTCCAGGAGTTCGACCTCGGGCTCGACGACACCGTCGCGACCGCGCTGCTCTACGGCATCCGTGCCGAGACGCTGGACTTCAAGCGCGATACGACTCCAGCGGATCTGACGGCGGCCTCGTATCTCTACCCGTTCGCCGACCACGACACCCTAGAGCAGGTCGAGTCGCCATCGATGAGCCCCGAGACGCTCGACGTGCTCGCCGAGGCCATCCGCAATCGGGAGGTGCGGGGCTCGCATCTCGTCTCGAACGCGGGGTTCATCCACGACCGTGACGCGCTCAGCCAGGCCGCCCAACATCTCCTGAATCTGGAGGGTGTCACCACGACCGCGGTGTTCGCGATCGACGACGAGCGCATCACCCTCTCGGCGCGCTCGAAGGACATCCGGCTCAACATCCGGAACATCCTCGAAGACGCCTTCGAGGACATCGGCGAGGCCGTGGGCCACTCGACCGACGCGACCGTCGCCATCCCGCTCGGGATCTTCACCGGGATCGAGACCAGCGACGACAACCGCGAGACGCTGCTTCAGCTCACCGAGGAAGCAGTCCGGAGAAAGCTGTTCGCGGCGATGGGCGTCGACGAGAACGGGAGCTAGGCGGTCGCTTCCGTCTCGCTTTCAGTCTCGGGTTCGCGGAGGCGCTCGATGACGTCGTTGACGAGCACGATGTCACCGACCGAGCGCACCCACCGGAACGGGACGATGACGCCGCCGGCGTTGCGCGCGCGTCCGCCGAGCACTTCCCGATTGAGTCCCCCGACCGCGATCCCCGTGACGACCTCGTGATCGAGGTCGATACGGACGTCTTCGACCTCACCGACGAACACACCGTTGTTCGAATACACCTCGCGGCCGACAAGCGAGCCGATCTCCGCTGGCGTCGCATCCATACCCGGCCATACGCCGACGGGGACTTAACTGTTGGCGGACTGGACGTGGCAGCGAGACACCGCTGTCGTCTCAGGAACATCCACAAGGTGTCGAAAGTTGGCAAGAATCACGTCAGAGCGGAGCACAACCACCAGTGCTATCGAAACGGACTGTACTCTCCGTTGATATCCCATTCGTGAACGCAGTAGACGCGACCGACCGCATCGTCGTCGATCGTCCACGTCGACGCGTCCTCATCCCAGGCTTCCTGTCGGCCACACCGTACACACTCGCGTTCGCGTGGCGGTACGAGATCAGCACTCATGTGCTTCCGTACGACACGATAGCTCTTAACCACTCGGTCGGATCATCCGCCGACGCTGGTCACGACTCCCATCAGGAGTGCGGAGATGCTCAAAGTCGTATCCAACCCGACGAGCATTGAACGAATGACAGTTATTTTCCGTCGTCTGTCGAGAGATGAACGTCGTTGTCGGTGTTCTATGATGTGTATACATGTTTAGTGAATTTGCACATCATTGGCGTGTTATAGCATAGCACTTTAATTGATCGGTGTCGTCGGAGATGCATGGTCAGAACCGACCCGTATCGCCCGGAGGAATCGTACCACGAGTGCATGGACTGTCACAACCGGGTGGCTGGTAACGAGGAGAGCGGACCGTGTCCGGAGTGCGGTGGTCCGCTCCAAAACCTCGCAGTCTCGCGTGAGTAATCAGAAATCCGGAAGGTCGTCGGGTGCGTCGTAGTCGGCCTCCCAGTCGATGTACTCGCTCTTCAGCACGTCACAGACGGTCTGACCGAGTTCGGTCAGCCCGGCGTTGATCGACGACACCCGCTGCCACGAGTCGAGATCAGGGTGGAGGTCGCGTTCCTTCCAGTCTTCGGGCAGACCGGGCGCGTGATACCCCACCCGATCGGCGAAGTCATCCCAGAAGAAGTCGAATCGGGCGAGGAGATCGAGGTCGCGGACGATGGCGAACTCGGTCTCGGTCACGTCTGTCTCGGCCCGCCACGCCGTGAACGCCTCCTCCCACGCGCCCTCGGCGAGAAACCCGGCGAGTTCCTCGCGGCGGTACTCGTCGCCACCCACGTCGGCATCGTCGTACGCGTCGGCGTCGACGCCGGTGGCGAGCTCGGGCGGTGGTGGCGTCTCGACGTCGAGGCTCATACCGGAGCGTAGCGAGCGTTGCGGATAAGCGTTCTTCGCCACGGTCGGCGAACGGCGACCAAACACGGACGCCGGCGGAATCCAGCAGGCTCATTCCGATCGTGGCCGAACGGCCGTCATGATCGACGTGGAAGAGACGTACATCGAGAACCGGGTCATGGTCCAACCGAACCACGCGAACAACCTCCAGACCGCCCACGGTGGTCACGTCCTGAAGTGGATGGACGAGGTTGGCGCGATGAGCGCGATGCGGTTCGCCGGCAACTCGTGTGTCACCGCTCGGATCAATCAAGTCGATTTCGAGCGACCGATCCAGGTCGGCGATACGTCGCTCATCAAGTCGTACGTCTACCGTGCCGGGCGAACGAGCGTGCGAGTCAGGCTACAGGTCTACCGGGAAAACCTCCGGAACGGAAAGCAGCAGAAAGCAACGGAATCGTACTTCGTGTACGTCGCCATCGACGACGACCGCGAGCCGACGACCGTCCCCGAACTCGGTGTCAGCTCCGACAGGGGCGAACGCCTACGGGATGAAGCCCTCGCCGGCGAGGGCCAGTAAGCGACGACCACGCGAATCCCTGCCCCTCGCCGTTGTGTTCGTCCACGTATCGTCTTACTCGCTGCCGTACTGTGTCGAAAACTTCTTCACAGTATACGAAATATGAACGTACCCGATTGGCGTAGTCATCGCCAGTCGGAACGCGGGAGGTGACGACGGCGTGGCATCGTCTGTCCGTATCCCTCCCGCGCTTTCACGAAACGAGATCCCGCAGCGACAGCCGTAGGCTTCCGCTTGTCGCGTGCCATCGTCAGTGATCCCGATTCCACGACATCCCGGATCGTGCTGCTGACTCGGTGACGGCCGAGCGCCTGCACGACGAACCCGTTCGCCGGCAACGGCAAACCGACGGCGAACATCGATCCCGACAGGGGTAAGAAACCGGGGTCCATGGATTCGCCAATGAGCGATTCAGCGACGACCGGGGACGCTGATTCCGGTTCCGGCTCCGCCGCTGGAGCCGGACCGGGCAGCGTCCGGGTCGTCGGCACTGCCCACGTCTCGGCCGACAGCGTCGACGAGGTCGAGCGCACCATCGCCGACGAGCGGCCGGACATCGTGGCGGTCGAGATCGACGAGGGACGCTACCGCCAGATGAAAGGCGAAGAGCCCGACGATCTCGACGCCGGCGACCTCCTCCGCGGGAACACCGTCTTTCAGTTCCTCGCGTACTGGCTGCTTTCGTACGTGCAGACCAGGCTCGGCGACGAGTTCGACATCACGCCCGGGGCGGACATGCTCGCGGCGATCGAGACCGCCGAAGACCTCGGCCTCGGGATAGCGCTCGTCGATCGCGATATCCAGGTGACGGTCCAACGGTTCTGGACCCGGATGACCGGGATCGAGAAACTCCGGATGTTGTCGAGCCTCCCGCTGGCGTTTGCCCCGCCATCAGCGGTCGCGCTCGGACTCGGCCTCTCGGTGGGAGCGATCGTCGGCTTTCCGCTGGAGGCGCTGTTCGGCCCACTCGTCATCCCATCTGGTCTCGCACTGCCCGGATTCGTCGCCTCGGCGGTCGATTTCCTCTTGGTCGGGAGCGCCCTGGGTCTCGGCGTCGCACTGCTCTTTCTCGGCCTGTTCGTGCTGACTGCCCCCGAGGAGGGCGAACAGGAGGAGCTGGCGATGGAGGACCTGACCGACGCGGACGTCGTCGGCGCGATGTTGGAGGAGTTCCGAGCCTTTTCGCCGGGCGGTGCGGAGGCGCTGATCGACGAGCGCGACGCGTTCATCGCCCACCGGCTCGTGGAACTCCGCAAGGCGGGCCACCGCGTGGTCGCGGTGGTCGGTGCAGGCCACCAAAGCGGGATCGAGCGCTACCTCGACGATCCGGAGCTCCTGCCACCGCAGGAGGAACTCGTCGGTCGGGAATCAAGCGTCCGGTTCTCTCCCTACAAGATCGTCGGCTACCTGTTCACGCTCGGCTTTCTCGCCTTCTTCGTCCTGCTCGCGATGGCTGGCGCGCGCAACGAGTTCCTCCTCCGGCTGTTCGGCGCGTGGTTCCTCATCAACGGCGTCTTTGCGGCCGCACTCGCCCGCGTCGCAGGCGCACACTGGACCAGTGCCGGTGTCGGGGGGTTGGTGGCGTGGCTCACCAGCGTGAACCCGCTGCTCGCACCCGGCTGGTTCGCGGGCTACGTCGAGCTCCGCTATCTGGACGTAAACATCGGCGACATCAGCACGCTGAACGAGATCCTCGGTGACGAGGAGGCCCCGATCCCCGAACTCCTCGATCGGCTCCAGGAGGTCGCTCTCTTCCGATTGATCGCGGTGGTCGCGCTGACCAACGTCGGGAGCATCGTCGCGAGTTTCCTCTTCCTCTCGGTCGTGCTCCCCTACTTCTCCGCCAGCGTCGACATCACCCAACTGATGCTCGAGGGGGCGCGAAACAGCGCCGATCTCATCTGGGAGACAGTGACGTGAGCCGGAGGGATTCTGCGTGAGGTTCGCCCGACGAGAGCTGATCGACCTCGCGATCGCGTGGATCGCGCTCGGGTTCGCGTTCGCGCTCTTTCTCGATCCGCAGGCTGGGCGGATCGTCAGAGCCGGGCTCGCAACCGGACGCCCGCGGTCGCTCGTCTCACCGGTGATCGTCGACGCGTTCGCGCTCAGCATGCTCACGGCGGGGATCGGATTTCTGCTCCACGAACTCGCCCACAAGATCGTCGCCCAGCGCTTCGGCCAGATCGCCCACTTCCGCGCCGACTACGGGATGTTGTTCATCGCGATCGCGAGTGCGTTCGCAGGCTTTCTGTTTGCCGCCCCCGGCGCGGTCTATCACCGCGGCCGGATCACCGAACGACAGAACGGTCTGATCGCGCTCGCCGGCCCGGTGACGAACCTCGTGCTCGCGGCCGGGTTCGCGCCGCTCGCGCTCTTTTCGGGAGACTTTCTCGGCGACATCGGCGCGTTCGGCGTCGGGATCAATCTTCTCCTGGCAGGGTTCAACATGCTCCCGTTCGGTCCGCTCGACGGCCGAAAGGTGCTCTCGTGGAGCGTCGTCGTCTTCGTGATCGCGTTCGTCGTGAGCGCCGGCTCGGCGGTGTTCGTCCTCTTCCGGTTCGGTCTCGGTTTCTAAGAGAGGCCAAAACCCATACCCACTGCCGTCGTTCGGTCGGTCATGACGGCCGATCGGGCCACCGACACCGATGCCGACGATGGAACACGTTCGGCTATCGAGGCCCACGAAGCACGTCTCGCTTCCGAGACCCGCGGAGCCCGTCTCGCTGTCGACGTCGGCGGTACCTTCACCGACGTGGTGGTGCTGACCGACGACGGACTCACGACCGCGAAGGTTCCGAGCACCGCGGACCAGAGCGTCGGGGTGGTCGATGGGATCGGGAAAGCCTGTGACGAGGCCGGCATCGATCCCGACGACATCGATTCGTTCGTCCACGGTACGACGGTCTCGGTCAACGCACTTCTCGAAGGGACCGGCGCGAAGACCGCACTCGTCACGACCGAGGGGTTCCGCGACGTCCTCGAAATCGGTCGCCAGGACCGCCCCGCGCTCTACGATCTCGACGCCGAGAAGCCCGCACCGCTCGTCCCCCGTCGGCGGCGGTACGGGATCGACGAGCGCGCGACCGTCGACGGGATCGAAACGTCGGTGGACGAGGCCGACATCCGCGATCTCGCCGACCGACTCGACGATGACGATATCGAGAGCGTTGCGGTCTGTCTGCTCCACGCCTACGCCCACCCGGAGAACGAGGAGCGGGTCGCGAGCGTGCTCCGCGGGGAGTGCGACGTCCACGTCTCGGCCTCTCACGAGGTGCTCGCCGAATTCCGCGAGTACGAGCGCACCGCGACCACCGTCGCCGACGCATACGTCACGCCGACGATCGACGCCTACATCGGCCGACTCGAATCCCGCGCTGCTGATCTCAGCGTACCGGCACCCAAAGTGATGCAGTCGAACGGCGGGATCGCCGACGCCGCCACGGTGCGCGAGCACGCGGTCACCACCGTGCTCTCGGGACCGGCAGCCGGCGTCGTCGGAGCCGACGCGACCGCGGGCACACACCTCGACGAACACACGAGCGACCTTCGCGGGCTGATCACGTTCGATATGGGCGGCACGTCATCGGACGTGAGTCTCGTCCGCGACGGCGAGATCGAGCGCACGACCGACGCCACGATCGGGAACCGGCCGATCGGCACGCCGATGGTCGATCTCACCACCGTGGGCGCGGGCGGCGGTTCGGTCGCGTGGGTCGACGCAGGCGGCGCGCTCAGAGTCGGCCCCGAGAGTGCGGGTGCCGATCCCGGGCCGGTGTGTTACGGCCGCGGCGGAACCGATCCGACGGTGACGGACGCCGCGGTCGTGCTCGGTTACATCGGCGAGGGCTCCGCGCTCGGCGGCGAACTCGAACTCGACGTGGCGGCAGCTCGCGAGACGCTCGCCACACTCGCCGAGGAGGCGGATCTCGGTAGCGAGGCGCGTTCTACCGGCCTCGACGGGGCAGTGGCTGCTGCCCGCGGCGTCTATCGAGTGGCGAACGCGGCGATGACGCGGGCGATCCGTTCTGTAACTGTCGAGCGCGGCCACGATCCCCGGCAGTTCGGGCTCGCGGCATTCGGCGGCGCGGGGCCGATGCACGCAGCCGCGCTCGCCGACGCACTCGGGATCGAGACCATTGTCATCCCGCGCGCCTGTGGGGTGCTCTCGGCCTACGGGCTGTTGGCGGCCGACGAGAAACACGACGCAGTCCGGACCCACCGGACACCGCTCGATGCACTCGACGCCGCTGCGGTCGAAGAGATCTACGACGACCTCGTCGACGAGGTGTGCGCCGACATCGCCGATCCATCGGCCGCCCGGATCGAGCGGGTGGCTGACTGTCGGTACGTCGGTCAGAGCTTCGAGCTCACTGTTCCGGTCGACGATCCCCTCGATCCGGATGCCCTCCAAGCCCGATTCCACGCCGCCCACGAGACCGCCTTCGGCTACCGGATGGACGACACAGTCGAACTCGTCACGCTACGGACGGCCGCCACTGTCGAGCGCGAGCCGCAGACCGTGGCGTACGCCGGCGAGGGCAATCCACGAACGGGCGATCGAACGGCCGTTTTCGGCGACGAACGCTACGACACGCCGGTCTACGCGCGCGATGGGCTCGCGACCGGTCGCGAGATCGACGGGCCAGCGATCCTCGAAGCCGACGAGAGCACCGCGGTCGTGCTGCCGTCGTGGAGTGGCGTGATTGCCGACGACGGAGCGCTCGTCTGCACCAAGGAGGACGGATCGTGAGCACGGATAGCACCGACGATGTGAACGATCTCGATGCGGTGACGCTCGAAATCGTGCGGAACCAGCTCGAAGGCATCGCCGACGAGATGGGCGACGTCCTCATCCGGGGCGCGTACTCGCCGAACATCAAGGAACGCCAGGACTGCTCGACCGCGCTGTTCGACGCGGACGGACGGCTCGTCGCTCAGGCTGAACATATACCTGTGCATCTCGGTGCGATGCCAGAGGCGGTCGACGCCGTCCTCAAACACGATCCCGAACCGGGCGACGTGTTCGTGCTCAACGACCCCTTCGAAGGTGGGACCCATCTCCCGGACGTGACGATGGTCTCGCCGATTGCACACGACGAGGTCAACGAAGGGGACGGAGCGGATGGAGAGCGCGGATCGGCCGCAGGTGAGATCGTGGGCTACGCGGTTTCACGCGCCCATCACGCCGATGTCGGCGGAATGGTCCCGGGAAGCATGCCAGCCGGCGCGCGCGAAATCCACCAGGAGGGGCTCCGGCTCCCCCCGACGCGCCTCGTCGCGGATGGTGAGATCGACGCTGCCGTGATGGCGCTCGTGCTCGCGAACGTCCGGAACCCCCGCGAACGCCGGGCAGACCTCCGCGCTCAGATCGCAGCCAACCGCCGGGGCGGAGAGCGCCTCCGCTCGCTGCTCGCCGACTACGGCCACGATCGGCTGCTCGCGGCATTCGACGCCGTGATCGACTACTCCCACGACCGGATGGTAACCGAACTCGAAGGATTGCCGGACGGCACCTACGCGGCGAACGATATCCTCGAAGGCGACGGTGTAACCGACGAGGACGTGCCGATCGAGGTCGAGGTGACGATCGACGGCGGGGAGTTGAACGTCGATTTCGCCGGTACGGCAGACCAAGTCACTGGCAACCTGAACGCACCGCTCGCGGTGGCGAAAAGCGCGGTTTACTTCGTCCTGCGCTGTGTCACCGACCCGGAAATCCCGCCAAACCAGGGGTGTTACGATCCAATCTCAATTACTGCGCCCGAGCGATCGGTGCTAAACCCCGAGCCACCGGCCGCCGTCGTCGGGGGCAACGTCGAAACCAGCCAGCGCGTAACCGACGTGATCTTCGCCGCGCTCGCCGACGCCGCACCCGAGACCGTGCCGGCCGCCGGCCAGGGAACAATGAACAACCTCGTCGTCGGCAGTCGATCCGGGGCGGACGGAGACGACCCCGACGACGGGTTCACCTACTACGAGACCATCGGGGGCGGCGCAGGCGGACGGCCCAACGGGGATGGGATGGACGGCGTCCAAGTCGGGATGACGAACACGCTGAACACGCCGATCGAGGCGCTCGAAGCCGCCTACCCGCTCTGCGTCGAGCGCTACGCGCTCCGGCCGGGGAGCGGGGGAGCGGGGCGCTATCGCGGCGGGTTGGGGATCGAACGTGTCGTCACGCTCGGCGTCGACGCGACCGTCTCGCTGCTCACCGAGCGCCGTCGGGTCGCGCCTCGGGGGATCGACGGCGGCGAGGACGGCGCGACTGGCGAGAACCTGATCGACGGCGAGACGGTGCCGGCGAAAACCACTCAGGACGTCGCGGCAGGAACTGAGGTGATCGTGCGGACGCCTGGCGGCGGCGGTCACGGCGACCCCGCCGAGCGCGATCCGGAACGCGACGAGCGTGACCGTCGGGACGGAAAAACGTCGTGACTCGGACAGAGGTCGAGAGAGCCCGCCACCGGTGCGCTTTTGTCCGCGCTCCGCGCCGCTTCCGCCATGACCGACGAGTCCGACGAGCCGCCTGCGAGTACCGACGAGGAGGAACTCACCTACGCCGAAACGGGCGTCGACATCGCGGCGAGCGAGGCCGCGACCGCAGCGCTCGTCGGGGCAGTGGGAGACGACGACGCCGAGGGTGATTACGCCGGTCTCGTCGATCTCGGCGACCAGTATCTCGCGCTGGCGACCGACGGCGTCGGCACCAAACTCCTCGTCGCCGAGGCAATGGGAGACTACTCCACAGTCGGGATCGACTGCATCGCGATGAACGCGAACGACCTCGTGGCCGCCGGAGTCGAGCCGGTAGCGTTCGTCGATTATCTCGCGGTCGACGAGCCAGACGACGCGACCGCGGCCGCGATCGGCGAGGGGCTCGCGGCTGGGGCCGAGCGCGCGAGCGTGGCGCTCGTCGGCGGTGAGACCGCCGTAATGCCCGAGGTAGTTCGCGGTCTCGACATCGCGGGGACGTGCGCTGGCCTCGCGGAAGAGTCCGACCTCTTCGATGGTGCACAGGCCGGCGACGCGCTCGTTGGGTTCCCGTCCTCGGGGATTCACTCGAACGGGCTGACGCTCGCGCGCGAGGCCGCCACCCGCGCGGGCGAGTACGACGATCCGTTCCCACCCGATCCCGACCGGACGGTGGGCGAGGTGTTGCTGGAGCCGACGCGAATCTACGCCGACCTGCTTGACCCGCTCCACGACCACGCGGCCCACGCTGCCGCCCACATTACCGGTGGCGGCTGGACGAACCTCTCGCGAATGGGGTCGTTCCGGTACGAGATCACCGACCCACTACCCGTCCCGGATGTCTTCGAGTTCGTGGCGGAGGCCGGCAACGTCGGCAACGAGGAGCTGTACCGGACGTTCAACATGGGGATGGGGTTCGTCGCGGCGCTCGATCCGGACGACGCCGACCGCCTCGCCGACGCGACCGACGGGCACGTGGTCGGCCACGTCGAGGATGGCTCCGGTGTCGCTGTTCGCGATCTCGAACTCGACTGAGTGGAGTTTCAACCGTCAGATCATGAGTCGATCGCACTGTGCACTAGGGTAAGAAATTCTCCCTGACATAAATCTCGTGCAAGATGGAGAGCGTGTATCTCGCACCTGGCCACTGTCTCTATCTCTTGCCTCTTATTCATTGATCTGACTCTTGCCAACAACTGCTTGGCTCCGACCGAGAACAGTGTTGGAAAAGTACTCTCAGAACGCAGAATTTACTTTCACTGTACATGGCAGGCTTTGATGAGAAACCATTGAGGCATGGAGATATGGAGACGATTGCAACCGTCCGCGACTGTGCTCAGAATTATTTTGAGGGGGCTTCTCCATCCCATGATTGGTATCATGTTCAGCGGGTCGAAGGACTCGCTGAAACACTATTGACCGAACGGAGCGATGCTAACGAGCAGGTTCTTCGGTTAGCAACGTTGCTACACGACATCGGACGCATGCGCGAAGATCAGGGACAGATTGATGATCACGCTATCTGGGGTGCTAAGGAGGCAGATACCATCCTTTCCGATGTTGGTTTGGAGCAAACGAAAATCGAGCAGGTGAATCACTGCATCCGAGTACACCGCTACTCAAACGATATCGAGCCGAAGACGGTAGAGGCAAAATTGCTGTGTGACGCTGATAATCTTGACGCGCTTGAAGCAGTTGGAATCGCCCGCTGCTTTTCTTTTGGTGGAGAGCATGGTCAAGCGCTCTACGATCCAGAGTTACCGATTGAATCGGACAAGACTGTAGCTGGCCAAACACAACTGAACCATTTTCATAAGAAGATTCTCTCACTTCCAGACCGAATGTATACGGAGCCTGGTCACCGTATCGCTGAAAGTCGCATGTCCGTTGTCAAAGAATTCATTGAGCGGTTCAAACTGGAAGCCGCAGGCGAGGTGTAAATACGCGAAGCCGCGTGGTTCTGCGTCCAGTTGTCGCCGATCTTACTTCCGCCATTGAGCGTATTCAATATGCAAGATACGCATCCTATATCTCGTACGGTGTCAAAAACAATCTCAATTCGACATTTTGGTTACGAGATGCATCCATAGCTTGATCCGAAGCTCTGTCGAGCGGCGCGGCACGCCCGAGGCCGGCGGATGAATCACTCGCCAGTCGGCGTCGGCAGCGCGCGGAGCGCCATTGGCGGCACGAGGAAGTTCCCGCGGTGTTCGACGAAGATGTACTCCAGGATGCCGTTGTTGACCCGCTGACGGACTGCTGGCGTCGCTGCCGTGAGGTCCACACCGTTCATCGCTTTCCGCACTTCCTCGAACGCCCCGATCCCCCGCTGGAGCGTCGGGAAGTGGAGGCTCGCGATGTCGTCGTCGGTCGACTCGAAGTGCCGGCGCAGCAGGCGGACGTTCCCGTCGGGATCACGGTTCGCACGCGCGTTCTTCTGGGCGTGACCGACACGGCCGAACTCGCGGGCGGCCTCGTCGATGTTGTCGATCATCGCAGGGGTGAGCCCGTTGTCGGCTCCCAAACTACTCCCGACACCCTCGACGAGACCCTCTTCGGCGTGGGTGGGGGAGAACATCTCCATCACGCGCTCGTCGAAGTCCTGTTCGCCGTACCAGTCGTCGAGGCGCTGGCGAATGTTCGCGACGTGCTTGGTGGTGCCGCCCGCGAAGGGGCCCTCGTTCAGGGTGACGTAGTCCTCGCTCGCCTGGTTCTTCCGGAAACCCGCCTGAAATCCCATGAACAGCGGCGATTTTTCGGGTACTGGTCCCGAATCGGGAATCCCTTCGAGTTCTCCCTGGCGCTCGGCGGGCATCCCCGCACCGACGAATCCGGTCCGGCGTGCATCGACCGAGAAGACATCGGTGAGGCGAGCATCGACGGTCACGCCGTTCGCGGTCTCGCGGTCGCCGGTGAGCGCCTCGTCGGCTTCGAGCACGACGTCCGCTCGGTCGCTCGCAAGGTGGAGCAGGGCGTCCTGGGTGTCGAGATCGGGCTGTTCGAACGCCGAGAGCCGGCGCGGCGGCGGGAGGTCGAGGTCGTCAGGAAGTGACGCGTCGAACCGATCGAAGTACGCCGGCGAGTACGCCATCGAGTGGAGGAGTCCCTCGTGGCTCCGTTCGTAGGCCTCGTCCAGCGTCGAAAGCGCCGCCGAGACGGTGTTGCGGGCGTCCGTTCCCGGGGGACCATCCACACCGAGGTTCAGATAGAGCAGGATCTGGTGGCGCGGAAGGAGTGCGTTGCCGTGATCGTCGAGTCGGATGCGGTCGCGCCACGCATGTTGACGCGTCGGGAGCTGTTCGAGGCTGGCGACGCCGCTCGGGACGGGTTCTTCGGGCTCGTTCCGGAAGCGGTCGAGACACGCCGTGAGCGCGCTCGCCCCGCCGAGCGCGACGGCAGCCTTGCCGAACTCGCGTCGCGATAGACCACGATCGGGGCTGGACGGCATCGCCCGAACTACGGACCACAGCCAAAAGCCGGTTCTGGTACGGGCGTCGAACGTCCCCAGTCCGTCGACTCACCGCCGTCGTCTGCGGGCCAGCGCGAGCGCCACAGTTCCGGCGATCACGAGCACACTTGCCGCGAGGCCGAATCCCGGTCCTTCAGTCGTCGACGCCTCGCTCGTCCCAGTCGTAGAGCGGGCGCTCGTCGCTGTGGCCGTCGTCGCGTCAGTTTCGGTGGTGTTGGCGGCCTTTCGGACGGTGAAGTCGCTCGCCACGGGCCCACTATCGATCATCACGGGTGATCCGCGTTCCGCAACGGTAGCCCATAGCCCGAAGCGTGAGTCCTGATCACGGTAGTACGACCGATCGAGAGTGACGCTGACGTTCTCGTGGACGCCAGCGGCGAGCGCGGTGCGCCCGACGACCGCGCCCGGCTCGCCGTCTCGATCGGCGCGCACGACGACCGCGCCGTCACGACCGAGCGCGACCCGTTCGATCGTTACTGAACTGTTCGTTGGCTGGCTACCGAATCCGGACGCGACGACACTCGCCGGACCGGCTGCGCGCTTGCCGACGGCGAACGACTGTTTCGCGCTGCCGCCGAAGGCCGGTGCCGGTTCGTCGTCGGCTGGGTCGAACTCACCGTCGCCGTCGTCGAGGTGGAGCACCGCCCACACAGTCCGCGGACCGTTCCACGCCTGCCACGCCTCGTCGCTGACGTTGACCGTGAGCCCGGTCTCGTAGCCGTACTCGATCGGGGTGTGGCCGATCGGCGCGCCGGGCTCGCCACCGTCGTCGGCGTGGAGCACGAGGAAGCCGCCGGTCGCGGTGAACAGCGACTCGATCACGACCGTGCCGTTGTCGGCGTACTGTGCGTCCGCCGAGAGGTGCTGGCCGTGCGCGCTCGCCGGTGTCGCCCCGATCACGAGAACGCAACAGGCCGCGACGGCGAGCGCTCGACGCATTGGCTTCCCTTCGTCGGTGGAGATCAAAGGCGCGTCGCTGCCGGCCGTCGGCCGGCGGGTGCGGTGGCGGTGAGTTGCGGTAGCGGTGCGGTCGCAGGGCGGACCTCGGCGTCTCGACGATCAAAGCGAGTCGAGGCTCAGGAGAGCAAGCTCTCCTGGTGGATCGAGGGCTCGGACGGTGTCGTGCGGTGGCGGTTGCGGTCGCGTGGAGTGTCAGGTGTTGGGCTGCGAACGAATCGAGCGTACCCGACGAAGAAAGTGGAGACCCGGAAGGCTTTTCATTACCCGTAGTTATCGCCGGACATGGAGCTGCCGACGCCCGACGACCTCCGCGAACGCCGTCACGAGGTCGATCTCACCCAGAGTGCGCTCGCCGAGCGGGCAGGGGTCTCCCAGCCGCTGATCGCGCGGATCGAGAGCGGGGATGTCGATCCGCGGCTCTCGACGCTCCGGCGGATCGTGACCGCGCTCGACGCCGCCGAGGGCGGGATTCGCCGTGCGCGCGACCTGATGGGCGAGTCGGTCGTTCACGTCGCCCCCGACGACAGCGTTCGAGAGGCCATCGAACGGATGGGTGAGGCGGGCTACTCCCAGCTTCCGGTGGTCCACGACGAGTACCCAGTTGGGATCATTTCGAACAGTGACATCCGCCGCGCCGGAACCGACGACGCCGCCGAGCTCCCGGTGGCCGACGTGATGCGCGAGTCGATTACCACTGTGGCCCCCGACGCGACGCTCGACGCGGTCGATACCCATCTCGATCACCACGACGCCGTGATCGTGGTCGAGAGCGGGCGAATGGCTGGGATCATCACCGAGGCCGACGTGGCCGCCCACCTCTCCTGATCCCACCTATTTACTTCAGGGGTTCGCGCTCCCTGCGGTCGCGCTCAACTCCTCACAAAGATGTCTTCGTGAGTAGCGCGGGATCTCCGGTCCCGCGGACTGTTCGCGCGGCTTTGCCGCGCGAAGACGAAGCGAGCGAAGGCTCGGCAGACGCGAACGTCTTCCGGTAGATCGAAAACCCCGCTCACTCGCCTCCGGCTCGTTCGCGGTGCAGTTGCTACGCTCTCCGCTACCGCCACCGCACAGCACCGCAGAACCGCTCAGGCGCTCGCCCTCGATCCGTCAGGTTCCCGTCGCTCCGCACTACCGCCGCACCGCATTCAATGGCCTACGCTTCCGCGTCTTCTTCTGGATCGTGTTCGATGGTCTCGACGATGTCGAGGGGCACGTCCCGCAGCGCGCCGCCGACCTCGCTCTTCGCGATCCGCTGGGCGTGCTCGCGGCCGTCAGCGTTGAAGATCTCGATTTCGAGGACGAGCCCCACGATCGCGGTACCGGCCGCGACGAACGCCGAGTCGAACGGCTCGCCGCAGGCTGGACAACCAGTCGCGCCGACATCGACCTCAACGTAGGACTTATCGCGCTCGTTGAGTCGCTTGCCGGCCTCGCTGACCGCGACCCCGATCGCGTCGTCGACGTCGTCGACGTCCCGGACCAACCATGCCGCCTCCATCGCCACGAGATAATCGCTCATATCTCCCATCTGCTCCGGGGCGTGACGTGCCTTGCGGTTCCGTCGCCGGTCGTGACGATCCGGTGCGACGTGATTCGTTCCGACGCGCACGTGAACGCGATGCTGTCCATAAGTTATCGCGACGACAACGGTGATCAACACCAGCGATTCGGATCGGACGTCACCGAGGTCAGGTGTACTTGTGGTGCGATCAAAAATAGTTGAATCGCACGACTGCGGCAGTGTACTTTCGATACGAGCGGTTCAGCGACTCGAAATAGTTATATAGGTCTCTGTCGGTCCCTCGGGTGACGACATGATCGAACGGCTGCGCCGCACGACCCTGTTCGCCGCGTATCAGAGCGCCCTCGTGCTCGGTATCGTCACGTTCCCGCTCGCACTACTCACCGAACGACTGGGCATGACGCTCCCGATCGGACGACTCGTCGACCGACTCGGCGAGGCCCACGAAGGCGCGACCGACGAGTAACACCACTCGCTCCTGCGGCCCGAATCGGCAATCCGAGTGTGAAAGACTGGCTTTATCAGCGTCCGGGACGAACGAGACGTATGCCTCAGCTTCCCGACGGCCAGAACCTCTCTCAGCCTAGTCTGCAGACGTCGGAGGACGTCTACGGGCCGGAGCTCGGCACGCTCCCCGAGCCCGAGATGGACAAATCGGAGATGACCAAGACGGGCACGACCACCGTTGGCCTCACGACCAGCGAGGGCGTCGTGCTCGCCACCGACCGCCGCGCGAGCTTCGGCAACATGGTGTCGAGCAAGCAGGCGAAGAAAATCGCCGAGATCCACCCTCGCGGGGCGCTCACCATCTCCGGCGCGGTGAGTCCGGCCCAAGCGCTCATCAGCAACCTCCGGGCGGAGGTCGACCTCTACGAGGCCCGCCGTAGCGAGGAGATGAGTATGCAGGCGCTCTCGACGCTGACCTCGAACTTCCTCCGCAGTGGTGCCTTCTTCATCGTGCACCCGATCCTCGGCGGTGTCGACGACGAGGGGAGTCATATCTACAGTATCGATCCCTCGGGCAGCGTCATGGAAGAGGATTACAACGCGACCGGCTCGGGCTCGCCGTTCGCCTACGGTGTCCTCGAACAGCAGTACGAGGAGGGCCTGAGCAACGACGAGGCCGAAACGGTCGCCGCACACGCTGTCAAGAGTGCGGTCGAGCGCGACACCGCCAGCGGTAACGGCATCATCGTCTCCACGATCACCGACGAGGGTGTCACGACCGAAGAGTACGAGAGTATCGACCAGGTACTCTAAGGCCCACTTTTTATTTTGCTACGAGACGGCGAAGCCGTCTCGGCATGACGAAAGGCGCGAAGCGCCTTTCGAACCACGTCGGGTGTCCTCGCGCTCGCTTCGCTCGCGCTGCGGGCACCGCTCTCTGCTCGCGGGCCCTCGGCCCGCTCGCACGGTACGAGGGACGCTTCGCGTCCCTCGCTACTCGTAAAAACCTGTCTTGCTGAGCGTAACGAAGCAAGGCTCGGAAGACGAGCGAAGCGAATCTTCCGGTGGACTAAAAAACCCGCTCGCTCACTCCGTTCGCTCGCCCTTCATCCGCCAGGCCCGCACCGCAACCACACCACTACCGCAACCGTACCCGCCGTGCACGGAAGCCTGATACGCACCCCCGTCCAACCCCGGTCATGAGCGACCGCGAGTGGAGCGACAGGATCGCCGGCGATCGGATGGCTGTCGATCAGGAGTTCGCCTCGACAGTCGAGAACTCCCAGTTCTCCCGCCAGCAGTGGGGACTCATCATGACCGCCGTCGAGTTCGAAGTCGAACAGTCAACAGGGGGCGAAGATCGTCTCGTCGCGAACACCGATAATCTCCCGCACATCATGCCCGAACTCGACAACGTGGGTGGCGGGATGGGCGGAATGGGTGCGATGGGCGACGAGGGATCGGGCGGAAGCGACGACGGTGGGGTCTTCGGCTCGATCAAGAGCGCGCTCGGGATGGGTGGCGGCGACGGTGGCACCGACCAAGAGCGGATCGACGACGCCGAGCGACTGACCCAACGCTACGCCGACGAACTCCAGCAACGCCTCGAAGAGCGAGGAAAGTGGGACGACATCCGCGCGAGCGCGAAGAGCTAGGGACTACCGCCACGAAACAGCGTGCGCTCTTCTGTCTCGTAGATATTGATGAGTTCGGTCACGATCTCGTCGTAGGACTCTTCGTCGACGCGGAGGCGATCGAGCCGGTCGACGGTGTCCTCGTCGAGATGGACGTCTGGCATCGCGGACCAACCCACACGCGCGAGGCGCTTAAACACCGGTGGTCGTCGCCCTCTCAGTGTTCGCGTGCCGCCTCGACGGCCGCAACGACCGACTCCACCGTGGCCTGCGGACTCGTCGCTTCGACGGCGGCGTTGAGCACCCCCTCCAGTATCGGGCCGTCGGCGATGACGATCTCCTCGTCGATCGTGGCGGTCTCGATCGCCATCTCGGCGTTCATCACCGCGCTGCCGAGGTCACAGCACACCACGACCCCGTCGCCGTCGGCCGCGCGCTCGATGGCCGACGCGATCTTCTCGACGGTGGTTCCGATGCCCCCCTCGGGATCGCCGCCGGCGGGTTCGATGCGCGCGCGCTCGCCACCCATCTCGGCGGCGATCTCGACGATGCCCTCTGCGGCCTTCGTGCTGTGTGAAACCACCACGAGTCCGGTCATCGATTACCCGCCCTCCGCGTCCGTTCCCTCGCCATCCACTCTATCACCGTCGGTGTCGGGAGTTTCGTCGGGCGTCGTCGGCGCGACCGCGTCGCGTTCCACACCGCCGTCGAGGTGGTCTTCGGCCGTCGCGAGCAGCGTTTCGAGGATGAACAGCGTGCTCGTCGCGCCCGGATCGCGATGCCCGACGGAGCGCCAGCCGAGATACGACGCGCGGCCCTTCTTCGCTCGAATCGGGGTCGTGAATCGCGCCCCGCGCTCGGCGGCGTCGACCGCCTTCGCCAGCGCTTCGAGGGGATCGAGGTCGTCCTGTTCTATCGATTTCTTGAACGTGTGGACCGCCGGTGTGAGCGCGTCGACCATCGTCTTCGCTCCCACCTGCGCGTCGCCTCTATCCTGTACTTTTTCGAGGTAGGCCTCCGCGAACGCGACGGCCGTCTCGGCGGTGATCCCTTCCTCCAACTCCCCGCTCGCGGACATGATCGACCCGCCGTACAGCGGTCCCGACGCCCCGCCAACCGTCGAGACGAGCGTCACCCCGACGGTCTTGGTTATTTCGGCGACCGACGCATCGTCCACCCCCTCGACCTCCTCTACGACGGCCGCGAACCCGCGGTCCATGTTCGCCCCGTGGTCGGCGTCGCCGATGGCCGAATCCAGTTCGGTGAGGTGTGATTTCTCCGTGGCCAACCGCGCAGCGACGTTCTCGATGGCGTCAAGCAGCGCCTCGCGCTGTGCGTCCTCGTCTGCCATACCGCCTACTGTCGGGAGAGCGTCAAAGCGTTTGTGCCGGGCGCTTGGTGGAGACCGCTCCAGCCCATATCCGGTCCTGATCCGGTTCCGGGCACGATTCCGCTCGACGCCCGTCGTCCGGACGGTCCGAGCGCGTTCACTCGGCCACCGTCAGCGCCGGCGTGTCGACCGAGGACGTGAGCAACTCCTTCAGCTCCTCGTCGAGTTCCATGACGGTGACCGAACAGCCACACATGTCGAGCGAGGTCATGTAGTCGCCGACCCACGCCTCGTGTGTCTCGATCTCCCGCTCGCCGAGCACCTCCTGCACCCGGCGGTTGACGATGTAGAGTTCCGAGAGGGGCGTCCCGCCCATCCCGTTGACGATGGTCGCCACCTCCGCGCCCGCGTCGAGGTCGAGGTCCGCAAGCACTGCTTCGGTGAGGTGATCGGCGACTTCGTCGGCCGTCATCACGTCCGTGCGCTCCGTCCCTGGCTCGCCGTGGATGCCGATGCCGAGTTCGATCTCGTCGTCACCCAGCTCGAACGTGGGTTCGCCCTTCTCCGGAGTGACACACGAGGTGAGCGCCATCCCCATCGTCCCGACGCGGTCGATGGCTTTCTCGGCGACCGTCGCTACCGCCGAGAGCGGCGCTCCCTGTGCGGCCTTCGCGCCCGCGATCTTGTGGACGAAGATCGTCCCACAGACCCCACGCCGACCCGAGGTGTACAGCGAATCCTCGACGGCGACGTCGTCGTTCACCACGACCTGTACGACCTCGACGCCCTCCATGTCGGCCATCTCCGCGGCGGTGTCGAAGTTCATCACGTCGCCCTCGTAGTTTTTGACGACACAGAGGACGCCTTCGCCGCCGTCACAGGCCCCGATCATCTCTCCCAGTTGGTCGGCAGTGGGCGAAGTGAACATCTCGCCCGCAGCCGCGCCGTCGAGCATTCCCGGGCCGAGGTAGCCCGCGTGGGTCGGCTCGTGGCCGCTCCCGCCGCCGCTGACGATCCCCACTTTCCCCTCGACCGGCGCGGCGTTCCGAACGAGCACCTCGGCCCCGTCGAGTCGTCGTACTTGCTGGGGGTGGGCCGCGACCATCCCGTCGAGCATCTCGTCGACGACGGCCGACGGTTCGTTGATCAGTTTCTTCATGCCACTTCTTCTCACGGACCGGCGGATCAAAGTTCTTGCGAGCATTCGTGGCTCTTCCACCGCCGTTTCGAGAAAACACAGCCGTTTCCGTCTTTTCTGTGGCAACCTCGTCGGTTTTCCACCCTCGAAAGCGGGTGAGCACGGTAAGCACACCCCCGATACGGTAACTCCCAAATTGTCCGTTCGGGCCGTCGGCCACTCGTCCGCAGCCGGCGCGTTGGTCTCGAAATGAGGAGAGTCAGTCGTCGAGAACCCGAAGCACGTCGTCTTTCGTCTCGGCCACGAGCGCGCGTTCGGCCCGCTCACGCGCCCGTTCGCGATCGATTTCCGCTACTGCTGCCTTCACGTCCGGGATCGTCACGGCGCTCATGCTGAGTTCGTCGAGTCCCAGTCCGACGAGCAGTTCGGTGAGGGCGGGATCGCCAGCCATCTCACCGCACATCCCGACCCACGCGCCCGCCTCGTGGCCCGCCTCGACCGTCCGGCGGATCGCGCGCAGTACGGATGGCTGGCGCGCGTCGTGCAGGGTCGCGACGCGCTCGTTCTCCCGCGAGGCGGCCATCGTGTACTGCGCGAGGTCGTTCGTCCCAATGGAGAGAAAGTCGACGCGTGCGGCGAGTTCCGCGGCCACGAGCACGCTCGCCGGCGTTTCGATCATCACGCCCAGCTCCGGCATCGCGTGTTCGACTTCCTCGTTCGCGAGGTCGTCGGTGACCTGCTCGACCGTGTCGAGCGCCGTGTCGAGCTCCTCAACTGTGGCGACGAGCGGAAACATCACCGA
The DNA here is from genome assembly GCF_000336915.1 of Halococcus saccharolyticus DSM 5350. NCBI lineage: Archaea > Methanobacteriati > Methanobacteriota > Halobacteria > Halobacteriales > Halococcaceae > Halococcus > Halococcus saccharolyticus. The sequence continues at coordinate 1,445 of NZ_AOMD01000021.1, read as the reverse complement.
GAGGGGTTCCGCCCCAGCGCCAGCTCGCAGCAGCGCCCGGAGCTGGGTCTCGAACAGCTCTCCATCGAGGCCGAGCGAGCGCCGGATGCCGCGCTCGCCCAGAAACGGGTTCGTCTCCTCGGGCTGATCGAGGTAGGGAATCGGTTTGTCGCCCCCGACATCGAGTGTACGCACGACAACCCGCCCGTCGAACGCCGTGCACGCTTCGAGATACGCCTCGTACTGTTCATCCTCGTCGGGCGGCGCGTCGCGATCGAGGAAGAGAAACTCGGTGCGGAAGAGCCCGACGCCGTCCGCACCCGCCGCGCGCGCGCCGTCGAGTTCCGCGGGCCGTCCGAGATTCGCGGCCACCTCGATGTGCGTCCCATCGGTCGTCGAGACCGGTTCGTGCCGGATCGTGACCTCGCGCGCGTCGGCGAGGCGCTCGCTCGACTCGTCGTCAGGTTCGACGAGGATCGTGCCCGCCTCGCCATCGACGCCGACCCCCGTTCCTGCCTCGACGTCGGCGAGCGCGTCGCCGACGCCCACCACCGCCGGTAGGCCGATAGCGCGCGCGAAGATCGCCGCATGCGAGGTCCGCCCACCGAGTGCTGTGGCGAAGCCCGCTATCCTCTCGGGGTCGAGTTGGACGGTGTCGCTCGGCGTCAGCCGCTCGGCGAGCAGCACTGTTCCCTCGGGGAGACTGGCGAGGTCGACACGTTCGCCGTCGGTCAGGGTGTGGAGCAGACGGTCACGGACGTCCCGGAGATCGTCGGCGCGCTCGGCCGTCCGTCCCGCCATGCTCTCGAACTGCTCGATGCCGTCGACAAACGCCCGCTTGACGGCGTGTTCGGCCGGCAGTCCCTCCTCGACGCCGCTCTCGATGTTCTCGGTGATCTGAGGATCGTCGAGGAACTGGACGTGCGCCTCGAAGACCGCGGCCTCCTCCGCGCCGACCGCCCGTTCGACGCGCTCGCGTTCGCGTTCGAGTTCGGTCCGCGCCTCGTTCCGGGCGTTCTCGAAGCGGTCCCACTCTGCTTCGGGATCGATGTCGTGGGGGTCCGGAGGCTCCGGGAGGTCCGCACGGTCGTCGTACCACGTTGCTGTGCCTATGCCGGACTGCGGCGTGACCCCGACGCCGTCGAGCGTCCTCATCCCTTCTCCGTCCCGTTCCCGTCTTCCACCACTTCGTCCGTTCCCCCGTCACCGTCTTCGCGTTCTCCACTGCTTTCCTCCGGCGTCGAGAGCACGGCTTCGAGCGCGTCGAGCGCGGCCGCCGCGTCTGCACCCTCGACGAAGAGTCTGACGTCCTCGCCGCTCTCGACTCCGAGTCCCGTCACTGCAAGCATGCTCCGGGCGTTCACCGGTTCGCCCTCGATGGGCGCGATTTCGATGTCCGCGTCGAACTCGTTTGCAGTCCGGACGAACGTGGACGCGGGGCGGGCGTGCAGCCCGGCCTCGGGGAC